>JBDTOZ010000321.1:0-3590 GCA_039932995.1 Acidobacteriota bacterium | reverse complement strand
CCCGCGCAGAACTCCGCGTGCGGGCCGGGTCGTCCGCCCTTCTTCCGCTCGACGCGGCGCGCGAGCTCGTCGGCGAGATCGATCTCCTCGAAGAGCTGCTGCGTGATGAAGAAGACGCGCTTGAAGATTTTGCGGCGCGATTCGAGGTCATCGCCGATGCGGTACATCGTCCACTTCGCGACCCCGCAGATTGCCGCGGCAGCGTCGAGAGCGAGCTTGTAATCGCACGGGTACCAGCCGTACCCGTTGATCCACTCCATCTCGACGTGGATGACGGTGTCGGCGCGGCCCTTGCGCCCGTCGCGGAGGACGATCGGGATCATGTAGCCGCCGTGCGGGCCACGGGCGGGGTACAGCAGGTCAGGGGGAACCGCACGCGTCGGAATCAGCCGCCACCGCGGTGCGTTTTTCTTGAGGAAGTGGCGGCTCACGAGATATATGGTGAGTAATCGCGCATCTTCCATAGTTGCGGAAGTATGGAGTAGTGTTTTAGAGGTCTCTCGGTTTCGGGTCATGGCGAGTTCTCCAAGCGTTCGATCCATGATTCGAGTCAGGGCGCGCGTCAACGCGATCTGTCCTCGTACTGAAGAGGCCCGGCGTCTCACGACGCCGTGACCGGGGGTGTCTGGACCTTTCCAGCGCCCCCGTTCTCTTTTTCAAGAGAACTCTTAAAAAGGGTCTCCGGGGTTCCGTGTCATCACCGTTTCCAACGGGTCTACCTCTCTGTATCCGGGGTGCCGACCTTTGCTGCGTCGGGTGCGTCGTCCTTCAAAGATCGAGAGGTTCCGAGGAACCTCAGTGCTGCTGTGAGCACCGGATGGTGAATATAGATCAGCTATGCCGTTTTGGCAAGCTCGGCGTCCGCTTTCGTGTACGGCGCTGTCCGGTGCTGGCGACAGATGCGAAGGCCGTGCCGGTGAATTGGGCGCTTGTCGGCGTCGGAACTGCAACAAGGCGCGTGGCGGCATTGCAAGTCGCCGGCGGCGGCGTTACGATGCCGCATCATGACGATTGGCCCAAGCGAAGCGACCGCGTCGCCGGTCGCGCTCTTTCTCTTTGAGGAGCCGCTCGGCGCGAAGGAGCGCCCGCTCTTTCGAAGCGCGACCGACCTTGCGGAACTCATCATCGCGACTGATCCGGAGTACCAAGGCAAGAAGGCGAAGAGCCTCGCCGCGTTCATCCATCAGATCGCCCGCGGCGAGCGTCCGTGTCCGAAGAACCTGCACCGAGCGCTGACGGACGGGATTCGGGCGCGCGTTCACCCGGCCAAGGGCGCTGACAAAGCCGTCGCGCGGTTCGAGCAACTGCTCACCGATCTCGCGGCTGCGCCACGGCTCGATCCGAAACTCACCGACGCAACGGAACTGTGGGAGGCGGTCGTGCGCCTCGCTGGGCAGGCGCGCGACCAGTTCATCATCACGTCCACGCCGGCAGAGCAAGAGCGGTTTGGGCAAGCGGAGACGCTGAGCACCATCCTCCTCACGCGTCTGAATCTGCTGGCCGAAAAGTTCACGGTACCCGATGACGTGCGCTACACGTTCTGCCTCCCGCAGCGCGGCACCGCGATCACCTTGTGGGATGAGATCTTCTCCGATGTGGCGCGAAGGTTTGATCCCGAAGAGGTCGAGCGCCGGCTGAAGGAGCTCCACAAGCACAAGAGCCTTCGGGTACTCCTCGTGCCGCCGTACCTCTGCGCCATCCCGGTCGTGATGTTCGAGCCAACCGACGACGAGCTCTCAGACGGGTACGTCCTCATGTACCACCTGAAGGAACCGCGCAACGAGGTGAGCGTCGCGCGGCTCGACCGCAAGACGCGGGACTTCTGGAGGACGAACGTGCATCAGACGATCGAACGTGAAGCCATTTCCGTCGAGGACATCCCGTACTCGCGGTGAAATCAGAAACGCAGAGAATCATTGGAGGTTTCCCATGACGCATCTTGAGACGCGGCCATTGAGCGAGAACCCGGCCGGCTATCGCTACTTCCATATCGTCGCGATGATCTTCGTCGCGTCGCTCCTCATCGCGAACACCGTCGCGGTGAAGATCATCACGTTCGCGGGCTTCACGCTGCCAGCCGGCATCATCGTTTTCCCCGTCGCGTACATCTTCGGCGACGTGCTCACGGAGATTTACGGCTTCCGTCGCACGCGCTCCGTCATCTGGTGCGGGTTCGCGTGCCTCGCCGGGATGGCGTTCTTGTATTGGATCGCTACCATCCTGCCGGCTGCGCCCTTCTGGACAGACTCAGAGCCGTTCGCGCGCATGCTCGGGTTCGTACCCCGCATCGTCTTCGCGAGCTTCGTTGCGTATCTCGTCGGCGAGTTCCTGAACTCGGTCGTCCTGTCGCGGCTCAAGGTGAAGACGGAAGGCAAGCACTTCTGGATGCGGGCGCTCGCGTCAACAGCGATCGGCGAAGGCGCAGATAGCATCGTCTTCAACACGGTCGCCTTCGCGTTCGTCTTCCCGTGGAAGGTGCTCGGCGTCATCATGTTGTCGGGATGGGTGCTGAAGTGCCTCTACGAGGTCATCGCGCTTCCAATCACGTACGTAATTGTCGGATGGTTGAAGCGCGCCGAGGGCATCGACACCTTCGACCGTGACATCACGTACAGCGTGCTCCCCACCGCGACCAAAGCATGACAACGACAGCGATTGCACGCGAGGAATGGCCGAGCGAGGTGTACCTCGAAGCGTGGAAGACGTTCCGCGCGATCTCGGACGAGAACGCCGTGATGGCTGCGCAGATCGTCGGCCAGCAGTCCTGGCCGACGAGCGACGGGCTCACGCTCTGCGACATCGGCTGCGGCGACGGTGAGCTCATGAAGCAGATACTCGTTCACAGCCCGAGCCCGATCGCGGAAGTGCGGCTCATCGATCCCGACGAGGAGCTGCTGAACGAGGCGGTCCGAGTCGTCTCCGAAACGGGCCTCGTGAAGAACGTTACGCGTACGCTCGCATCCGCGGAGACCGTCTTTCCGAGTTGCGCGGAACGATCTGATGCGGTCTTGCTTGTCCATGTGGTCTATCTGATGAAGAACGGCGCGTTCCGCGACATGCTGCAGGCGTGCGCGCCCAACGCGCCGCTGTTCGTTGTGATGGATGCGCCGGATTCGGTCTTCACGCAACTCTGGAGAGAGACGGCACCGAAGTATCACCGGCGCAGCACGAAAGCCCACGAGACGATCGCGCAGCTGTCTCGCGATACGTACGATGTCCAGGCGACGCGCTTCTCGTCACTCATTCCCGATCCTCGCGCGCAGCGGGCGGATCTGAAGACGGCGCTGCTCTCCATTCTCTGCTACACCGATGCACGCCGGCTCGCGACCGACGACGCGCTCATGGCGTCGATCGACGCGATCCTCTCGCGGCATGAGTCAAGGGAAAAGATCCGCTGCGATCTCGTCTGCTACGCGATCCGGCGTAGCGAGGGCTAGGAAAGGACTAGACACCGGTTTCATCGTACGGGGAGGTCTGAATGCCAGACGGCGCCGTCACTCTCCAGATCGACTGCATCTCGATAGTTTGCCACCCCTCCTTCGACGAGGAGCGGGTGCGTGATCTGCGTGGGGCGAGTGCTCGAGCGCTTG
>JBDTOZ010000320.1:0-8358 GCA_039932995.1 Acidobacteriota bacterium | reverse complement strand
TCGCGGCCGCGTTGAGAATCGAATCTCGTTTTCCCCGGGCCGAGCCCGGGGCTATCTTGTTCGACGCGCCTTCGCGCGTCACCGGTGGACTAAAACTCAAGTCCACCGCTCCACAGAACCGCGGGCAGGATGCCCGCGGCCCCTTACCGCAGTGCCTTGCCGCGAAGAGCGCCTACGCGATCACGCGCGGCTCCATCCCCCGCGTGATCTCGATCTCGATGGTCTTCCCCCGCCAGGGGCGGACGACGCGGGCGTGGTCCCATTGCGGGGGGAGGCAGGGATCGACGAGGAGGCCTTCCCAGGTCGGGCGCACGCCCAACACCCACTCCGCGACCACGCGGTGCAGCCAGGAGGCGGAGCCGGTGTACCAGGTCCAGCCGGCGCGTCCGTTCAGCGGTGAGTCGGGGCCGTCCACGTTGCCGGGCAGCACGAACGGCTCGGCCCAGTAGCGCTCCGGATCCTTGTTCGTCGGATCGATGGCCGTCAGCAGCTTGCCGACCAGCTCCGCGTCTTTCATCTTCGCCGCCGCGGCGATGGCCCACGTGGCGGCGTGTGTGTAGACGCCGCCGTTTTCGCGCAAGCCCGGCGCGTAGCGGGTGATGTAGCCGATGCGGTCGTCGGGAGTGTCGTACGCGGGGGCCAGGAGCAGCGCGCCCGACTCACGCACGAGATGCTCTTTCACCGAATCCATGCAGGCCGTGGCGCGGTCTGCCGGGGCCACGTCATTGAGCACGGCCCACGTCTGCGCGTTCAGGAAGATCTTCCCGCTGGTGTTCTCGCTGCTGCCGATCTTCGAGCCGTCGTCGAGCGTGGCCCGCCAGTACCAGGCCCCGTCCCAGCCATGCTCATTGATCGCGGCCACGAGCTTCTGGCGACGCTCCCCGTAACCACTCGCGAACTCCGCCTTGCCACTGCGCGCGTGAATCTCGCTCCAGTCGGCGAGCAGGCCGGCCAGGAAGTGCGCCAGCCAGATGGACTCGCCCTTCTCTTCCAGCCCGGCGGCGGAGAGTCCGTCGTTCCAGTCGCCCGCGCCGATGAACGGCAGCCCGCGTGCCGAGGTGCGCTGGAAGACGCGCTCGAAGGCGCGGCGCACGTGCTCTTCGAGCGGAACCGCTTCCGGGTCATCGAGAAACGGCGCGGCATCGTCCAGGATCGTGAAGTCGCCCGTCTCCTTCAGGTAGTTGGCGGTGACGAACCCGAGCCAGAGCAGGTCGTCGGTCATCTTCGTGATCAAGCCCTGCTCGGAGAGCGGGTGCCACCAGTGATAGACCGACCCGTCCGCGAACTGATGCCCGGCATGCAGACGGATCTGATCGCGGCACGTTTGCGGGTCGATGGTCAGCCACACCTGCGAGTCCTGCAACTGATCGCGATATCCGTACGCGCCGCTCTGCTGGTAATACCCGGCCCGGCCCCAGATGCGCGCGGAGATGGCCTGGTAGCGCGTCCAGTCGTTGATGAACGAGTCGAAGCGCGCATCCCCGGTCTCCATGCGATGCGCGCCGAGCCGTTCGATCCACGCCGCATGCACCTCGGCCAGGGCGCTCTCCATGAAAGGGACGTCCAGCGACCGCGTGAGCAGCTCCGCGCACTCCTCGCGCGAGGTCGAGACGGCGATGGCATACCCGATCGACTTCTCCTCGCCGGGTCCCAGCTCGATCACGCTGCGCATGGCCGCCACCGGATCGTAGTGCCGTCCGAACAGGCCCTTCCACTGATGATGCTTCAACGCCTCGGGGTCGCGCAGCGTGCCGTAACGTCCGAGAAACTCCGACTTCTCCCCCTCGGCGGAGACCACCGTCGCCGTCGTGCCGAACGCCGAGACGTACGGATAGTCCGTGTTCCAGTGTCCCCACCGCGCGTTCCCCACGTCCCACATGTGATTCCAGCCAAAGATCGCGTTCCCTTCGCGGGCCGTCTCGATGAAGAGTTTGTGGAACTCGCGGCGCGGCGCCGGCGTCACGCCGCAGCACCACTCCAGGTACCCGGTGAGCTCGAGCCGGCGCGGCACGCGCAACGTGTTCTTCAGCTTCACGATCCAGAGCTCGACCGTGTCACTGGGATGCGCCAGGAGCGTCCACTGCGCCGAGAGACCATTGCGCTCGGTGACGAAGGTCGTCGAGCCCATCCCATGCCGGCATTCGAAACGATCGAAGTCCGCCCATACCGGAGCGGGCGACAACGACCAGAGGTCATCCCCTTCGCCCACGTAGAGAAACTTGCCGCTCGTGTCCTGGGCAAAGTCCTGCTGCCACCAGTTCACGACCGCGAGTTGCGAGTTGTCGATCCAGGTGAAGCCGCTGCCACTCTGGCTGACCGCGAGACCCAGCCGCGGATTGGAGATGACGTTCGTCCATGGACGCGGAGGACGAGGATCAGTGATGACGTACTCGCGTCCATCGGGAGAGAAGTGTCCGTAGCTCATGATGTCTTTCATTGCGTTTTCAGTTGCTGCTGACGGGTTCCGGCGCGGGTCTCAGCACCACTTCCGCGGGAAGAGTGCGCAGGAGCACGTCGCCGCCGCCGTACGGGGACTTGAGGACGATGCCATTCTTCGGAACGCGCACGTCGCCGCCCAGGCGGACGCGGAGAGCACCGTCCCGCGCTTCCATGGAGTAATCGAGCGTCCCGTAGTGCGTGCTCAGGTTCTGCACATGCACACCCCCCTCCGCCCACTCCCGCGAGAGTCCCGCGCCGACGATCAAGGTGTCGTCGTCTTCGTAAGCGAGGAAGTCGAGCGCGCTGCGAATGAAGTCCGAGCCCACCCACGTGTGCGGCATGTCGCCGATGAATCCCCCTTCGCGAGGATTGGCCCGCACGACCTCGGCCCACTGAAACCAGGCCGCCGGACGCTGGTCCTCGAAAAAGTACTGCAGGAGCCGGCGCGCCCGCTCCGCCTGCCCCAGCCGGACCAGAGTCCCGACCACGCGCAACTCATACGGCGTATACGTGCGCGGCTCGAGGGCGTGCGACCAGTACTTCTCGAACGTGCCCAGCAGCGCCGCACGGGGCAACTCTGCATCGACCGGAGTCACGGCCACGGTCGTGGAGGTGGCGTCGAAGTCTCCCAACTCCACCGAGCCTGGGATATAGGCGATGTCGTGTTGCTTCATCGTCTTCCGGAGGGAGCTCAATAGGTCTCCGCGGAACGATTCTGCCAGCGCCAAAAGGGACTGTTCACCACAGAGGCACAGAGGCGCAGAGACAGAAGACTCCGTTGTGCTCACTTTCTTCTCATGGCCCTCTGTGTCTCTGTGCCTCTGTGGTGAACGTCCCCCTTTTGTGGACAGGAAGGCCGCATCCTTCAACCCTTTGAGAATGAACAGATCATCCCAGTACGAGTGCATCGGCTTGGCCGAGTAGCCTTCGTGACTGATCGACTCGGGGACGAGGCCGTAGAACGCCGTTCCCTCATACTGCTTCGTCATCCGCTCATGGCGGAGCTGATCGATGAAGGTGACCACCCGCTCGATGACCGGCCACATCCGCTCGACGAGCGCGCGGTCGCCGGTGTGCCGGTAGTACTCGGCCACGAGGTAGATGAACTGGCCGTGGCTGTCGTGCTCGGGAACCGGATCGGCGCCGGCCGCGCTGACGCAACACGGTACGTATCCATCCTCGCGAATGGATTTGGCATACCACTCGATGAACTCACGCACGACCTCGTCCTGTCCCAGCCGCAACAGGGCTTCGGAGGTCAGGGAGCCGTCCCGAATCCACGAGCGCTCGTAGGAGCGCGAGCCGGGGTGGATGGCCGGGCCGTCTTTGTTGATGAGGATGTAACGGAGCTGCGCAGCGATGGTCTTCGCGAGGCGCGGCTCCGCGGGGAGGTCTAACGAGAAGTTGGCGGTGGGCCGGCGGTCAGCAGCGCCAACGTTGGCCGCGGGCGTGCTATGTGCGTCGCCGAGGGGGATCTCGATGGTCACGTCGTGCTCGTCGAATTCGAGGAACAGGCTCTTGTAGTCGCCGGCCACGGTCGACTCCGGGAGCACGTCGTCGAGATGGATGGGCGCGGACACACGGATGGTCTTGGTCGTATCCCCTTCGACCGTGACCGTGGAGTCGTCGTAACTGATTTTTTTGATCCGCACCACGCCGCCCGTGCGGTTCAGGAATTGCCACTGCGGATTCACCTGAAGGGGGCGGATGGCCAGGACCAGTCGCGCATTCGGTGCGGTCTGGTAGCGCACCTTCAGTGTGCCGTGGTCGTAGTGCGGGGTGATGGTCAGGTGCTTCTTCCAGACCACCACCGGCCCTTCGAGCTGCTCGATGGCCACATCGTTCCAGCTCACCGGTTTTCCGTCGAGCTTGAGAAAGGGCTCGATGGAGAAGCGCGCTTTGCCGGCTTCGATGGCGCCGTCTTCACTGAAAAGCGCCTCTTCTTCCTCGCCGTCGGTGCCGCCGAGGATCGTCCAGTAGGACTGCTCCCCGAGGAGATAGCGCGGGAAGTAGCCGCGCGGATAGGTCCTGGCCACCTCGGTGAAGAAGGCGTTGTCGTCGCGCATGGGAGGCAGAACGCGCACGGAGCTGGCCCGCGGCACGCGGATGAAGCGTGCGTCCGTATCGGGGAGCGGCACCCATCGGGCCGCGTCGAACGTGCGCACGTCCCACTCCTGGCCGTCGAGGGAGGTGGCCAGCTCGAACGACTGCGGCGGCCGCTCCCAATCGATCACCACGCCGCCGATCTCGTAGCGCGCGCCGAGGTCCAGCACTCCGCTGGCGGGGAAGGGAAGTTGCGGCGGAGGACCCGGCGCGATCTGCAGCGGCGTGATCTCGACGTCGTCCAGCCAGACCGTGCCCGTGCCGCCGGTGCCCGCGGTGACGACGATCTCGATCGCGTCGACCGTTTTCGGCAAAGGACTCGGCCCGGCCGGCCCCCATGCGAACTCGAGCTGGCGCTTCTTGATCGACACGCGCCGCCAGTCCCGCGGGAAGTCGTACTCGCGGCGCGTCGTCCACCAGACGTTGTCGCCTTGCACGAACTTCACTTCCAGCGTGTTGCGGGGAGCCTGGCCCTTGATGCGGAACGAGAGCTCGAAATTCTCCGGCAGCTCGATGCGCCCATCGCGCCGCGCGATCGCGTAGCCGGCGTGCCCGTGAAAGTCGAAATCGATTTTCAGAGCGTCGCCCTGCGCGATCTTCATCTCCACGCCCGCCGCCGGCACGGCCTTCCACGGAACGTCGAGAAGGTCGGCGTGAAGGGGGAGGGTCAGGAAGAAGAGGAGGAGGACGAAAGCATCGCGCAAGCGATAGAGCTCCCTCACTCCTTCACGCTCCCGGCCATCATTCCGGCGATGTACTGCTTCTGCAGGACGAAGAAGAGCGTGAGCACGGGGATGATCGTCAGGACGGCGCTGGCCATCATCAGCTCGAGGTCGAGCGCGTGCTCGCCCACGAGATTGGCCACGGCCACCGGCATCGTGTACTTGTCGTTGTCGGTGAGGATGATCAAGGGCCACATGAAGTCGTTCCACGCGGACATGAACGTGAAGATGGCCAGGGTGGCCAGGACCGGACGGGCCACCGGCAGGATCACCGACCAGTAGATGCGCAGCTCGCTGGCTCCGTCGATGCGCGCCGCGGCCAGCAGGTCATCCGGAATGGAGAGCATGAACTGGCGCACCAGAAAGATGCCGTAGATGGTGGCGATGTACGGGATGAGCACACCGACGTAGGTGTTCACCAGGCCCATGGCCTTGAGCATGAGAAACAGCGGCAGCATGGCCACCTGCGCGGGAATCCCCAGCGCGGCCACGAGCAGCGCGAACATGCGATCCCTGCCCCGAAACCGCAGCTTGGCGAAGGCGTATCCGGCCATGGAGTTCAGCAGCAGCGAGAGCAGCGTGGCCAGCAAGGCCACGAAGAGGCTGTTCAGGAACGCGCGCCCGAGGTTGAGGTTCGTGAAGAGCGCGCGATAGTGCTGGAAGGTGACGTGGCTGGGAATGAGCCGGGGCGGAAACGACGTCGCCTCTCCCTGGGGCATCAGCGACGCGGAGATCATCCAGAGCAGAGGGATGACCGTGGCAATCGCGCCGACGATGAGCAGGGTGTGGATGGCGATCGCGGGGAGGAGTCGTCGAGTCTTCGCGTCGTCAAGTCTCCGAGGAGATGGCGCGACACTCGACGACTCGTCGACTCGTCGACTCGTCGACTCCGTCATCGCATCCTCCGCACGAGCGAATTCACCAGGGTGGCCGCGAGCATGAGCGCAAACAGGACGAAGGCCACGGCGGCGGCGTAGCCCATGTTCCACCAGCGAAATCCTTCGCGGTACATCAGCATGACGATGGTCAGCGTGGCGTTCAGCGGGCCACCATCGGGGGTCATGACGTAAGGCTCGGCGAAGACCTGCAGGAAGCCGATGGCGGTGATGATGCCCACGAACACGAAGGTCGGACCGAGCATGGGCAGGGTCACGTGCCGGAACTGTTTCCAGGCTCCCGCGCCGTCGATCCGCGCCGCCTCGTACAACTCTTCGGGCACGTTCTGCAGGCCGGCCAGAAAGATGACCGTGGCGTACCCGAAGCCGCGCCAGACCGCCAGGATGATCAGCGCGGGCATGGCCCAGCGCGGATCGCCCAGCCAATCCGGCCCGGCGATGCCGACGGCGTCGAGCAGCCGGTTCAGCAGGCCCACGCGTGTGTGGTAGACGTAGCGCCAGACCACGGCCACGCCCACGATGGTCGTGACCACGGGCGCAAAGTAGATGGTGCGGAAAAAGGCCTTGAACCGGGCCAGCCGCGCATTGAGGAGGAGGGCCGCCCCCAGCGCCACGATGATGGTCAGCGGTCCGCCCACGAGCGAGAAGTAGAGCGTGTTACTGAGCGCCCGCCAGAAAAGCGGGCTGCCCATCAGCGAGCCGTAGTTGTGCGCTCCTACGATGCGGGTGTTCCCGGTGTCGCCGAGCGAGTAGATGTCGAAGTCGGTGAGACTGAGAAAGAAGCTGCCCACCACGGGGATGACGAAGAACAGCGTCACCAGCGTCAGCGCCGGAATGAGAAAGAAGAGTGAGGCCCGCGCTTCGGTCTTCATGGCTTCACTCCGCCGGCCGCTCCGAATCGCGCCAGGACCCAGCGCCTCTTCTCCAACATCCGCTCCACCTTCTTGTCGAGTGCGAGGGCAGCCGTGCGGGCGTCGCGGTATTGGCCGCGCGCCAGCGGCTGGCCATACTCGGCCACCGCGGTGACCACGTTCTCGGCCTCGGGGATGCGCGGCAAGGCCTGCGTGCGGTCGAGCTGCGTGCGGAACGCGGCAATCTCACGATCCTGCAGGAGCTTCGGGACCTGCCACGCGCTGCGCCGCGCCGGCAGATCGTTGCTCAGCTCCCAGAACCGGACCTGGATGTCGGGCCGCGAGAGGAACTGGATCAGCTTCCTGGCCGCGGCCTGCTTCTGCGACGTTCTGGCGATCACCAGGCTCGAGCCTCCCGCCAGCGACACGCCGGGAAACGGCGTGCCGTCCGGTGCGGGCAGTGGCGTCGTGCTCCACAACTTCTGCTCCTCGGCCGACAGGCGCAGGCGCATGTTGCCGACGTCCCACGGACCGCTGATGAACATCGCAAAGTCGCCGGCCATGAACTGCTGATAGAGGTTGGCGACCTGGCTGTTGCTCACCGCCGGCGCATACCCGCGGCGGAACAGGTCGCCGTAAAACGCAAAGCCATCGATGAACTGCTGCTGCTCGAAACGCGCATGGCCGGACTCGTCTACCAGGACCGCGCCGCGCTGCAGCGCGAACATCACCGGCTGGTTCCACTCGTTCGTGGGAAGCAGGATCGGGAAGAACGACGGATGCCGGCTCTCGCGCTTCAGCCGTTCCATGATCGCCAGCCATTCACTCCAGCTCTTCGGCGGTGTGGGGATCATGTCGGTGCGATAGAAGAGCACCCGCGTGTCGACGTACCAGGGGATGCCGTACAACTGCCCACCGACGACGTTCGTGTCCCAGATGCCGGGAAAGTAGTCGTCCCGCGGCACGAGGGTCTCACTGAGGGGCACGACGGCGCCGACCGTGACCAGCTCCGCCATCCACGAATTGCCGACCTGCGTGACGTCGGGCAACGAGTTGCCGACATGCGCGGTGAGGATCTTCTCGTGGGCCGCGGTCCAGGGGATCTGCTGGATGTGGACGTGGATCCCGGTCTCGCGCTCGAACTGAGGAATGAGCGCCGCCACCACTTCCCCCTCGCGCCCCAACCCCCAGAACTCGATCCGGTTCGGGTTGCGATCGGCGCCGGAGCAGGCCACGAGCGCAAGCGCCACGAGCACGGCGGCGAGACGTTGCTGGTTGCTGGTTGCTGGTTGCTTGCGGCTGAAACTTCTCCGCTTCACTGGCGTCTGCTGCCGTGAGGGCGACCCC
>JBDTOZ010000319.1:0-5077 GCA_039932995.1 Acidobacteriota bacterium | reverse complement strand
CTCGACGACTCGAAGACCCGACGACTCGAAGACGCCTATCTCAAGAAACCGGTCGACCCCGCTGAGCTCGCCCTAGCGGCGCAGGACCTGACCGCGGCTCGCTGAAATGACGCTCTCAACGACAGCCGGCAGGCCCCACGGCAATGATCTTGCTGAGAGAGATCGGAAGATGGAGCGTCGGTCGGGTTACCGCGCGCTGATCGTCGAAGACGACGGCGCGATTCTCAATCTCGTGAAGATCGTCCTCGAACGCGAGAACTTCAACGTGGAAGGCGTCCGCCGCGCCACCGCCGCCATCGATCTGCTGGCCACGGTGGCGTACGACCTGCTCATCATCGACCTCATCCTGCCGGACATCGGCGGCGAGGCGCTCCTCGACTACCTCGATCTCCACCAGCCGAAGTCCCTCCGCCGCGTGATCGTCACCACCGCCTCCCCCGCCAAGATGAGCTGCGCCTTCCTGGAGCGCGTCTGCCGCCTCCTGGCCAAACCGTTCGACATCGAGGAACTGATCCTCATCGCACGCGAGTGCACCACGGACTGAGCGCAGTACGCGTGTGGGTAGTCCAAATCGAGCGACTCCGCCGGGCGCAAAAAAAGGCGCGGGCAAGATGCCCGCGCCCCATGCTGCGACTGACTTCGTTATTCGAACTTGATCGGCCGGATGTAGTGGCAGGTGTAGCCGCCCGGATTCTTTTCCAGGTAATCCTGGTGGTACTCCTCGGCGGTCCAGAACGCCTTGGCCGGAACGATCTCCGTCACCACGGGGCGATGCCAGGCGCCTGAGTGCTCCACCTTCGCCTTGACCATCTCGGCCGTGCGGCGCTGCTCGTCGTCGTTGTAGAAGATCGCCGACCGGTACGAGCTGCCCACGTCGTTTCCCTGACGATTGAGCGTGGTCGGATCGTGGATCTTGAAGAAGAACTCCAGGATGTCCTCATACGAGGTCTTGGCCGGATCGAACGTGATCTTGATGGCCTCGGCGTGTCCCTCGTGGTTGCGATAGGTAGCATTGGCCACGCTGCCGCCCGTGTAGCCGACCTCGGTGTCGATCACGCCGGGAAGCTTGCGGATGAGCTCCTCCACACCCCAGAAACAGCCGCCGGCCAGCGTGGCCGTCTGCGCGGTCGAGGCGCTGGTCTGCGGCTTGGTCTCGAAGAGGTGCTTGAACTGTCCGTACCCCTCGGCCTCCAGCTTCGCCGCCGGGATGAAGCGCAGCGACGCGGAGTTCATGCAATAGCGCAGGCCGGTCGGCGCCGGACCGTCATCGAAGACGTGCCCGAGGTGCGAGTTGGCCAGCTTCGAGCGGACCTCGGTGCGCACCATCAAGAACTTCCGATCCGACTTCGACTTCACATTGTCCGCGACCAGCGGCCGGGTGAAGCTCGGCCAGCCTGTGCCGGACTCGAACTTGTCGAGTGACGAGAACAGCGGCTCGCCGCTGACCACGTCGACGTAAATGCCGGCCTCGTGATTGTTCCAGTACTCGTTGCGGAACGCCGGCTCCGTGCCGTCGTGCTGCGTGACCTCGTACTGGATCGGAGTGAGCTGCTTCTTGAGCTCGGCGTCCGAAGGTTTGGTGAACAGGGACTGCGACACGGATCCTCCTTTGGGCTTCTTCGCGGCGGGCGCCGGAGCGGACTGCGACTGCACGCAGCCGAAGAGGAAAACGATGAGAAATGAGATGAGCTGTGATTTTCGGTGAGCCACCGCGTGCCTCCTGCGAAGATCGAACCATTCGATCCCGCGTGAATATTCGATGCCGGTGGGGGGAAGTGGTTACGGTTTCCTCTTCGCCTCTTCGTGTCTTCGTGTCGTCGAGTCGTCGTGTCTTCGAGTCGTCGGGTCGTCGAGTCGTCGAGAAGACGAGAAGACGAGAAGACGACGAGCTAAGGAGTGAACGAGCTCCGATCCACCTGCCCGAGCAGACTGAACGGGCCCTTCTTGTACTCGCGGGTGATTCCCTTCACCGTGTCCGTCACTTCGACGGTGAACTCGACGTCGCTGAGGCCGCCGTGGAAGAAGTCGATGCGTTCCGCGAAGGGGCGGGCGTCGGAGAAACGGACCATCCATTCCACCGAGCCGACGTTCTCGTCGAAGAAGAAGACCGCCGTCTCCGTGGTCGTGGAGCTGGCGATGGAGCGTGTGTTCATGTACCCCTCGCCGGCCGGGTTGGTGAACTGGTTCTTGTAGCGCATCCGCACCTGGAAGCGGTTGTTCAGCAGCCGGATGGTCGAGACCTCGGCATTCGGCTGCACGGTGAGCATGGCCGTGCGCTGCATCAGCGCGTCCACTCCGCCGTCGAGCAGCGACGTGCCGCCCGGGAAGGAAGTGCGGTCGATCGCGCCGACGAGCTGGTTCGGTGGCTTGCGGTACTCCTTGATGATGCCGGTCAACGAGTCCGTGACCACCACCGAGAACTCCACGTCGCTGAGACCGCCGAGGTAGAGGTGGATCTTGTTCTCGAACGGTCGGGCGTCGGAGAGGCGAACCATCAGCTCGACCACCAGAGGATCGCCGAACGTGAAGATGGCCGTGTCGCTGAGCGCCGTGCTGGAGAGCGAGCGCCCCAGGAGCTTTCCTTCCCGCGGCGGATTCTCGAACTGATTGATGTAGCGGACCTGCACGAAAAAGCGGCCGTTCAGCATCGACACGAGCTCGGAGATCTGCTGCACCGTCACCGTGACCTGGCGCGAGGAGATCGAGCCGCACGAGTTCGTGACCTGCGCCCAGAACTGCGTGTTGGCGGTCAGGGCTGGCGTGTTGATGGCCGTGCCGGTGCCGACCTGATTGGTCGTGTCGCCCACCGTGCCGCGGAACCATTTCACGGTCGCTCCGGCGCTGACCGTGATGGAGAGCGGCGCGGTCTGGTTGGAGTTGATCTTCGGAGGGTCCACCGGCTGCGTGGTGATCGTCGGGAGCGTGCAGGGAGCGAGCGTGATGATCGAGCTGTACTCCACGCGGCCGCACGCGTTCTGCACGCGGGCCCAGAAGCCGGTCACCGCGGTCACGGTGACGTTGAGTGACTGACCGCCACCCATCGGCGTCCCGCCAAAGCCCGGCGTCCCTCCCTTGAACCAGGAGAAGGTCAGGGGCGTGGAGGTGCTGAACGCGTTCACGTTCAGGGTGTACTTGCCGGAGCCGATGCCGGGCGTGGCCGTGGGCGCGTCGACGGTGATGTCCGCGCAGGGGATCACCGTGATGGTGATGGTGCTGCTCTGCACCGGCGTGCCGCACGGACCGCTCACCTCGACCCAGTAGTTGGTGGTCGTGGAGGGCGTGACGTTGAGAGTCTTGGAGTTCCCGCCGATGGCCTGACTGCGGTCCGGCGCCGTGCCGACATACCACTGGAACGTCGTCGCGCTTCCGGCCGTCGTGACCTGCAGTTGCGTCGACTGGCCGCCGGTGATGGTCAGACTGGGGGAGAGATTGCTGATGCTCGGATTGGTGCAGGTGGCGGTCACCGTGGCCGTGTTGCTGTTGGCGGCAGGACCGCTCGTGCAGGAGTTGGAGACCCGCACCCAGTAGTTGCCGGAGCCGACGCTGTTAGGCGTGATGCTGATCGTGCTCGACGTCGCGCCGAGCACCGGATTGGACGTGTTCGGCGAATCGCCGAAATACCACTGGTAAGTCAAGGGCGCGGAGCCGCTGGCCACGACAGAGAGCGACGTCTGCGTTCCGACTGCCACGGACTTGCTCTGTGGCTGCGTCGTGATCGACGGAGGACTGCAGACCGCGCCTGCGCCGTAGACCGTGGAGGCCGCGTCGTTGTCGTACGTTTTCAGAACGCCGTTCCAACTGCACTGGACCACGGAGTTCATGATGGCGTTCGTCGTGGTCACGCCACCCGACGGCGGCTGATCCGAGTGACGAAAGCCCAGCGTATGTCCGATCTCGTGTGTGGCGACGCTGTTGTAGCAGTTCTGCGCAAAGGCTCCGTCGTTCATGACGACGTCGACTTCGATCATGTCCCAGAAGGTCTCGCCATCCAACGTGTACGGATTGCCGCCGGCGCTGATCCCGCCGATGCCGGCCGCCGAGCCAACCTCATTGTTCGGATCGTTGAAGAGAATGGCGTTCTTGCCGTCGGTGCTGGTCAGGCCACCCATGGCCGTGTTGTCCTGGCCGCCATCGCTGTAGTCGATGTTCGAGGTGGTGCTGTTCCACTCGGCGAAGGCCTGCGTCACCGCCACATTTCCATCCGGGCCTACGGCGCTCCCGCTCTTGACGAAGGTGGCGCTGGGTGTGGACCAGCGAAAGCCCTGACCGGACTGCTGCATCAGGTAGGAAGTGCGCGTCGCCAGGGATTCGATCTTTCCGCTGCGCAGGGTGTACTCAGGCTCCGCGCCGGCGACAAAGTACGTGGGCAACGGGCTGATGCGCTGCGACACGATCCCTCGGATGTAAGTCACGAAGCCGCCGGCATCCCGCGCCTGTTCCTTGTAGCCACCGAGATTTCCGTCGAAGCCGTAGATCTCGGTCCGGAGGAGGAGCTTGCGCGATCCCTGGTTCGTGAAAAAGAACTGCCCGAGAGCCATCCCGAACGTCACCGGCTCGAAATCATTGTTCGTCTCCGTGAAGATCAGATACTTGGCGCCCGGCTCGTACTCCGGCGTTCCGGGGATGTACTTGATCTTGCCGTCCAGCAATCCCCCCCTTTCGGTGAGCACGAGATGATCCCCTGCGGAACGGTGGCCTTTCAGCGACTCGTCGACGCGGAGCGTGTACCGGGTGACGATTCCCCCATGAGCATTCCGCTCCACGAACGAGCTCACTCCCGTGGCGATGACGATGTCATCCGACTTCTGGATCATCTCCGCATCCGTGGGCACGATGTACGTGGCCGCCTGGACCGAGGGAACGACGATGGCCGCGAAGGTCGCGGCGAGAATGAGGACACGGAGGGACTTGATCATGTCGTTGAGGGACCTTTGCCGAAGAGAATGAAGACTCCGCATTGCGGAGCCGGACCTTTGCGCACAATAACCCGGAAGTATTGCCCTGGACGTGAGCTGGGTCACCCCGACGAACAGGCCACCGGTGGCGCCTTGTTCCCCGGCGTGGCGTGCTGAAGCGG
>JBDTOZ010000318.1:0-2337 GCA_039932995.1 Acidobacteriota bacterium | reverse complement strand
GTTGCTGTGTTGCTGGTTGCTGGTTGCTCGAGGTGTTGCGCCGACGCCAAGTGCTTCTTGCCCAACCGTTCGACGCACACCTCAAGCAACCAGCAACCAGCAACACAGCAACACAACGTGAGATCGACCTCTCCAGCAATGCCGGCCTAGGGGGAGAGCCTCTCGATGATCCAGTCCTTCGGCTCCCTCAGCCGGTAGACGAAGCGGTCGTGGAGCCGATCGGCCCGGCCCTGCCAGAACTCGATCTCCACGGGGATCACGCGATAGCCGCCCCAGTGCGGGGGCCTGGGGATCTGGCGCTCCTTGTACGACGCTTCCAATTCGGAAAAGCGCCGGTCGAGGTCTCCGCGACCGGGGATGACCGCACTCTGGCACGAAGCCCATGCGCCGAGCTGACTGCCTCTCGGGCGCGTGGCAAAGTAGGCGTCCGACTCCTCGGCCGTCGTCTTCACCGCCACCCCCTCCACCCGCACCTGCCGCTCCAGCGCCGCCCAGTGGAAACAGAGCGCCACCCGCGGGTTCTCCCCGATCTGCACGCCCTTGCGACTCGTGTAGTTGGTGAAGAACACGAAGCCGTGGTCGTCGAAATCCTTGAGCAGCGACGTGCGCGAGCTGACCACGCCGTCGGCGCCACAGGTCGACACCGTCATCGCCTCCGGCAACTGCGGCTGCCGCTGTTTCGCTTCCTCGAACCAGCGGGCGAACTGCCGGAAGGGGTTCTTCTCGAGATCCGTCTCGAGCAGCGAAGCGTTGTTCAATGCAGGCTCCTCTCGCGCAACTTGCGAATGACGCGGCGCGACTCCGGACCGGGCATCAGCTCGGCCGCGCGCTCGAGCGTGACCCAGGCCAGCTCGTTCGACTCCGCGCGGTCGATGGTGATGGCCGCGGGCTTCGCGGTGCGCGCCACATAACGGACGTCGTAGTGGTCGTGATCCGGCTCCCCTTTGCCGGCAGGGATGCCGTGAATGTCGAGGTCGAAGATCGCCGCCGGGGTGAGCGTGAGGTCGGGCAGGCCCGACTCTTCCGTCCCCTCGCGCAACGCCGCCACGTGGGGCAGCTCGTCCGACTCCACATGCCCACCCATTTGCAGCCAGCGGTTCAGCCGGCGGTGATGATGGAGCAGCAGCAGCCCGTCACCGTCCACGATGAAGCAACTGGCCGTGACGTGGCCGGGAGCGAAATGCGCGCGCGAGAAGACCTCCGCCCGTTTGGTCAACAAGTGGACCATGCCGTCGCGATGCGCCTTCTCCGCGTCATCCGCCGGGACGTACGCGTGCAGCTCGGACAACAGGCGGTCGGTTCGGGTCATGCGGACGGAAACCAATGATAGAGGAAGAAGTAGACCAGGACCCCGGTGACCGAGACGTACATCCAGAGCGGAAACGTCCACCTGGCGATCCGCCGATGCTGCGCCACCCGCATCTTCAGCCCGTTCCGCACCGAGAGGATGGCCATCGGCACGATGGTCACGGCCAGGATCGTGTGCGAAATGAGGATGCTCAGATACAGCGTCCTCCACCCACCCGTCCCGGCGAACTTCGTGACCACTCCCCCCTTCAGGGTGTGGTACGTGACGTAGCAGACCAGAAACAGGATGGACGTCGTGCAAGCCGCCAGCATGAACCGCTTGTGCGCCTGGATCTTCTTCTGCCGGATGAGCACGTACGCGATCAGCAGAAAGATCCCGCTGAGGGCGTTGAGGGAGGCATTCAAAGGGGGGAAGAACTGGACGACCGTCATTCGGCCGGAGGGTATCAGGTTCCGGTTGGCGGTTGGCGGTTGAGAGTCGTCCGGCGCCCGTTCTACTCGTCGACCAACTGCTCCACCACCCGAGCCACCTCCTCGGCCACGTTGGCGTCCGTGGCGTCGTAGTAGCCGCGGATCACTCCCTGCTTGTCCGCGACGGCGAAGCGGGAGTCGTGGAGGAGGGGCTCTCCGCCGGGGGCGGGATCGCCGGCGGTGAGCTTGAAGCCTTTTACCGACAAGTCGACGATGGCCTCGCGCCGGCCGGTGAGAAAAGTCCAGCGGGAGTCATTGCGCACTCGGGCGGCATACCGGGACAGAACGGCCGGAGTGTCGCGGGCCGGGTCGACGCTGATGGAGACGAAGCGCACCGGGGCGTCCTTGTCGATGAGCGGCGTCAGCGCGCGCATGTTGTTGGTCATGATCGGACACGTGCCGGTGCAGTGCGTGAAGATGAAGTTGTAGACGGCCACGTGGCCCTTCATGGCGTCGAGGCGCACGGCCTCTCCCCTCTCGTTGACGAGGGAGGCGTTAGGCACCGGGTAGAGCTCAGGCAGGTCCAGAGGCTTGGCGCAGGCCATGAGCAGGACGAGC
>JBDTOZ010000317.1:0-12346 GCA_039932995.1 Acidobacteriota bacterium | reverse complement strand
GCGTTTGATGAAGCGCCACCGACACTGCGTGCTGCGTACGGCGTGCTGCGTGCTGAATGAGACTTCCGCCATGCCATCGGGCCGGCTACGGGCCATCGACGGTTGTCGCGATCAGCGGGCGAAGCTGCTCAACTCTTCCCAGGCGCGGGGGGCCTGCTCCTCGAGGTCCCTGCGCATCGCCGTGAGGCTGGCGCGGACGTCCTTCCGTGCGCTCCGGGCGACGCCTTGCAGCGCCAGCTCGAGGGCGCCCGGATGCGTCTCTGCCAGAGCGGCGCACAGAACCGCCGCCTGCGAACGATCCTTCAGCGACTTCGCGTTTCGACCGCTGCGCCGCGCGGCCACGATCAGTTTGTGCACCGCGAAGCGCTCAGGCGTCGGAACCCGAACCGCACAGCAGCCTTCTCTCGCGAGCAGGACCGAGACCTGCGTTTCCTTCAGCAGGTAGCCGAGAAAGGGAAGTGTGAGTGCGTGCGCATCGAGCTCGGGAACGCGAGCAATCCCGAGCTCCTCTCCACGGCCGGGCGCCAGGAGATCGATCTGAAAGGTGGCACGCCCTTTCTGCCGGAACGAAGTGGGCGGCTGCCGGGCGTCGAGTTGGGGAACTTCGATGAAGTCGATGCCCGAGTCGCGGATCATCTCGACGAAGCTCGCGGCGGGCGGACTGGCAAAGGCGAGCCGCTCTCCGCGCGCAACATCGACATCCTCGGTCGAATACGAAGCCCCGCGGATGCCCATTCGATTGAGCAGAATCCCGTACGCGTGCGAGCCCACGAGCACCCCACCCGCCGCGAAAACGCCGTGGTTGTGCAGCGCCGCCACCGTGGCGTAGGTCCGTGAGTCCGCAAGCTGAAACCCTTCCCGGCCGAGCAGACGGATCGAGGCCGTGATTTGCTTCACCCCCTCGATCCGTTCTCTCAGCCGCTGCGCCTGCGCCTCCGCGTCCGGGTTGCCCGCCGGACCGGCGAGGTATCGCTCCCGCTTCGCGCCGAGGGCGTCGTAGTACTGATGTGCGTAGAACGCGAACCCAGCCGCGTTTGCACGCCCCAGGACAGTTCCCGCCGTTCCCACGAACGCCTCCGGCTGACCCGCCGAATAGGTCTCGACCTCCGCGAAGAGGGTGGTCAGCGAGCGTGGGTGCAAGGAGAACAGGGGCATGTTCTGTATCCGTCAATGCTGGAGTTTAGCGGATACTCGAGTATCCGCCAAAAGGACGGCTTGACGGATACACCCCTCACCGGAGTGCCTTGGCGCGATCAGCCGTGGGGCGCGAGCCCGTCACGATCCCGGCGAGGTGCCGAGGATTCGGTGCAGGTTGACGGTGGCCACGTAGCGTCGCGTCGTGCGGGCGGGGTTGGGGTCGCTGCTGTTGGTCGTGCGGCTCCAGTCGGCGGAGAGTTGGATGGCGAAGGCGTTCGTCATCCAGGGGGGCGCGAAGCTGAGGAGGGCCTGCATCTGCTCGGTCGTGCTCGCGTACGCGAAGAGGTCGTTCTCCGAACGCGTGTAGCTGGCGCGCGGCTGGAGCGACAGGAAGAGCCGGGCGATGTTGATGGCCGGCTGGAGCGAAGCGGTGGTCACGTCCGTGCGGCCGATGACGATGCTCCCTTCGCTGCGCGTGCCGGAGAGGAAGGCGGAGAGACTGAGCCAGGGGAGGAAGGTGCCGGCGGCGGTGAGCGTCCCGGCCGAGGTGGTGTTGTTCGAGAGCTCGTTCACGCGGTCGCGCAGATCCTGGCGGGAGAGGGTCTGGGAGAACGAGTAGGCGCCGTACGTCTCGCTGAGCGTGATGCTGCCGCCGGCGGAGTCGCGATCGGTCTCGGGCATGTACAGCGCCTCGAGCGCATCGCCGCGGTCGAGGGTGGCGTTGCCCATCACCATCAGCGACACGTGCCCGCCGAAGGGACGCAGCACGGACAGCGACACGCCGCTCTGGCGCGTCTTGGGGACGAGCAGCACCTCCGGCGCGGTCCCGTCCTGCGCGCGACGGAGCTGCAGCGAGACGCTGGTCAGTCCGAAGGCCTTGGACAGGCTGAGATCTCCGCTGATGCGGTCGGGCACGCCGCCGAGCGTGAACCCGCGGTTGGCGGGATTGACGAAGCCGGCGTCGGTCTTCCGCACGTTCCATGAATACGTCACGCTGCGCGCCATGCCGTCGATGCCGAGGCGCCAGGCGTTGCCGCGTGCGGCGCGCTCCCCACTCCCCTCCCCCGGCGCGAACGTCCCCCGCGCCGCCTCGGCGATCACCCGCATCGCGGGACCACGCGTGTAACGCACGAAGAGACCGAGCGCGTCTCCCTTGCCGCCCAGGGAACTGGCCGAAGGGTAGTCATCGATGGTGAGGCCGAGGAAGCGCACGTCCCAGCGGTCGCGAAGCGGCGAGACGTACGCGGCGGCGCGCACGCGCTGGTCCGGTCCGAAGTTGCCCGCGGCCAGGCCGGCCGGCTTCACGGTGAAGGTCTGGTAGTACGACGCGGTGCCGAGGGGCATGGCCACCTTCCCCTGAATGCCGCCGCGGGCCAGGCCCGTGCTGAGGAACTGCGACTGGTCGAGGAAGTCGGGTTGGGAGAATCCCACACGCACGGACTCGCGCACCGGGCCTTGCGTGGCGCCGAGGTCGAACAGCCAGTTGCGGCTCTCCTGCACGGTGGAATGCGTATCGACGTCGTGACGGAGGGAGACGTCGCCGGCGCTCTTGGTGGAGAACGATCCGTTCGCGAGATCGGTCTGCGCGGAGAGCTGCGAACGCACCTGATCGTTCAGCTCGCGCACGAGGGTGATCGTGCCCACGGGCGTGATCACCCAGTCGCCGCGCATGCGCGTTTGCGGAATGGCCCCCGCATCCGCCGGCACGATCGTGAACGACCACTTCTTCTGCTCCTCGCCGACGACGAGCGTGACCGTGTGGACGCCGGCCGCGAGTGGCAGCAGCGGGTCGTAGGTGATCGACGACGGCAGGATCGTGGCCACCGGAGTGACGTCGTTGGTGTCGAGGACGAGCGAGACGCGATCACTGCCGACGGCGCCTTTCCACTCCGCGGCGATGCGCGGCTGCAGCGAGTCGACGGTCTGGCCGTCGGCCGGCATGACCGCTCCGAGCTCGACGGGCACGCCGGCGACGAGATGGTACGCGGGGGTCTTGCGGCGCGGCAGCGGAATGGAGACCGAGGTGCCGAGGACGTCGCCTCCTGGTGCGAGGGCGCTGATGCGGACGGCGGTGCCGGGAGGAAACGACACCGGCGGCACGGTGTACTCGCGCAGCGGAGTGTAGGCGGTGAAGATCGTGGCGCCGTCGGGCGCGAGAAACTCCACGCGATGCAGGAGGCCCACCACGGCCGCGGTCCAGCGAAGTACCGGCACGGACTTGCGATCGACGCCGGGGGGCAGCATCGACACGTTCGCCTTCTTGGGAAGCAGCGCGAACTTGCGCCACGCGGTCGGTTCGAGCTCGGTCTCTCCCGCGCAGACGGCCCGCACCCGCCAGCGGTGAATGCCGGCGCCGATCGCCGCGAGGTCGTCGGGCGTGGGACGCCACTCCGCATCGGAAACGCGGAAGCGCAGGAGCTGCGCCGGCGGATCCGGCTGTTCGCCATCCGCGGGCAGCGCCACCTCGACGAGATAGCCGGCGCAGTTCGGTACGAGCGACCAGCGGAAGAGCGGCGCCGGCGCGCGCACGACTGCGCCCTCGCGCGGCGCCAGCAGGATGAGCCGCGACGCGCGGGCGATGGCGGTGAGGATCTCGATCGAGGGCGAGGTGACCATGCGCGGCGACTCGATGACCAGCTCCAGCCGGTGCGCGCCGGTGTACGACGTCGGGATGGGCACGTTCGCGCGCACTTCCACCGGCACCCCGGCGCCGGCGTTGGTCACGAAGCGATCGAACGGAACGCCGTCGAAATGCCAACTGCCGATGATCGTGCCGGTGCCGGCGGTGGCCAGGAGTCCGCGCGGATAGAGCTGCTCGTCGATGGCGATCATCGTGCCCCTGGCCGGATAGACGATGGCCGCTGAGGTCACACTGAGCGGCGCGGCGATGGAGCTGGCCGGATAGACGACCAGGAGCAGCGGTGTGGCGGCGGTGCCGCCGTCCGGGTTGATCACGCGCAACTCGCGCGGGCCGGGCGCGGCATCGCCGCGGACGCGCACGGTGACATCGGCGAGTTTCGCGGTCAGGACGCTACTGCTCTCCACCATCAGCGAGGCATCGGACGAGACGAAGCGTGCGCCGGGCTGGAAAAAGTCTCCGGCCACGCGGAGAACCGCCGACGTCGCGCCGGCCACGAGCGCGGGCGGAGTGGCGCTGGTCAGGATCGGCGCGGGCGCCACGACATTCACACGCAGCTCCGCCGTGCGCGGCGCGGGCACACCCGCGGCCGTGGCCGTGAATCGGGCCAGGGATGAAGTGCCCGGCGTGAGCGCGCCGGCCTGCACCGTCACGGTCTGCGTCGCGCCCGGAGTGAGCGTGAAATTGGCGGGCGCGAAGGTGAGGCCCGGCAGCGAAGGGCTCGTGACCTGCACGGGTGCGCTGAAGCCGTTGAGCGGGGTGGCGCGCACGACCACGTTGACGCTGCCGGACGGGCGGAGGTCGGTGAATGCCGGTGTGACCTGCAAGGCAAAGTCTGCCGCGGCGGTGACGGTGACGGAAAGCGTGGCGGTGCGAACCACCCCATCGCCGCTGAACGTGAAGGGGATCGCGTACGTCCCCACGGCCACCGCCGGCGAGGCGGTCACGGAGAACGCCATCGGAGCGTGTGCCGGCGCGCCGAGGGTCGCGGACGGCGGCGTCACGGAGAACCCCGGCGGCACGCTCGAAGCCGCGACGCTCACGTCGCCGGCGTTGCAGCCGAAGGTGGCGATCGATGCGCTGACGGATTGGGGCGCGCCGCCCGGCGTCAAGGTCAGTGCTCCCGGCGCGAGCAGGGCGTTGAAGTCGGACGCGCCCACGTTGATCGTCAGCGCGACATTGCGGTTGATGCCTGCCGACGGATCGCTGACGTTCAGCGTCACGCTCTTCAGTCCCGGCGTCGCGGCATTGGCGGAGACGGTGAACGGGACGGCCTGCGCGGGCGGCATCGCATTCGCGACGGGCGAGAGCGGCGTGACCGTGATGCCCGGCGGCACGCTGGTGAACGTCAGTTGCGGAGTGCCGCTGTAGCCGTTGAGAGGCGTGAGTTGAATGGAGTTGGAAGCCGGTGCGGCGCCGTTGCAGACGGTCATCGAAGGACTGCTGAACGACGCAGCGAGGTCCGTCTGCTCGACCGTCACCATGAAGGAGAGGTTCTTCGTCTGCCCCCCCGACGATTGGCCGGTGAGTGTGCCGGCGTAGCTGCCGGGAGTGGCGCCGGCGGAAGCGGAAACGTTGAACGCCACCGGACCGTAGCCCGGACCCGTGGTCTGCTTCGGCCCGTCGTGGACGATGAAGGCGGGCAGGCCGCTCAGTGTGTACGTGATCGAGGCCTCGCTGAAACCGGATTCTTCCTGCGTGGTCACGGTGAGCTGGCGGGACGGTCCCCCTTTCGCCAGCGTGAGTGGATTCGGCGAGGCTGACATCGCAAACGACGGCGGCGTGACGGTGAGCATCATCGTGGTGATGCCGGCGTCGAGGGTCGCGTCCTGCAGCGTGATCGCGTACGTTCCCGGTGCGGCGAAGGGGCCGAGCGCAAACCGAAAACTCGTCGACGCCGTGGAAACGCCGAAGCCGTAGCTGTACGTGACCGGCGAGGGAAGGGTGGTCACCCCTGCGGGCAGGCCGCCGATCGCCAGAGTTCCGGTCCCGGGAATGCTCTGGGGCGTGAAGGTCAGCGAGACGTTGACGAGGGCGCTGTTCTGGCCGGGCTTCGCGGCCACCGAGGGCGGATTCGCGGAGACGGCACCCAGCGCGCTGGGACAGAGCCAGAGACAGGCGAGGACGGCCCACCGGAGAGAAAGCGCACCGGTTCGATGCACACGCATGGATTGCTCCTTCGGGGAGCACAACGGAATGGCACCGCCAAAACGATCACGCGGCGTGCGAGACGCGCGATTCGTGATTCTCCCGCGGCGAGGGCCGAAGGCCCGGAACGCTGGCGTCTCGCCGGCTGGCCGGGGGGCGTCCTCGCCCCCCGGGTGGGGGAAGCGCGTTGCGTGTGCAAGGCTTCGTGAGCCCCCGGGTGAGCGTGCGGTCAATCCGATACCGAGCGACCTATAATCGCCCCTTCATGATCCACGAGAAGCCGGGCTCCGCGTTTCAGCGCGTCGAGGAGGTCTTTGCGCTCGTAGCGGACCTTCCTCTGCGTGAGCGCACCGCTGCGTTGGACCGCGAATGTGGAGACGACACGGTGTTGCGCGCGGAGGTGGAGAGTCTGCTCGCCGCGGGCGAGGGGAGCACGACGTTCGTGCGGGAGGTGGTCTCCGGCGAAGCCGGCGCGATGGCGTCACGCCGGGAGAGCGCGTGGATCGGGCGCAGGGTCGGCGCCTGGCGCATCACCGGAATCCTGGGGCGCGGCGGCATGGGCGCGGTGTACGAAGTCCTCCGCGACGACGGCGCCTTTCAGCAGCGCGCCGCGCTGAAAATGATCCGCGCCGACGTCGATTCCGAGGCCGGCCGCCGCCGCTTCCTCGACGAGCGCCAGATCCTCGCGCATCTCAACCACCCCAACATCGCCCGCCTGCTCGACGGCGGCGAAAGCGACGACGGCATCCCCTACCTGGTGATGGAGGCCGTCGACGGCCAGCCCATCACCGCGTACTGCGACGAGCAGAAGCTCTCCATCGAATCACGCCTGCGCCTCTTCTCCACCGTTTGCCGCGCCGTCCACTTCGCGCACACGCAGCTCATCGTGCATCGCGATCTCAAGCCGTCGAACATCCTGGTCGGCCCGGACGGGAAAGTGACCCTCGTCGACTTCGGCATCGCCAAGCTCATCGATCCCGGTGCAGCCCGCGCGGAGACCCTGGTCGGCGAAGTGGCGCTCACTCCCAACTACGCCAGTCCGGAGCAGGTGCTCTCGCAACCGGCCACGACCGTGACCGACGTCTACTCCCTCGGCGCGGTGCTGTATGAACTGCTCACCGGACAGTCGGCGCATGTCTTCGACTCGTACACGCTGCCCGAGCTCACGCGCGTCATCTGCGAAGTCGACATCGGCCTCCCGAGCGCGGTCGTGCCGGCCCGGCTGCAGCGGCGCCTTCGCGGAGACCTCGACAACATCGTCCTCACGGCGCTGCAGAAGGAGCCCGGCCGGCGATATGCGTCCGCCGAGCAGTTCGCCGAGGATCTCGACCGGCATCTGAACGGACTGCCGGTGCATGCGCGGGCCACCTCCTGGAGTTACCGCGCGGGCAAGTTCATCAAGCGCAATCGCCTCGGCGTCGCCGCCGCGCTGCTGGTCCTGCTCTCGCTCCTGGGCGGAATCGCGGGGACGATCTGGCAGGCGCGTCGCGCCGAGCGTCGCTTCCAGGAAGTGCGCAAGCTCGCCAACACCTTCCTCTTCACCTTCCACGACGCCATCCGCGACCTGCCCGGATCGACTCCCGCGCGCGAGCTGATCGTGAAGACCGCGCAGGAGTACCTCGACAACCTGGCCGGCGACGCGAAGAACGACGCCGCATTGCAGATGGAGCTCGCCGCCGCGTACGAGAAAGTCGGCGACGTCCTCGGCAACCCCTCCAATCCCAACCTCGGCCGCACCGACGACGCCCTGAAGAGCTACGAGAAGTCTCTGCAGCTCCGACTCGACGCCAGCGGCGCCATCGATCGGCCGGAGGAAGGGCGGGCCGTGCTGCAGTCGCACCTCAAGATGGCGGACATCCTCATCGGCGCCGGACGCACGGATGATTCCGAGGCGCACACCTCCACCGCGCTCGCGCTGGCGCGGAAGTTCGGCACGCCAGACGACCTGCTGCAAGTCCACAAGCGCGAAGGCGAGCTCGCGTTGCGCCGCGGAGACCTCCTGCCGGCGGAACAGGCCTACGCCGCGGCCATGACCATCGCCCGCGCCGAGGCGCGGCAGCATCCGGGACTGGAGAGCAGCGCGCTGGTGGCGAGCGTGGCCAGCCGGCTCGGCTACGTCTACAAGATGGCCAGCCGTCAGAAGGAATGCCTGAGCACCCTGGCCGTGGCCCTCGAGGAAACGAAACGCCTGGCCGCGCTGGAGCCTGCAAACACGAGCCACGTACGCCAGATCATCCGGCTCCACGACGATCGCGGCGACAGCCTGCGCAGTCCCTTCGCATCGGAAGGGATGCGCCCCGACCTCTCCCTGCGTGAATACGAAGAATCGCTGCGCCAGGGAGAGTGGCTGGTGAAGGCCGATCCGGCGGACTTCTCGGCGCGGCTCTCCGTTTTCCTCAGCCGCGCCCAGGTCGCCGACACCTGGCGCGAGCTCGAGCCGGAGCGGTCCCTCCCGCTCTTCCGCGACCTCTTTCCGATGGGCGAAGTGCTGCAGCGCGACGATCCGTCGAGCTTTCAAGTGGACTGGATCTCCTCGCTGCTCCGCTATGCCTATGCCGACGCGACGCAACGGACGGGCGAGCTGCGCCGCGCGCTGCCGTTGTACGACGACGCCGTGGAGCGCATCACGCGCATGAGTGCCACCGACCGCGGTCGCAAGATCAGCAGGCGGGACCGGGTGAAAGTCCACGCGGAGCGCGGCGCCGTGCGGCTGCGCCTCGACGACGTGGACGGCGCGGCGCAGGACGCGCAGGCATGCCTCCCGCTCGCGGCCTCGTTCGTCCCCAGCGAGTCGCGTCCCATCGACCTGCGCGACGTCGCCAACTGCTATGAACTGGCGGGAGACGTGGCCATGCGCAGGAAGGATGCGCAGGCCGCGGTGGCGCAGTACGATGAGGCTCTCGTGCGTTGGCAAGAATTCGGGCGCCGTCGTCTGGACAGTCCCTTCCTGCGCGAGCACTTCGCCTCGGCGCAGACCCGACGCGCGGCGGCGGCCTTGAAGGTTGCAGCCGTGCCGGAGGGAGGCGGGCCATGAGCTCCGACCGGATCACGCTCCTCCTCCGCCAGTCGAGCGACGGCAATCGCCAGGCGATGGATGAGCTGCTGCCGCTGGTGTACGAAGAGCTGCGGCGCATCGCCGGCGCCTACCTGCGCTCGCAGCGGCCGGGCCACACGCTGCAGGCCACGGCCCTCCTCAACGAGGCCTACATCAAACTGGCGGGCGCGGAGCCGCAGGGCTGGAACAGCCGCACGCACTTTTTCGCCACCGCCGCGGCCATCATGCGCAACATCCTCGTCGACCACGCCCGCGCGCGCCAGGCCGAAAAGCGCGGCGGAGGCTTGACGCCGGTGACGCTGGAAGAAGCGATGGACCACGTCGCCGGCCGCCCCCCCGACCTCCTGGCCCTCGACGACGCCCTGCACGCCCTGGCCGGCCAGGACGAGCGCAAAGCGCGCGTCCTCGAGCTCCGCTACTTCGGCGGCCTCAGCGTCGAAGAAACCGCCGACGTCCTCGGCCTCTCCGTAGCCACCGTCGGCCGCGAGGCCCGCTTCGCAACGGCGTGGCTGCGGAGGGAGATGCTGGGAGGGTGAGGGACGCGAGAACGGCCTCGTTCTCAACGCGCGTTCGTACTCAGGCCGTGATGCTTATCCGAGACGACAGGGTGGGGGTTCAAGGATACTTTCTTGTTGTGCTCGGAGCTTGCAGGCGCGCGCAGTCCGTCGCTCTCGGGATGCGCTGCACGATCATCGCTTGGTAGGAGGTGAAGAGCTTTCTTCCTCTCGCGCTGGGACACGTGGCAACGTGGTACGCCCTCGCCGTCTCATCGAAGTAGACCGGGTCGTACACAAGGTATTCGCGCATCGGGCGAGGGCTGACGAGCAACGACACTCTTCGCGTCACGCCATGCGCTTCAGCGTTAATCGCCACTTGAACCGGTTCGTCCACGGCGGTCGTGCTGACAGCAAAATTCTCTGATGACTCGCCAGCCGGGATCATGACCAGCGGTTCCACGAATGCGGCGCTTGAACTTGAGCTCATCGTAATGGGGATTCCCCCTGCTGGAGCAAGTTCCCCGATCGTCACCGACCCGATGGCCCAGCCCTCGCCACCGCCGACAACCGAGGTCGTCGTGAGACTCAGGCCGAGATGATCAACTGCTCTTCTCGCGGCGGTCTCACGCTTCAACGTGGCGGCTTCCTCCTGTTCCTTGGCAGCGCGCAATTGCCTCTCACGTTCATCTGCGAGCCGTGCGCTCATGGCCACATCGCGTTTGGTCTTCATCAACAGAATCTGTTCAACATTAAGACCGGCTACTTGCCAATGGCTTCCGAGGTCTCGCATCCTGATCTCGTACACCAAAGGCTCGGTTTCGTCCGGTGCCGCGAACCTCAAACCCACGGTCGCTATCTTGCCGTTCCGTCTCACATACTCGATTCCTGCGTACTTGCGATTCCGTTCAATGAACTCGACCACGATTCCTGGCGGACCCGCTTCCTCGCTTTCAACCGCCGTCGTGATCGTGCGCCGCAGGGTTTCTTGAAAGGAACTCGACATTGTCAGTGCGACTGCTCCGGCCAAACCTCCCGATTCGTTCGTGACCTGTACAAGCGTGAAGATGTCCGCAGAGACTGCGTCGAGATCGACGTACTTGCGAAACTTCTGAATGTCGTGTGTTTCGATGGCGAACCCGATTTGGCGAACACCGTAGTTAGGGGTCCGTGTCCACAGCCAGAAGCCGAGCGCAGGGATGCCCACTGCCCCCGCCAGGAGGGCGACAACTGTGGACCTCCACCGGTTTGAGATGTTCATCGGTCAGCTCCTATCATCCCTTGACCGGCACTTTTCCCAATCGTTCAGCCTCCGCACACTTTGCAGGCCACTCCGCCACGGCGCTCCGCTTCGGGGCGGCTGATCTTGACGCAGTTTTTGCATCCCGAATACCGGCAAGAGTCGTTGTGGTACTTTTTCGTCTCGGTGTTGTACGAGACATTCGTAGAGACCGCTGTCGTGTGGTTGTGGCCCACGTCAATGGTCGCGTTGTGAACATGTCTGCGCTGCGGCGCAGCGAGGATCGACCCAAATGACGAGACGACAAACACGGTGAGCAGCAACACTCCGAACCTGCGCACGGCACTCCTCCTTCTTGCGGATTGACGGAAGGACCAGCGCGCCAGCCTACGCTCCTCCCGAACATCCGTCAACGCGGCGGCTGTGACATCTACAACACCGTCCTGAGCTGCCCAATGGTATCGATTTCGCGCCGAAATACGCCGGACATTGGCATCGCGAAGGAGCGATGCTCAAACTCGGGCAACGAGATATCGACCTTCAGGTAGGGTGTTGTGCAGGCCATACCATGAAGCTCGCGAATATGGCTGGAGGTAGAACCACTGACGTCGATCATTCCCTACCCGGTGACGACTAGTCCCGAGGCCATAGGAGATCCCAATTTCAGCGGTCGCGGTGCTCGCCGCTTCGTCGGTGTGCGCCACGACGCACGTCACTCCTGTCGCGACCGCGAAGGTCAAGGACCGAGTGTTCTCGATACAACGACCCCTTTCCGCAACGATGGTCACGAGACGTGTCCTGCGAGGCGACGTACAGGGTTGCTCCCAGGCGGCTGCGCCTGGCTACGATTTCCCCCGTCGTCAACAGAGTGTCTCGCTAAGCGTTACTGAAAGGTCCATAAACGATGGGTCGTCGAGGCTTACTTGCAACCGTCTTACACCAAGCTCAAGTGTCGTCCCGGGAGCATCAGCTTCTTCATCAGGAAGTCCGCCGTGAGCTCGAGCGCTAGGACAAGGAACGGACTCACCTCTTGACTGCGGTCGAGAAGCTTCGAGCAATGGGATCAACCAACCCGCTCGTTTCGTGTCCAGGCTGAAAGCGTGGCGCGACACTAGGCGGCCCGATGGCCTGGCGGAAGTCTCATTCAAGACGCAGCACGCCGTACGCAGCACTCAGTGTCGGTGGCGCTTCATCAAACGCCGGAGGCGTGCCGTAGATGAGCCGGGGGCGAGCGCCGATGAGGCGCGCTGCCCCCGGAACCGGATGACGATCTCTTCAACCCCGGCAGGGGTGCCGGAGTCCGCAGGTGCCAGCAGCATCGGCTCGGCCACAGCCTGGTAGTAGGCCACGAGCTCTGTCTTGGTGATCTCCGCGACCCCTCCAGGGTCGATTGCAGGTCGGCACAGTTCCGGGGGCGGCACGCCTTCGGCGCTTGGCCCCCGGCTCATCTCCGCCACGCCTCCGGCGTGAAACCCCAGGCAAATGCTTCTACCGCGCAGACTCCTAGACCACCCTGCAGTCCAAAGAACGCTTGCGCGCGACCCACCCTCATCGCGAGGCGAAGTTTTCCAGGAGCTGTTCGAGCTCGCCGAAGTCCGGGATCGCTTCGACGCGGTTGCGGGTCACCTTGCTCT
>JBDTOZ010000316.1:0-1671 GCA_039932995.1 Acidobacteriota bacterium | reverse complement strand
CTATGAGCCTATGAGCCTATGAGACTCCAGGGCGACCAACGACACGAGACACGACGGCACGAGACTCGACGACTCGAAGACTTGACGACTCGACGACTCAAACGACGAGACGACGAGACGAGACGACGAGACGAGAAGTAGACTGAGCGCGTGACCTCCCTTCTCCTCAACCTGCTGCTCGGCATCGTCCCCACCTTGATCCTCGGCGCGTCCATCGCGGCGGGGGTGGAGGACGATGCGCGGCACCGGAAGGTGTTTCTGCTGGTCTATTCGCTTTGGGCGTTCACCCTGGCGGGCTGGAACTGGCTGGAGTCCGCTCATGGCGCGTGGGTCGTGCTCTGGCTGGCCTTTGGACTGGTGGCGATCGGTCTGTGGCGTTACCATCGCTCCTCCAGGACAACGTGAGGAGTCAGCCATGAAGCGAGTGCTGTTTGCAGCGCTGCTCGTTGCGGCCGCCGGGACGGGCGAGGCGCGCGAGGGATTTGGGTTCTCGAAGAAGGCGGTCACTCTGATGCGCACCGTTCCGCCCCTCACGAACGTTGGGGCGCGACGGGTGAGCGTGGTCGTGGAAGCCGACCGGAGCGCGGACGACGACGACGCACGCACGCTGGCGCGCTACATCGGCGAGCACATCCTCAGTGCCTCCGGCACGCTGGCCGAAGGGGCCCGGCCCGAAGTGACGCTGAACGTGGGCATCGGCCGGCTGGAGTCCAACGAGACCTGGGAGACCTACACGGAGTACGAGCGGCGGCAGACCGGCACCAAACGGGAGTGGAACGAGTCGAAGCAGCGCTACGAGTCCAAGCCGGTCTACACCAGCGTTCCGGTGCAGAAGGAGCGCAAGGTCATCGACGCCAAGCTCACCGGATCGTTCGACCTTTCCACGAAGAACAAGGACGTCGCCTCGGGGGACGTGGACGAGCAGTTCCGCGATACGTACGGGGACTACGACAGCGCTCCGTCGCCCTCGACCGTCGAGGACGATCTCCTCAAACGGGCGGCCCGGAAGATTGCGGCGCAGATCGTGCCCACCAAGGAGCGGGCCAGCGTGCTGGTGCCGCGAGCGAGCTTCGAACCGCTGATTCCGCTGGCCGAGAGCGGGGACTGGCCGCGCTACCTCGCGGCCGTGGAAGCGATCCCGCAGATGAAGAGCTCGAAGGAAGAGGCCTTCCGCCAGTACGCCATGGCCGTGGCCAAGGAGGGCCTGGCGTACGGTAATGACGACCGCAGCGAGGCCCTCGACCTCCTGCGCGCCGCGAAGAGTCACTACGACACGGCCGCCGCGCTGAATCCGGACGAGGATCTCTTTCGGAAGGGTTATACGAGCCTCTTGGCCACCGACAACATCGGCTCACCGACGGCGCGCGCCGCGGAGTCGTTGTCCCGCTTCGAAGCGTGGACCGCTCCCGCGACGCCGGCGCGGGTGGCCAGCGCAAAGCCGATGGCCGGACCTTCGTCTTCGTCCTCGAGGAACGGCGCCAAAGCCGGCCCGGCCTCGGGCATGCGCAATCAGACGGTGATCGACCTGGTCAAAGCCGGTCTCGCGGACGAGAACATCATCATGGCCATCGACGCCGCGACGCAGACGCAGTTCGACGTCTCCCCCGAGGCACTGATCGCCCTCTCCAAAGCCGGAGTGAGCAAGAGAGTGATCGCGGAGATGCAGAAGAA
>JBDTOZ010000315.1:0-6827 GCA_039932995.1 Acidobacteriota bacterium | reverse complement strand
GCGAGACGCCCACGGGCCAGCCGGCGAGGACGCCGGCGCTCCAATGCTCCGCCTGAAAATCTTCGCGTCGCGCGAAGTACAGAGGCTCCCCGCCCCCGCCCGACGCCCGCCGCGTTTCCCGCGACGCGCGTCTCTACGAAAGCACTTGATCCACCACGTGCTCGGCGAAGGGCATCGCGCAGGTGAAGCCGGGAGAGACGGCATTGAGGATGTGCAGGGAGCGTTCGTCACGATCGAGGAGAAAATTTCGGCGGCAGAAACGCGCGTGAGGACGACGCCGTTCGCCGCTCCACGCCGCTCCAGCTCTTCGAGCCGGGGCAGCTCCTCCTCGCTGCGCGCCACGACGAGCTTTCCGCAGCGCAGGATGGGCAGCTTCCGCTCCAGGCAATAGCGCGTCAGACGCTCGTTGCCCGTGAAGCGGGCCTTCAGCGAGTCCGGGGTGTAGTAGAGGCCTGCGTGCAGGACGCCGCTATTGCTGCCGCTGGCGTGCACGCCGACCCGCGCTTCCTTCTCCACGATTCGGATGCGCGCGCCCGGATCACGGCGGCGCAACTCCCGCGCGACCGAGAGGCCCACGATACCGCCGCCGACGATCAGAAAATCGGGAGTGGACAATGGCGCCCGATTTTATGCCCTCGGCCGGCATTGCTCATACAGTCGGCGACTCGATGCCTCAGCGCCAGGCGTAGACGTCGACGTTGGCGCGGGCGCGGAGCTGGGCTGTCCAGCGGTCGGTCTCGCTCTGCAACCGCGCCAGGCGAACGGCGGCCCGGACTTCCTCGAGCACGTCGCGCAGAGGGGGAACTGCCAGGCCTCGCCCAGTGCGCTGCTTCGACCAGATCGTGCGGTAGTACTCCTCGATCTCTTCGGCCGTGACGAACACCAGCGGGGCGAACCGCTCCTGGATGTAGGCCTCCACCTGCAACTGCCGTTTGACGAGCGAGCGCAGCTCCTCGGGAGTCAGTTCCGTGCGTGCCAGAGCCGCGGCGAACTCCCCCACGGACGGGAACCTTCGCTGGATCTCCAACACCCGGGCCTCGATCGCGTCCGCGGTGATGTCCTGCGCCCCGAATCGCTCCACGTCGCGGAAGCGGAGGGCCTGGGCGATGAGCGCGTCCAGCACCTCGCGGCGAGAGTCGTCGTCGGACGCGGAGAGGCGGGGAAAGAAGCGGATCTCCACGAGTTGTGCGATCTCGCTGACGGTCAGCACCTGCCGGTCCACGACGGCCGCGATCCGATCCACCGTCACTCCTGCGGCCGGGACCGCCAGCAACAGAGTCGCCAGGAGAAGTTTGCGCACGGGAAGGATTCTATCCACGTTTCGAACCCACGGCGAAGAGTGGCTGGCGTTGCCGCTGGGGAGAGAGTCTCCGCGGCGGCTCGCTCTCGAATATTGACAGGACCCCTCGCTGTTCCTACCCTCTGCCTGGCACTCTTCCGCCGGGAGTGCCAGAGTCAGAGAGAGAATGCTTCCGCGACAAGACACCGACCTCGAACCCCGCGCCCGGGAGGTATTGCATGAGATCGTCATGCAGCACATCACTTCCGGCGAGGCCATCGGTTCGCGGACGCTGTCCAAGTGCGGCAAGTTCCAGCTCTCGCCGGCCAGCCTGCGCAACGTCATGTCCGACCTCGAAGAGCTCGGGTTCCTGGCGCAGCCGCACACTTCGGCGGGCCGCGTGCCGACGGACCGCGGCTATCGATTCTTCATCAACCACCTCATGAAATCGCGTTCCCTTTCCACCCGGGAGCGGGAGGTGATCGACGAGGAAGTGGCGCTGGCCGACCAGATCGACGAAGTGCTGCACCACGCCTCGTCGCTGCTTTCGAAGATGAGTGATCAGGTGGGTCTGGTGTTCATGCCCACCCTGCTCCAGTTCGCCATCCGCTCGATGGACTTCATCTCCGTGGCCGAGAGCAAGATCATGTGCATCCTGGTCGGCACCAACGGCGTGGTGGTGAACAAAGTCATCGAGACGCGGTTTCCATTCAGCCGCGACGAGCTGGAAAAGATCAGTCGCTACATCACGGCCGAGTTCGCGGGCTGCACCCTGGACGTGATCCGGCGCCGCCTGATCCGCATGACCGAGCAGGAGCGTGCGCAGCACGACGCCATGCTCCAGAAGACCATCGCCCTCGGCATTGAAGCCGTGGACGACGTCGTTCCGTTCGATCACGATCTCTACGTCGAAGGCGCGGCCTCCATTCTCAACAAGCCCGAGTACTCGGACGCCGCTTCGTTGCGGAAGATCTTTCTGGCGCTGCAGGAGAAGGAAAAGCTGGTGGTCCTGCTGGAAACCTGCCTGCGCGAGGAAGGGCTGCAGATCCTGATCGGGTCGGAGAACGACTTCACCCAGGTCCACAACTTCAGCATCGTGGCCCGACGCTATGGCTCGACTTCTTCGCCCCTGGGCATGGTGGGCATCATCGGCCCCATGCGCATGGAGTACGCTCGGATGGCGCCGCTGGTCGACTATCTGAGCCGCGCGCTGAGCCGCAAGATCGAGGAACAACAGGACACCGGCTTCCTGTCCGGCGAGGCCCGGCCTCCGCGGAGCTTTCGCGAGTGAAGTGTCTTAGGTGCGACCTCCGTGACATCATGCTGGTCAGCGAAGGGTTTCCCGTGCTCGGGCGTACGCGTAGGCCGGGGATTCCGGGGACCTGGCCGGCGCTGCGCATCTCGAGGTGACGGGGGAGAAAAGTACATGGACGAAAACGACAATCGCGGTCCGCGGGACATGGACGACGCCTACATCATCGAAGACATTTCGGGATCCGTCGAGGATCTGGAGCGGGAGATGAGGGAGACCGCCGAAGAGGCCGCCGGGACGGGGGAAAGGAGCGCGGACGGCAGCCCGGCCGCCGCGACCACGGACTACCGCGACCGCTACGTCCGGGCCATCGCCGACTTCGACAACTTTCGCAAGCGCACCGAGCGCGAGAAGGCGGATTTCTTTCGCTATGCCGTGACCACGGTGCTCAAGGACATCCTGCCGGTTCTGGACAACTTCGACCGTGCCCTCGATCACGCGGAGCAGGGGGACGAGTTTCACAAGGGCGTTCTCTTGATCTACAAGCAGTTGTTCGAGGTCCTGCAGAAGCACGGCCTCAAGCCGATCGACGAAAAGGACGTGACCTTCGACCCGAACATCCACGAAGCCGTGATCCGTGAAGAAGATCCCTCCGTGCCGAATCACACGGTCGTGGCGATCCTGCAGAATGGCTACTTTCTCCACGACCGGCTGCTGCGTCCGGCCCTGGTGAAGGTGGCGGTGGGCGGGCCGGAACGGTAGCCTCGAGCCAAGAATGGCCAAAATTCTCGGAATCGATCTGGGGACCACCAACTCGTGCGTGGCAGTCGTCGACGTGACCACGCCGCAGGTGATCCCGAACCGCGAGGGGAGCCGGACCACCCCTTCGGTGGTGGGATTCACGGAAGACAGTGAGCGGTTGGTGGGCCAGATCGCGAAACGGCAGGCCATCACCAATCCCTTCAATACCGTCTTCGCCATCAAGCGCCTCATCGGACGGAAATTCGATTCCGAGGAGGTCGTGCACGCCAAAGACGTCCTGCCGTACAACGTCGTGGCCGCCGCGAACGGCGACGTGAAGGTGCGCATCCGCGATCGCGAGCATTCTCCGGAGGAGATCTCTGCCTTCGTGCTGATGGAGATCCGTGCCTTCGCCGAGGACTTTCTGGGCGAGCCGATCACGGAAGCGATCATCACCGTGCCTGCCTACTTCAACGACTCGCAGCGGCAGGCCACGCGCGACGCCGGCAAGATCGCCGGGCTGGAAGTCCTGCGCATCATCAACGAGCCGACCGCGGCCGCCCTGGCGTACGGCCTGGACAACCGCAAGAACCAGGTCATTGCCGTCTACGACCTCGGCGGAGGGACGTTCGACGTCTCCATCCTGAAGCTCGAAGACGGCCTGTTCGAAGTGCTTTCCACCTCCGGCGACACCTACCTCGGCGGCGAAGACTTCGACAAGCGGATCATGGACCGCCTCATCGACTTCTTCCAGAAAGAGAGCAACATCGACCTGCGCGACGACCGCATGGCCCTGCAGCGGCTCAAGGAAGCCGCCGAGAAGGCCAAGTGCGAGCTCTCCATGGAGCATGAGTCCCGCATCACTCTCCCGTTCATCTCCCAGGACAACAGCGGACCGAAGCACCTCAACTACGTGCTCACCCGCCGCGAGTTCGAGGGACTGGTCGACGACCTCATTCAACGCACCATCGAGCCCGTCAAAGACGCCTTGCGCTCGGCCGGCGTGTCGCCGAAAGACATCGACGAGGTCGTGCTCGTGGGCGGCCAGACCCGCACGCCGAAAGTGATCGAGGCCGTCCGGCAGGTCTTCGGGAAGGACCCCAACCGGAACATCAATCCCGACGAAGTCGTGGCCGTCGGTGCCGCCATCCAGGGGGGGATCCTGCGTGGCGACATCAAGGACATGGTCCTCTTGGACGTGACCCCGCTCTCGCTCGGCCTGGAGACCCGCGGAGGCCTGTTCCAGAAGCTCATCGAGCGGAACGCCACCATCCCCACGAAGAACTCGCTCATTTTCACGACGGTCTCCGACAACCAGACCCGCGTCACCGTGCACGTGTTGCAGGGAGAGCGCGAGTTCGCCAACGAGAACAAGTCCCTCGGCAAGTTCGACCTGGTGGGCATCCCGGCCTCTCCCCGCGGCGTTCCGCAGATCGAGGTCACGTTCGCGATCGATTCCAACGGCATCGTCAACGTCACGGCCCGTGACCAGGCCACCGGACAATCGCAGGGCGTGCAGATCAATCCCGCGGGTGGTTTGTCCAAGGACGAGATCGAACGGATCCTCAGCGATGCCAGCGCTCACCAGCGCGCGGATGCGGCCCGCCGCGAGCTGCGGATGCTGGCCAATAAGCTCGACGGAATGATCTACACCAATGAGAAGGTTTTCCGGGAGTTCGGAAAGCTCCTCAAGGACGAGGAACGTGATCGCGTGCAGAAGATGATCACCCGCGCGAAAGAAACGGTCGGGGCGGAAGACCGGCAGCGGCTCAATGACACGATCTTCGAGCTGCAGGCGGCCTCCCGCATCCTGACCAGCGTCATGCTCTATAACCCGATGAAGATGTCTGCTCCCTCCACGGACAGTTGATGGCCACGACCGAAAAACGCGATTACTACGAAGTCCTCGGCGTGGCCCGTGCGGCCACGATCGACGAAGTGAAGAAGGCGTACCGCAAGCTCGCCGTGCAATACCACCCGGACAAGAACCCGGGCAATGCGTCGGCGGAGGAGCGTTTCAAAGAGGCCGCCGAGGCTTACGGCGTGCTCTCCGATGACGACAAACGCGCCCGCTACGATCGCCACGGACACCAGGGCGTGTCGGGCATGGGCGGCTTCGATCCCAACCAGTTCGCCGATTTCGGGGACATCCTCGGCGATCTCTTCGGCTTTGGCGATTTCTTCGGAACGCGCGGCAAGCGCAGCAACCGCCCCGCGCGCGGCAACGACCTCCGATACGATCTCGAGCTCGAGTTCATGGAGGCCGCGTTCGGGAAAGACGTGACCCTGGCCGTCCCCAGGGACATCAGTTGTGCAACCTGCAAAGGCGCGGGGGCACGCCCGGGCACCCAGCCCGTCACCTGCAGCGGCTGCCAGGGCCGGGGTCAGGTCCGCTACTCCCAGGGCTTCTTCGCGGTGGCCCGCACCTGCCCGCAATGCGGCGGGCAGGGGAAGGTGATCAAGGATCCGTGCCCCGAATGCAGCGGCGCGGGACGCATCCGCGAGGAGAAGAAGATCTCGGTCAAGATCCCTGCCGGCGTCGACGACGGCTCGCGTCTGCGCGTGGCGGGGGAGGGGGAGGCGGGCTACAACGGCGGACCTTCCGGTGACCTGTACGTGTTCATCAGCGTGCACGATCATCCGAAGTTCACCCGCCGCGACTACGACATCCACTCCGAGCACGCGGTCCACTACACACAAGCCGCGCTGGGCAGCGAGCTGAAGGTGGAGACCATCGACGGTCATGATGACCTCAAGATCCCGTCCGGGACCCAGCCCAGCCAGGTCTTCCGCCTGCGTGGCAAGGGCGTGCCTTTCCTCGACGGCACCGGCCGCGGCGACCACTACGTCCACGTGGCCGTGCGCATCCCCACGTCGCTCAGCGACGAACAGCGCACTCTCCTCGAACAGCTCGCCGAGACGCACGGCGAACAGGTCCCGCCGGAAAAGGGCGTGTTCGACAAAGTGCGCGAGTTCTTCAGCTAGGGCGGCACGGCCGCCGGCGCTGGTTGGCCTAGCCTTGGGCACGTGCGGTCGCTCCGAGGCCAGCTCTTCGCGCAAGAACCGCCAGCACGCAGCGACGATTTCACGAGGCGCATAGAATGCGCGCATGTCGGATCAGACGTTCTCGCGTTGGCGCCCTCACCCCTGGCATGGGCTGACCCCCGGGCCCGATGCCCCGCGCATCGTGAACGTTTTCGTGGAGATCACGCCGTTCGACTTGATCAAGTACGAAGTGGACAAGGCCAGCGGCTATCTCAAGGCCGACCGGCCGCAACGCACGTCATCGCAGCCGCCGGCGCTGTATGGATTCGTGCCGCAGACCTACTGCGCGGAACGGGTCACGAAGCTCTCCCCGGTCTCGGCGAAAGGCGACGGCGACCCGCTGGACATCTGCGTGCTCAGTGAGAGGCCGATCACCAAATCGGAGATCCTGGTGGCGGCCCGTGTGATCGGCGGCCTGCAGTGCATCGACCGCGGTGAGGCGGACGACAAGATCATCGCCGTGCTGCAGGGAGACTACGTGTGGGGCGACGCACAGGACATCGCCGATGT
>JBDTOZ010000314.1:0-7066 GCA_039932995.1 Acidobacteriota bacterium | reverse complement strand
CGCGGGCGCACCGGTGGACTAAAGTCCATCGCTCCACTGGAGTTTGGGCCATTTCTTTAACGGAGCCAGCCGGGGAGGACGCCGGCGCGACGGGCATCTTCGCGGAACTGTTGCCAGGCCCGTTCGGCACGCGTGACCTCGAGTCGGGCGCGAGGAAGTTGCTCCTCGGTGTAAGCCAATTGGGTGGTCTGGTAGGTGAACTGGCGCGGCTGATAGCCGAGGTGGACGAGCGCGTGGATCTGATCACGAAGCTCGCCGGCCCGCGTCTCCAGGAGCGCCAGCTCCTCCTCGGCACGCCGCACCGACTCCTCGCGCGCACGGGCCTGGCTGCGCCAGTAGGCTTCGTCTTCTTTCAACTCTCCGGGAGCCGGGGTGACCTCGACGACGGGAGGAAGCGTGGCGCGCGGTTGTCCCGAATGATTCTTCTCCAGTTCCGCGATCAGGCGTTTCCGTTCCGCATCCGTCAGACGACGGGCCGTGGCCGGCGCCGCGGGCGCGGGGATCGAGGCTTCCTTCTCCGCCGGCCTGACCTCGGATCCTGCAGACGAAGCGACCGGTGGCGGGACCGTATCGATGCGCTCCACCTCTTCGGCGGGAAGGGAGTAGAGCAGCCCACGGCTGCGGAACGTCACCACGCCGTCCGCCTGACGCACCGAACCGTCCACGGCAATCTGGTCGCCGGAGCGCAGCACGATCGTCGAAGTGGTGATGGTGAGCAGAAGCAGCAGCGCGTGCATGCCCGTTAGATTACTCTTGCCTCTCCAAATATGCCCAACTGGCTCCATCTGTTCACCAATCTGATCTACCACCTCGGTCTGGCCGTCTGGATCGGCGGCACGGTTGCGCTGGGCGCCCTGGTCGCCCCGCGCCTCTTCCGGGAGCTCCCCCGCACGGAGGCCGGCGCTCTCTTCGGCGCGATCCTGCGTCGCTTTGCCCGCGTGCGTCTCGTCGCGCTGGTGGCGTCGATGGCCGCGGCGGGCGTGAAGCATGTGCTGTGGGAACAGAACACGATCTGGATCGCGGTGCGTTGGGCGGCCCTCCTGATCATGGCCGGGGCCCTGCTCTACGAACTGAGCTCCCTGGAGTGGGAGCTGGAGGCGCGCCGCTCGCACCTGACCCCGGAGATGGGCGATGACCACCCTCATCGCCGCGCGTTTCAACGCCTGCACGAACGCGCCGAAGCCGTGCTGAAGACGAGCGTCGTGGCGGCGCTGGTGGCGATGTTCTTCAGTTGAGGAGTTGGCGGTTGCCAACCGGCACCGCCAACCATCCGGTAGAATCCGCCGATTGAATGGGAAGTACCGGGTTACAGCTGCACTCCCTCTGGGCGGTCATCACCGTCATCTGCGGGATTTTCTACCTGGTTTTCGACGCCCTCCGCTCCTTCGCGCTGCAACTCAGTCCGGTCCGGCTGCGCCGCCTGACGACGGACGCCGAGGAGGGGATGTCGCGCTGGAAACACTTCGAGGTCGAGGATTTCCAGTTGGTCAGCGGGGCCATGCTGCAGATCGCACTGGTGGTCGGCGTGGGCACGACCGCAGTCCTCTACGAAGAGAGCGGCACCGGAAACGCGGTCTTCACGAGCGTGATCATCTGGACCGTGGCCGTGCTGGTCTGGAAGTTCGTGCTGGCGCTCATCTCGGAGGATACCGGCGAGGTGATCCTGCGGGCCCTGATCCCGGTGGCGCGAACGAGCTACTACCTCTTCTGGCCCTTCCTCTTTCCGTTGCGAAAACTCCTGACCCGTCTGGAGCGCAAACCGGGCGGCCACGAGGATGAAGAGGAAGTGACCGACGCGGAGGTGCAGGCCTACATCGACGTCGGCGAGGAAGAGGGGATCATCGAGCCGGCCGAGGGAAGGCTGCTCCAGTCCATCGTCGACTTCGGCGATCGCCTGGCCCACGAGATCATGACCCCGCGCATCGACGTGCTCACGTTCGAGGCTCATCGGCCGATCGAGGATCTGGCGCGTCTCTTCAGCGATTCGAAATACGCGCGCATTCCGATCTACGAACAGTCCGTCGATCAGATCACCGGCATCGTCCACGTGAAGGACGTGCTGGACGCGATCCTCAAGAGCGAGAAGCAACGTCCCGTGGCGGAACTGGCCCGTCCTCCGTACTTTGTTTCGGAGACCAAAAAGGTTTCCGAGCTGCTCCGCGAGTTCCAGAGCGAGCACCTGCAGATCGCCGTGGTGGTCGACGAATACGGAGGCACCGCCGGCATCGTGACCACCGAGGACATCATCGAGGAGATCGTCGGCGAGATCGGCGACGAGCATGAGGACGAGGAAGCCACCGCCATCGAGATTGGCGACGGTACCTGGCTGGTGAGCGGCCTCCTGCGCGTGGACCAGTTGGAAGAGAAGCTCGATGCCGAGCTGGCAGGCGACGACTACGAGACCGTGGCCGGCATGATCTTCACCTCCCTCGGCCGCGTTCCCGCCACCGGCACCATCATCCCCAAGAACGGCTGGCTCTTCGAGATCGAGCGCGCCGACCGCCGTCGCATCTATCGTGTGAAAGTGCGCCAGGATCCCCACTGGGACGCGGAAGGGGAGGAAGAGGCGGATTGAGGATGGAGGATTGAGAATTGAGGATGGCGAGTGTCAGGGACACATCCTCAATCCTCAATCCTCAATTCTCAATCCGCCTCTCACAGACAGCATGTCAGAACCAGAAGACCAGGCCGTCTCGCGCTTCGGCATCACCGCCTTCGTCGGCCGGCCCAACGCCGGCAAGTCGACGCTCCTCAACCGGGTGCTGGGGCAGAAGGTGTCGATCGTGTCGGCCAAACCGCAAACGACGCGCAACCGGATCGTGGGCATCCTCAACGACGCGCGGGGCCAGATCGCCTTCCTGGACACGCCCGGGATCCACAAGCCGATGCACAGGCTGAACGTGCGCATGATGGATCACGTGCGCTCCGCCCTCTCCGAAGCAGACGTCGTCGCGCTGATCGTCGACGCCACGGAGCTCTTCGGGCGTGGGGATCAGTTCGTGATCGACATGCTCCGCCGGGAGAAGGAACAGAATCCGGATCCGAAGCGGGTGCTGCTGCTGAACAAGATCGACCTGCTCAAGAAACACAAGCTCCTGCCGCTCATGGAGCAGTACCACGCCTTCGGGATCTTCGACGACATCGTCCCCATCTCCGCCTCGACGGGGGAGGGGGTGGACCGGTTGACGGACCTGCTCTTCGCCACGATGCCTCCCGGCCCGCCGCGCTACCCGAGCGAGGACTACACCACCCAGCCGGAGCGCTTCCTGGCCGCGGAGCTGGTGCGCGAGAAGATCCTGCACCACACCTCCGACGAGCTGCCCTATACGATCGCCGTGAACGTGGAGCGATTCGAGGAGGACGAAGAGAGTGGCATGATCACCATCTTCGCCACCATCTACGTCGAGCGCGACTCGCAGAAGGGGATCATCGTCGGCAAGCAGGGGGCCATGATCAAGCGCATCGGCAGCGAGGCCCGGCGGGAGCTGGAGTCGATTCTGGCCACGAAGGTATTTCTCGACCTTCACGTGTCCGTTCATCAGCGCTGGCGCGAGGACGAGCGGTTCCTCGGCGAGCTCGAATGGCCCCTTCACTAGCCGGCACGGCTGCCAGCGCGGGGTTGGCTCCGGGCGCCGACCACGACTTCCTCTGATTTTCTTCCGTCCATGCTGTTGGTTCCTCGGCCAACCTTCATTAACATGTCGTTCACGTTTCGTTCGCCCAACAATTGAGGGAGGTTTTATGGTCCGTTACCAAAGACTTGGCAGTCTGGTCTTTCTTCTCCTCCTCCTGTTCACCACCACCGCACTGCTTGCGCAGCAGACCGGCGAAGTGGCCGGAAGGGTCACCGCCGTGGACGGCTCGGTGCTGCCAGGAGTCACCGTCGAAGCGCGATCCAACGCGCTGCCCCAATCCCGTGTCACCACGACCGACGAGTCCGGGTATTACCGGTTGCCGGTTCTGCAGCCCGGGCAATACACACTGTCCTTCACGCTCGCGGGCATGCAGTCCGCGTCGCGCAACGTGGAGGTCCTGCTGAACCAGACCGCGGCGGTCAGTCTCGCTCTGGGCATGGAGGGCATGGCGGAAAGCATCACCGTCACGGCCGAGGCCTCGCTGGTCAACAAAGAGACGGCCGAGGTGAAGAGCGCGCTCTCCAGCGAGGAGATCGCCTCCCTGCCGGTCGGTCAGGACTATCGTGACCTGCTCAAGCTCGCGCCGGCGGTGCAGTACACGCAGGACACGGTCCGCGGTCCGAGCTCGGGCGGCAGCGGCCAGGACAACGTCTACCAGTTCGACGGCGTGAACGTCAGCCTGCCGCAGTACGGCACGCTCTCCGCCGAGCCGGCCTCGTACGACATCGCCCAGGTCTCGGTGACCAAGGGCGGCGCGACGGCCGTCGACTTCAACCGTGCCGGTGGGTTCACCATCGACTCCGTCAGCAAGTCGGGCACGAACAAGTTCTCCGGTCAGGTCAGCTATCAGGTGCAGACCGCGGGACTGACCTCCGAGCAGAAAGGCACGAACCTGATCTACGACCAGGATCGCGGCTGGGCTCAGGTCAACATCGGCGGTCCGATCCTGTCGGACCAGCTCTTCTTCTACGGGTCGTATTACAAGCCGACCATCAACCGGGAGAACCGCGCCAACAACTACGGCGAGCTGCCGGACTACAAGAGCGATCGCGACGAATACTTCGGGAAGCTCACCTACACCCCGATCTCCTCGATCCTCCTCAATGGCAGCTACCGCGATTCCAAGCGCCTCGACACGAGCAGCCTGTTCGCGGTCTCGCAGGCCGCCACCAGTGGCACGGGCAACGAATCGAAGCAGAAGATCGGCATCCTGGAAGGCTCGTGGGTGATCAACAACAAGAGCTACGCCACGATGAAGTTCAACGACTTCAAGCTGTACACGGGAGGCGTCCCGGACAACATCGCCGATGCGAGCATTTCGACGGCCATCGGGACGCACCTCGATCTGGCCCGGCTCGACCAGATCGGCACGCTGACCGTGCCGGTGGCCAACAGCGCTAACGCTGCCGTCAACGCCTTCCGGCAGCCGTACATCGACCGCTACGGCTACGTCGGGGCCAATGGCGCCCGGGTCGGTGGCGGGACCGTCGGATACGGCTCCCTCTTCGATGCGGACGATTTCTTCCGCCGCTCCTGGCAGGCCGGTTACAACATGACCATCGGATCGGTGATCAGTCACGACCTGCACGGCGGCTATCAGCGTTACACGGACGCCGAAGACCTGGCCCGTTCCACCAACGGCTGGGGCACGATCAGCGTCGGCGGCGGCGCCACCTCGTTCCAGGGCAAGCCCATCTTCTTCACGGCCGCGCTGCAGCAGCAGTCGGAAGGAAACATTCCGCCCATCCACTCCGAGATCCGCTCGGAGAGCTTCGAGATCAACGACACCATGCGCTGGAACGACTGGTCGTTCAACGTCGGTGTCCTGGCCAGTCATGACACGCTGTACGGGCAGGGACTGAAGGAAGCCGACAACATCGCCGGCTACGTCTCCTCGGTCGGCTCGCGCTACAAGATGTACGACATTCCGTTCAAGAAGATGATCCAGCCGCGCCTCGGCGCGACGTGGGCTTACAACAGCCGGGACACCGTTTACGCGAGCTACGCGAGCTACAATCCCGCGGTCAGCTCGCTCCCGCGCGCCGCTTCGTGGGATCGCAACCTCCGCCAGACCATCAACGCCTACTTCGACGCGGACGGCACCCTCTTCGCGCTCGACCCCGTGAGGTCCTCGTCGGGCAAGCTGTTCATGGACGACATGGATCCCCGCCAGGTGGCCGAGTATCTGGTCGGCACGGCGCGGCAACTCACCCCGGGCTGGTCGGCACGCGTCTACGGACGCTACCGCTACTCCGACAACTTCTGGGAAGACACGCCGAACGACGCCCGCCTGGGCATCAGCCAGACCCCTCCTCCGGCCGGCGTGCCGCGCACGCTGTACATGCCCGACCTGGCGGCGAAGCTGGCCGCCATCGGCAGCGGCTCCACCTACGTCATCGCCAACCTCGACGGCGCCTTCACCAAATACTACGAAGCGACCCTCGAGTCCGACTATCGCTTCGGCAAAGCCTTCATTAAGGGCACCTACACCTGGAGCCACTACTACGGCAACTTCGACCAGGACGGCACCACGGGCTGCGGCACGCCGCCGACCCCGGGCTCGCCCTGCGATGACCAGAACACGTTCATCGGCTCGTCCAACATCGCCGACGCCGCCGGCCGCCAGATCTGGGACAACAAGTACGGCGACCTGCACGGCGACCGCCGCCACCTCATGAAGATCTTCGGTTCGTACTCGCTGCCCTGGAACGCCTCGGCCGGCGCCTTCGGCATCTACCAGTCCGGCCAGCCTTGGGAAGCGTGGGACTATCACGTCTACCAGCCGTACTCCGGCACGTCCACCAGCGACACCATCCGTTACGCGGAGCCTGCCGGACGTCGCCGCACTCCGGCCCACTACCAGATGGACGTGAACTACATCCAGAACCTCCCCATCGTGAGCGGCTTCAACGTGCAGCTCCAGTTGGATGTCTTCAACCTCCTCGACAAGCAGACCGGCTACCGGTATCAGCCCAGCAAGAACAGCCCCCTGTTCAACACCCCCGGACTCTATTACTCACCCCGCCGCCTCCAACTCGCGGCCCGCGTGACGTTCTAGAGGTCGTTCCTGCATTTCCGAATGGCCGCGGGCAAGATGCCCGCGGCCATTTTGCGTTGGACTCAAGGCCCCCGTCTGGAGTTTGGCCATCTGACTCGGGAAGTGCGCCGGGCAGAATGCCCGCGCCCCATAGTTCATCGCGCCAAGGCACTCCGGTGGAGCCGCGGGCATCCTGCCCGCGGTGGACTTGTCCACCGGTGACGCGCGAAGGCGCGTCGAACAATCTAGCCCCGGGCCCAGCCGGGGGAAAACGAGATTCGATTCTAAAGCGGCCGCGAAGGCGGTCGCCACAATGTCGAGCCAACGTCGAGAACGCTCCGCCGAACGTTGTGGCGGCCGCCATCGCGGCCGCACCACACCGACACCCCGCGTT
>JBDTOZ010000313.1:0-3123 GCA_039932995.1 Acidobacteriota bacterium | reverse complement strand
GACGACTGGACGACTCGACGCCTACGTGATCGGCGTGCCTACGATCTCGGCGACGCGCTCCATTTCTTTCGGGACGCGGGTGGCGGATCCGGTGAGGACCTCGGCCAGGCCGGGGCAGAAGTTCAGCAGACGGCCGTTGGGATGTGCGGCCACGACGTGAGCCGCTTCGATCGTCTCGCGGCGGATCTCTTCGAACGCGCCGCCCCATACTTCGCCGATGCGCACGTCGTGGAGGTTGGCCACGGCGCGCCGCCATTGCACGCATGGATAGATGTTGCCGTACGGGTCGATGGCGATCCCCGACGAGCCGGCACCACAGTGCTTTTCCGGGGGAGGGGGCGCTGCGGACGGGCTGGCCGAGGCGCTGTTGGGGAGGCCGTGGTAGGCGAGGTAGCGGTCGTTCTCCACCTGCATCAGCCGGCGAATCCCTTCGCGGCTGGGGGAGACGTCGAGCGGCGTGCGGTCTCCGTCGTCGCGGGGGGAGACCTGCAGGTCGAAGCGCAAAGGGAGGCCGAGGGCGTCGCAGATTGCGTACATTTCCGCGGTCTCGTGCTCGTTCCAGGAGGTGAGGGTGCTGTTCACCTTCACGCGCAGACCGAGGGCGGTGATCTCGTGGAGGTTTTCGATGAGGCGCACGAAGCTGCCCGGCACGCGCGTCTGGCGGTCGTGCGTGGCGGCCTGCGCTCCGTGCAGGCTGACCTCGACGATGAACGGATCGACTTCTTCGTGCAGCCGCCGCGCGAGGTCGCCGCGCAGGGAGTGTCCGTTGGACTTGATGCGCACGACGAAACCGAGGTCACGGCCGAGCGCACCGATCCGGAAAAAATCCGGATGGGCCAACGGCTCGCCGCCGCTGAGGGTGATGTTCATGACGTTCATCGCCGCCAGATCGCGGAGGAAGGTGGCGTATTGCTCGAACGTCAGCGGCTTGCCGCGCAGGCCGAGGTCGTTGTAGCAGAAGAAGCAATCGAGGTTGCAGCGGTAGGTCAGCTCGATGAGCGCGGAGAAGAGCCGGTTGTCACTCCAGCTTCGTCCCATGAGGGCGTCGAAGCTCATGATGCCGCCGCGATGCCGGCTTCGACGAGCTCTTGGGCGAAGCGCACCAGGTCCTGTTCGATGACGGCCGGCTCCGCGTCGAACTCCTGACCGAGGAGCTCCGCGCATTGGCGCAGGGAGCGCGTGCCGTCGGCGAGCTCGAGCAGGCGCGTTCCCACTTCGCTGATCACCAGCGCCTCGGCGGTTTTCTGGTTGATGACGATCCCTTCCTCTTCGAAGCGGCGGAATCGGGAGCGGGGTTGGAGAGCCAGGATGGTGCTCGAGTCGATCATCGGAGCCCGTCCAGTATAGGCCACACCTCTCCGGCCACGCGGAACGTCAGGACCGCACGCTTCGCGGATCCGCCGAGCTCGGCCGCACGTTCCACGAGCGCGGTCGTGCGGTGAGGGTCCTGGTTGACATACGGAGCGCAGCGCACGAGCAACGAAACGGCATCGGCCAGCGGCATGTTCCTCAGTTGCTCGCGCGGGCCTTTTTCCAGGCCGACCACGGCCCGCAACGGCTGGGGAATCGTGCTGAGCTGCTCCTCGGCCAGATCGCCGGTGAAGGGAAGCGGCACCAGCATCCACCCCCCCTCCGTCCGCACCGCGGCATTGAGGTCATCGCTGAGGACGGGCTGTCCGGCGCGAAGGGCCAGGCCGGCCAGCGTCGACTTGCCGCCGCCCGAGGGACTGGGGAAGAGGCAGCCATCCACGGCGGCACTGTGCACAAGGAGGCCGCCATGCTCGAGGAGTCGCGCGGCCAGCACCGGTCGAAGCACATTCTCGAGCAGCCCCCAGAATTCGTCGCGGTCGTCGACGCAGGTCCAGAGGCCGGCATGCATGGACGAGAGATCGGCGCGCGCCATGAGGCGCATGCCGGCCATGGCCACGGCCTCTCCGCTCCAGTCGAGGTCGAGCGAGTACTCCCAGCCGCGGGTGTCGATGTCCCGAAAGTCGGAGCGCGGCGCGCGGAAGATGCGAAACGTGACCGCCGGTTCGGAGGCATCGCCGGGCGTGAGCCGCGGGCCGTACCGCGCGCGGAGACTGGCGGCCTGCGCGGGCGAGAGACCTTCGACGCGGTACCGCTCGCCGGCCAGCTCGATGGAGACCTGTTCCGCGCCCCACACCTCGCCGGAGAGCCGGCGCGGGAAGAGGGAAGGCTCGTGAAGAAAGCGGGCCCCGAAATCCGTCAACGCGTCAGCCTCCGCAGGAGGATTCGCAAGAATGCGACCGCGGCGTGCAGGCGCTGGCTGAGGGTCACGGGGACGTCGATCGCTCCGACGATTTCCGCGCGACCGACGGGCGCGTCGTGCTCGTGGCAGTGATCGCCCTTCGTCACCACCCCGGCCGGCCTCCAACCGAGCACGCGGTGCGCGGCCAGCTCGCCGTTCCGGGTCCGGAAGACGATCACGTCGCCGGGCAGATAGACGCGCCGCGCGCGCACCTGCACTTCCTGGCCGGACCGGAGGAGCGGCGCCATGCAGTCACCGCGCACGACCACGGTCGAAGGTCCCTCGCGGGCCAGCTCTCGAAGCACGGTGACGGCGCGTCGGTCCACGTCCGCACTTTACCGGAGGACGGGCCTGCCGCGGAGCAGGGAACGCAGCCCGTTCACGCGGAGGGTGGCCGCGCGTGACGGGGCTGGTAAACGCCGAGCTTTCCCCCTCCGGGAAGCTGGATCTGCGTGAGCAAGCCCCACGGCTGCTGGTGCAGCGGCCCGCAGGCCACGCCGCGCCCTTCCATCTCCGCGACGAAGGCCTGGATGTCGTCGCACATGAGATAGAGCTCGTGCACGTCATTGGCCTCACCCGGATGCACCGCCACTTCCGCCGGCGGCAACCCGAAGATCAGCCAGCCATGTCCCGCGTCGACGTGCGGAAGCTGCAGCACGTCCTTCAGGAATGCGCGGTCCGCCTCAGCGTCCGTGCTGTAGAGGATTGCGTGGGCGCCGTTGATCATGCGTCTCTCCTTGCTGGGAAGTTTGCCATATTTCAGTCGTCGAGTCGCCGAGTCGTCGAGTCGTCGAGGTATTGCTCCCGCCAACCGCCAACCGCCAACCGCCAACCGCCAACCGCCAACCGCCAAC
>JBDTOZ010000312.1:0-2358 GCA_039932995.1 Acidobacteriota bacterium | reverse complement strand
GCGCCGAGCGCTACGCTACCCACGCACTGGACACGCATATGCGTCCGGCGACCAGTGACCCGGACAACATCGAAGACATCTTCCGAGTGGCCAGGCAGGTAGCTTTCCGACTGCGACCGCTCGTCGGGACTGCTTGGCAGCAGTCCACCACCCAATGGCTTAGAATGACGGCTGGACGGCTCGGGAACTAGCGCGGTCGATCGTTCGTAGAACAGGAAGACGTGAGCTACCAACGACCCATCATCATCGAGATCTATGCCGAGCTCTTTCTCGAGCCGGGTACCTTCCCGTTCGCGCAGATGCTCGAAGTGGTTTCTCTGTTGCGAGGTCGTGGGTTCGGCGTCGTCGAGTCCGCCGACGTAGCGGATGCGGATCTCGACGGCTCGGAAGGTCCGGAACGGCGTCCGGCCCACGTTCCGCGGATCCGTTGCTGGACGGAGGACAGAACGCGACTCATACAGCTTGCGCCGGACAACGTAGCGATGAATCTCGTCAGCCCAGAAGGTACGTACCCGGGTTGGGAGCCGTTCGTATCCCACGTCGTACGACCGACCTGCGAGATCCTGCGGCAGACCGCATCGCGGGCGCGCCCGGTATCGCTGGCGCTGAACACACTCGACCGCTTCGAGATCCCCCGAGGATTGCCGCTGGGCGAATTTCTGAACTGCGGCGGACCGCGCATCCCCTCGATTCTCGCCGACACGACCCAGGCGTTCGACTACGACATTGGTCGCGGACTCCTCGAGAGCGAGGGGCAGAATCGACAACTGCACATCAGCGGCCGCCCCGGCACGGCCACGTACCTCGTGAACATTCATGCCGTGTTTCACCAGACCATCCCGGAAAGCGGAGACATCCTCCTGAAGCTCGAACAACTTCATGACGACGCGAACACCGTGTTCGAGTCGCTCATCACCGACCGCACTCGGAACGAAGTGATGAAAGGGAACGTGCATGCCGCTACCAGTCTATGATCGGCCACCGATCGATCCGGCAGCCATCGTCTCGGTCATCGAGGCAGAGCGCCTCAATCCGCACGGGGAGCTGTTACGCACTGCAGTTCCCTCCGCGGCCGCCGTCCGTTATCAGCGCCGCCAGCAGCGAACGAATGCTGCCCGTCAGCGACTGTCTCTGGAGCGCGCCCGCGAGTCCAGCCTCCGGGCCGCAGCTCGCGAGGAACTGGACCGCTACGCCACGTTCGTTAGAAGCTGGGATGGGTATGACGGGGATCCAATCGCGCCAGTAGCATTGAAGGTCGCCCGTCTTCTGATTGACGCGCTTCCTGCTTTCGGTAATGCGGCGCGGCTGACGGATATAATCCCGGGCCCGGCGCCGGACGGATCGCTCGATCTGGAATTCCGAACGGCCTCCCGCCGGCTGATGATCACGGTTTATGGGGGAGAATCGCCGAACGTACTGGAAATCCGTACGTTACGTTCACAAGGCGATCTACGTGAAGACAAGAGCGATATTGACACGGATGCTCTGGTCTCGGACCTTCGTTGGGTCCTGGCTTAGACGTCGTTTTGCGGCTCGGTGGCGCTCTATTGACTTCATTCCCGATCGTGCCGTGTTGTGGCGCGCGATCCGGCCCGAGTCGGTCTACAAGAAGGACGGAAGCATCAAACCGGCGTTCTTCCGCGACCGGCGCGGACACTACTCCTGCGATCTTGCGGCGTTCAGCACGCCGGAGCAGTCGCGGCGCGGTTATGCAACCCCGCCGGCATGGAACCCGGACGACGCCGGACTGGTGGAGTTCTCCACTGGCGATGTACGGAACTGTTCGACGACCGGCGGCCCTGATGTGAACCACGCGCCCCTGCGCGATGCGCGGATCGTCAACTATTCGCACGCTCAGTTCAGCCGAGAGCTGACGGGAGAGGAAGAGAAGACGATGGCAGAGCAGAAGGCGCGCATCGTCATCAAGCCGCGCGCGTGAATCAGCGACGGAGCGCGACCAACCCTGGTCGGCCGCTTCTCTTTGGTCCCGGCCGTGTGCATACGGGCGCACAAGCCGGGGCCGCCCGCAGAACGACCCCCTTACTCCTTCCACCCCGGGGTGGACGAGCTACCGCGCAATTCGAGTGACAGACGATCGTCGCCACCTGGAAACGCCGTGGAAAGTCGAACGTCGTCGACCGGTTATACAGCTCACCGGCGATGTCGACCGTGGACAGTATCCTGCCGCGCGCCGAACGTCCGATCTGATCCTCCTTCGCGAAGGTGCCCTCCGTCTCCGCGGTCATTGAGCTGGTGCACGGGGAGGGGCGCACGTTACGATGGCGCGATAGCGTTCCAGCGCGGCGCGCAGCCAGCGATAGCCGGGATGCTGCGGCAGCAGGTCCTCGACCGCCGCCG
>JBDTOZ010000311.1:0-6231 GCA_039932995.1 Acidobacteriota bacterium | reverse complement strand
TCACCGCTCTCGCAAGAAAGGCTCGCGGGCGAGACGCCCCCGGGCCAGCCGGCGAGGACGCCGGCGCTCCACTGCTCCGCCTGCAAATCTTCGCGTCGCGCGAACAAACTCGAGGTTAGTAGTACAGGGGTGGCCGGGCGGCTGTGAGACTCTGAGACTATGAACCTATGAGACTCCTCGAAGACTCGACGACTCGACGACTCGACGACTAGGCGACTCGACGGAGGCGAGTCACCGCACCCGGGGATAACGCTGCAGCATTCCTTCGTTCTTCATGATTGCTTCGATGGCGTCCATGTCCATCGGGAGACTGCCGGTCACGATCTCCGCGCCCGTGTCGGTGATGAAGATGACGTCCTCGAGGCGGATGTAGATCGACTCCTCCGGTACACGCAACGCCGGCTCGATGGTGAAGACCATGCCGGAGCGCAGGGGGCCGTCGTCGCTGCCGACGTCGTGCGTGGCCATGCCCACCCAGTGTCCCAGGCGTCCCGGGGATTTCCGGTACGACTCGACGAACTCGCGCGCCGCGGTTTCGTAGATCGGCTTCGAGAAGTGCGAGCCGGCCAGGATCCGATCCATGTCCGCGACCGCTTCGGACTTGATCGTTGCCGCCGTGACACCGGGCCGGATGTGCTGGAGGATGGCGCGATAGACGGCCACGTAGAAGCCGTAGAGCTCGCGCTGCCAGGCATTGAACGTTCCGTTCACCGGCCACATGCGCGTCACGTCGCTCATGTAGTAGCCGACGTCGGGCGCGTAGTCCATGAGGAGGAGCTCTCCATCCTTCATGGCGCGCTTGCCGGCGTTGTAGTGCGGCATGATCGCGTTGGCCCCGCTGGCGATGAGCGAGTAGTACGCGTCGCCCTGCGCACCGTTCCGGTAGTAGACGAACTTCGCCACGGCGTCGAGCTCGGACTCCATCAGCCCGGGAACGGTGGAGCGCATGGCCTCGAGAAGGGCTTCGCTCGAAAGCTGCGTGGCTTTGCGGATGAGCGCCATCTCCCGCGGACTCTTGATGAGGCGGGCCTTGTCCAGGGCGGGGGAGAGGTTGCGGAATTCGAACTGGGGGAAACGCTCGCGGATGAGGGCCAGGAAGCGTCCTTCGCGCGAGGGAGCGCCGTCCCACGGATCGGCCGCGCCGTCGGCGATGACGCGGGTGGCCAGGTCGCGGCTCATCGCGCCGCCTTCCGCGGCCTGAAACGGTGTGAAGAGCACGCGCCCGCTCATGGCATACCGCGCCAAGTGCTCGCCGAGCGTTTCGGGGGAAGCGACGTTCTCGATTCCCGACAGCTTCTTCACCATCTCCGCATCTTCGGCGGACAGTGACTTCCCTTCCGCGCGCTCCCGCGATTCGTTGCGGTGCGGCAGGTAGAGCGTGGAGGTCCGGCGCTCGCCGTCCAGCAGGAGATAGGCGCGCGGGACCTCGATCCCGGTGAGGTAGTAGAAGTCGTTGCTCTGCCGGAATCGAACGTAGGCGGCGGGCATCGGTGCGCCCTGCAGCACGGCCACGCCACCGCCGAGAGCCTCATAGATCGCCGCGCGCCGCGCCGCGAACTCCGCCGGCGGGAAGTCGCTCGTGTAGAACGGAATGTCCTGTGCGGAGACGGACGTAGCGAGAACCAGCAGCAGAAGAACGATCGAACGTCGCATGCCCAAGTGTACTTTGCTCCATGCCCTCGTGCCCGGGGGCGGTTGGCGGTGGGCGGTGGGCGGTTGGGGCTAACCTCGATCGTACGGAGTATTCTCCCCTTCGCAGGTTCCCTTACATCGAAGAAGAGAGAGGAAGGAGTTCGTCATGCTCGATCTCAGTCTCAAAGCGGAGGGTCCGCTCACCGCGGATGCCGCGGTGGCGGCGCAGGAAGTGCCGTCGTTTGTCAGCCTCGTGAATGCAGCCGTCTCGGCCGCACCGCAGGAGGCCTTGCAGTTGGCAAACACCGTCACCGTGCAGCCGGGCGGCAAGACGTTCAGCACGGTCACAGACGCGATGAACAGCATCACCGACGCGAAGTTGCAGAAGCAGTATGTCGTGCAGATCGGCCCCGGCACGTACAACGAAGTGGTGGTCTGCAAGCCCTATGTCTTCCTCGCCGGCGCGGGCGTCAGCGTGACCACCATCACCGCGCCCGCCAGCGCGAACCAGTGGGACAAAGGGACGGTGAAGGCCGCCAGCAACTCCGCCGTGCAGAACATGACCATCCTCTCGATGGGAAACGGCTGGGGAAGCTGGGCCACGGCGGTGGACTGCACGGCCGCGGTCAACTTCGACATCGAGAACTGCAACCTGGAGGCGAACGCCACCGACAACGGCCCGAATCTGGTCACGCTGGCGGTCGACTACAGCGCGGCCGGCGGCGGCTCGCAGATCAACGTCGCCTACACGATGGTCGGTGCCCATGGTGGCGCGCAGCCGATCGGAATCCTGGTCTATGCACGTGGGTACGTGAACGTGAACGATTCGAAGATCGTCGCCGACGGCGCCGGCACCGCCTGGGGCGGCTCGGCGAGTAACGGCGCCGCGATCGAGCTGTACGGCTCGACGGTCCTGGGCACGATGTCCCTCGTGCTCTCCGACGCCAGCGCCCACATCACCGCCAAGAATTGCACGCTGATCGGACCCTACTCCCCCGGCGTCGTGGTCGTCCCTTCGTCCGGCGACTAGGCGTCACGGCCGGCAACGCATGCGCACTTGATAGGAGGCAGTTGACCTTGAAGGCATCCATCTTCGTCGGTGTCAGTGTCGATGGGTTCATCGCGCGGTCGAATGACAGTTTCGACTTCCTTTCCGCGGGCGGCGGGGAGACCGAGCCTCACGGTTTCACCGAGTTTCTGGCCACGGTCGACGCACTGGTCATGGGGCGCCGCACGTTCGACGTCGTGCTGGGGCTCTCGCCCTGGCCTTACGGCGAGAAGCCGGTCTTCGTGCTGAGCAACCGGCCCGTGCCTCCCGGCCCGGAAGGCACCATCGTGGAGCGCATGTCCGGCACTCCGGAGGAGATTCTGGCCGAGCTCGAATCGCGGGGCGTGCATCACGTCTATGTCGACGGAGGAGCGACGATTCAGGCATTCCTCCGCGCAGGACGGATCCAACATCTGACCATCTCCCGCGTGCCCGTGCTCATCGGCTCCGGCATCTCCCTGTTTGGCGAATTGACGGCGGACATTCTTCTCCGGCACGTCGGGACGCGTACTTTCCCGAGTGGGCTCGTGCAGAGCGAGTACGCGATCGACACGCCGGCGGCCGGCAGATGAGAGTGGAGGCCGGCGCGAGCCGAAGTGCCGCCGGCAAGATGCCCGCGGCGCTAGCGAGACGGCAAGGGGCCGCGGGCATTCTGCCCGCGGTAGCCTTCGGGTGCACTTTTCCCGATCGCCGCGTCCCCCCCACCCGAGAGCGCGGGCAGGATGCCCGCGCCCCAACGGGGAGCGAGAAGCTCGCGAGATGGCAAGAGTCCTCTCCGGATCCACACGCCCTATCGTGCCGGCGACTCGTCTGGCACGCGATCCGCGACCGCCGACCCACGCGTCGACGGTCAACAACATCAAGATCCGTCGATCGGAGGAAACGATGAGAAAGCCTGTTCTCCCACTCGTGCTGTTCCTGGCGGCGTTCCCTCTCCTTGGGCAGGAGAAACCGGCCTCTCACGGGGAGCACCAGATGCCGGCGCCGGCCGCGGCCGCAGGGCAGGATTGGGCGCAACAGGCGCTCGAGAAGTCGTCCCGACATCGAGAGTGGGTGAAGGTGAAGGCGGGCGATCGCGTGGTCAGCGCCTTCGTCGCCTACCCCGAGGTGAAGAACAAGGCCACGGCGGTTGTGGTCATCCACGAGATCTTCGGGATGAGCACATGGGTGCAGATGCTGGCCGACGAACTGGCGGCGGCTGGATACATCGCCATCGCTCCTGATCTCCTTTCCGGGATGGGACCGAACGGAGGGGGAACGAGCTCACTGACGGAACCGAACGCCGTCGGCCAGGCCATTCGCGATCTTCCGCCCGACCAGATCACCGCGGACCTCAACGCCATCGCCGACTACGTGTCGCGCCTTCCCGCTGCCAACGGCAAGGTGGCCGTGGCCGGATTCTGTTGGGGAGGCGGGCAATCGTTTCGCTTCGCCACCAATCGACCCTCTCTCGCGGCGGCCTTCGTCTTCTACGGCCCTGGTCCCGACTCGGCCGAGTCCATCGCACGCATCAAGGCGCCGGTCTACGGCTTCTATGCAGGCGACGACGCACGCATCGGCGCGACGTTGCCGCAGACGACCGAGTGGATGAAGGCTGCCGGAAAGACGTTCGAGCCGGTCACTTACGAAGGCGCCGGACACGGATTCATGCGCGCCGGAGACACCCCGCCCCCGCCGGGCGGCGCGGACGAGGCCACCACGAAACGCTACACGGGCAACAAGAAGGCGCGCGATGGCGCGTGGGAGCGCTGGAAAAAACTGCTCGCGAAGTTGTAGGGCGAAACTGCGGGGGTGACGCGCTCGTGTTGGTCGGCAGGCGATTCCGTTACCGGCCGCCGGCCGGCGTTCCCAAACCGGCGGGCTTGGGTGCACGCTTGAGAAGCTCGGGGACGCGCGTGGAGCAGCACGCGCTGGCCAGGGCCGCACGATCGCGTTGCATCTCGGGATCGCGTTTCATCATTGCGAGAACGTTCGCCGCCAGATCGGTCAGCCCGTGAGGAACCGTCAGCCGATAGTGGATCCACTTCCCGTCTCGGCGCGCCGCCACGAGACCGGCCTTGCGCAGAGCCGCGAGATGCCGGGAGATCTTCGGTTGCGGCTCGCCCAGCACCTCGACGAGAAAGCAGACGCAGACTTCGCTGCCGGCGATGAGGTTGACGAGGCGAAGCCGGGTCGGCTCGGCCAGAGCCTGGAAGAAGGTATCGAGTCGGGGGGCTTGGCTCATATCCGTTTGCGCGGATGCATTGTCGCACGGATTGCCTGAAAACGAACGTTCGTGCTATTTTGCGCAGATTGTGAATGACCGATCCCTGTCCGCCCCGGCGGTGCCCAGGCCGCCTCTCACTCTCACGCTCCTCCGCGGTGCCCTCGGTTTTCTCTCCCGCACCTCGCCCAACGTCGCCTCCCGCCTCGCCGAAGACCTGTTCCTCACTCCGCGCCGTCACGCACGACCGAAACGCGAGCAGGAGATTCTCACGGAAGGCGTTCCCTTCGATGTCTCCGTCGGCGAGGGGCGCACGATCCAGTCCTGGCGCTGGGGACTCGGTCCGGCCGTGCTCCTGGTTCACGGCTGGGAGGGTCGAGGGGCGCAGCTCGCATCCTTTGTGCGCCCGCTGCTGGCCGCGGGATTCTCGGTCGTCACCTTCGACGCGCCCGGTCACGGCGCGTCTTCCGGCGCGCGCTCTTCGCTGCCTCACTTCGCCTGGAGTGTTCGCTGTGTCGCGGAAGCGATCGAAGGACCTCACGCCATCATCGCGCACTCGCTCGGCTGCGCGGCCACGACCCTCGCTCTACGGGATGGACTGGCCGTCGAGCGCCTGGTCTACCTCGCGCCGCCTCTGAATCCTTCCGACTACGTGAATCGCTTCGGCACCATGCTCGGTCTGGACGGGCCGGTCATCGAGCGGATGAAGCGGCGCATCGAACAGCGCTTCCTCCGGAAGTGGACCGACTACTCGCTGGCCCAGACCGCACCCGCCATGACCGCTCCCCTGCTCGTCGTCCACGACCGCGACGACGACGACACGTATTGGAGCGAAGGGGCCGCGCTGGCCGGGGCCTGGCCCGGAGCCCGGCTGCTCACCACCAACGGCCTCGGACACCGGCGCATCCTGCGCGAGCCGGCGGTGGTGGATGCGGTGGCGAGGTTCGTCTCTGAACCGTCCTCCTGAGAATTGGGGGCGCGGGCATCCTGCCCGCGCTGCTCCGGGCGAAAGGCCCGGAGCCCACCTTGACGACTCGAAGACTCGAAGACAAATCTGTGTCTCTGTACTACCAAACCTCGAATTTCTTCGCGCGATGCGAAGATTTTCAGGCGGAGCATTGGAGCGCCGGCGTCTCGCCGGCTGGCCCGTGGGCGTCTCGCCCGCGAGCCTTTCTTGCGAGAGCGGTGATTGCTGCCCCTCGCACGCTTTCCCCCGCCCGCGGCAAGGACGCCGCACAGCCAGCCGGCGAGACGCCGGCGTTCCTTCGGTTGCGGCTACGCCGCGCTGTGCCTCTGTGGTGAACGTCCCTGGCAACTGCGAAGAGCAACGGTGCATCCGACCGACAGT
>JBDTOZ010000310.1:0-1869 GCA_039932995.1 Acidobacteriota bacterium | reverse complement strand
TCTCCACCGATCGCGGCTACGCGTCAAGTTCCTCTTTCCGCCTGACGAATTGGAGCAGCCCGTCATCAGTCACGACCATCTCGCAACAGAAACGCCTTGTGCCACCGCCAACCGCCAACCGCCAACCGGCGGGCAGCCCCCTTGCACCAGACGCGCCCGTGAACACCATCATCGTCCTCTTCGGCGGCCGTTCCGACGAGCGCCACGTCAGCGTGGCTTCCGCGCAGAACATCCTTCGCACTCTCGATCCCGTCCTGGCCTGGTTCTGGGCACCGAACGGCTCGGTCCACGACGTCGCCGCGAGTGACGTGCTCGCGCACGGACGGCCCTTCGAGAACGACTTCGTCCCCGCGCGGCCGGCCATCTTTCCCGACCTCGAACAGGCCCTCGACACGCTGCCGGTGGACGACCCGCTCTTCTTCCTGGCGCTGCATGGAGGCGAGGGGGAGGACGGCACGGTGCAACGCATGCTCGAGGCGCGCGGCCTTGCCTTCACCGGCTCCGGTTCCGAGGCCAGCGCCGGCGCGTTCGACAAAGACCGCGCGAAGACGCTCGTCACGGGAAAGGTACGCATCGCGGAGTCGCGCGTGGCCCGCGATCCTTCCCAGGTGCGCGGGACGATCGACGACATGCTCTCGCGTCACCAGCGCATCGTCCTCAAGCCGCTGGCCGCCGGCTCCAGTCGCGGGCTCTTCTTCCTGAGCCGCGACGAGAACCGCGACGCCGTGGCCGCAGACGTCATCCACCTGGGCATCCCCTACATCGTCGAGCAGTTCATCGCCGGCCGCGAGCTCACCGTCGGCGTCATCGACCAGGGCGAGGGACCGTTCCCCCTGCCCGTGCTCGAGATCGAAGTCGATCCCAACCGCGCCTTCGACTACCAGGGCAAATACCTCGGGGCCGGCACGCGCGAGATCTGTCCCGCCAACATCCCGGACGACGTGGCCCGCGAGGCCCAGCAGACCGCGCTCGACGCCCACCTCGCCCTCGGCTGCCAGGGCTACTCCCGCTCCGACCTCGTCGCCGCCGCGGACGGCATCTACTTCCTCGAGACCAACACCCTCCCCGGGCTCACCACCAGCTCCCTCGTCCCCCAGGAACTGAAAGTGGCAGGCATCGGCTTCCGCGAATTCCTCGAGAAGCAGGTGGAACTGGCCGCGCAAAAAGCACCCGCTCCCGTCGGCGGCTTCTACTAAAGAAGATGGGGACCCGGGCATCTTGCCCGGCGCATCCGGAATGGAGCGACGCAGTTGCGTTGCCACTCGATGCCCCGTCCGCGTGAGACTTTCCCGCCCGTTTCTGCGACGATGTCCGTGTGAGCGTGCTGCACTACGTCCTGCCGATCCTGCTCGGCCTCGGCTTGTCGGCCTCCACCGGCCTCAATACGTTTCTGCCGCTGCTTCTCCTGGGGGCAGCAGCGCGGTTTCACGTGGCCGGCATCACCCTGGGCGACAAGTTCGAGTGGCTCACCTCGGATGCGGCAATGATCGCGCTCATCATCGCCTGCGTCATCGAGCTCGTCGCCGACAAGATCCCCGCCGTCGATCACTTCCTCGACACCGCCGGAACCTTCGTGCGTCCCGTCGCCGGAGCCCTGGCCAGCGCCTCCGTGCTCACCGGCGTCGACCCGATGGTGGCCGCCATCGTGGGCATCATCATCGGAGGCCCGGCGTCGCTGGGCATGCACACCCTCAAGGCCGGCACCCGCATCGCCTCCTCCGCCACCACCTTCGGCTGCGCCAACCCGATCCTCTCCATCGTCGAGGACATCCTCTCGTTCTCCCTCTCGGTCGTAGCCATCTTCCTCCCCATCCTGGTCCCCCTGGCCCTGGCCCTCCTGGTCTTCGCACTCTGGCGAATCATGCTGAA
>JBDTOZ010000309.1:0-2637 GCA_039932995.1 Acidobacteriota bacterium | reverse complement strand
GTGAGGAACACGGCATCCCGGTCGAGAGCGCACTGCGTGACATGAGCGTCAGGGACGGTGGCGTTGACGCCGACGCGGATCCAGTGCTCTAAGGGAGTGTCGTGAACGGGTGCATCCTGCAGCAGCTCACCGATTGTCGCTCGCTGCGTTGGCGTACTGGCCCCGCTGATCAGCTCTGCGACGACCAGGGGAGGAATGATCGCGGCGCCGGCGGCGAGCGCCTCCTCGAGATCGATGCTGAGCCCCAGCTTTCCGCGTAAGGCCAGCGCGCGCTCGTGGAAGCTGCGGCCCCTGAACCTGTTCGAGGCCTTCGATGAGCGTCGCGGTGATACCTTTTCCTATGACATGCATCGCCGACTCGAGGAGATCGTCGGGGAGGTTTGCCGTGATTCGGCGCGCAGTCATGACGTAGAACTAACGATCGTATGAATGCCCGTCAATATCGACGGGTTGCGAACGCGGGGCTTGCGACGCGGTCATTCGGGCCGATGCGTTGGACGGTCGATGACCTGCGCTTGGCGGCACTGAGAGGAGCGACGAGAGGTGCCCGTGAACGGGACGCGGTAGAATGACCACGTGATTGTCGACGCGAAGCACCTCATCGAGGAATTCGGAGCTCTGCCAGATCCATCGAAGCGGGAAGTTCTGGCTGAGTTGCTACGGATCTCGCGTCATCTCGACTACCCCGAGATGAGCGAGGATGAGTTCACCGCCGCCGCGGACCAGATGTTTCTCGAGTACGACCGGCGAGAAATGGGCGAGAGAGATACCCGGTTCGTGGAGAGGTCTGGCTTGTTGACCTAGGCATGACCGCTAAAGTACGGCCATGCCTCGTGATCAGTACTCGAATCGGCGACGATGACCGGGCACTCTTATGTCTTGTTCCTCACACCACCTCAACACGGCAGACGCTGTTCGAGGCTGTCGTGAACCCACCATTCCTCAAATCGGGCGCATTCGATGCGCAAGGTCTCGTTACGGTATCCGTGCGGCACGCAATCCGGCACCTCGGATCACTCAACCAACAGCAGTTAACCTTGATTGAGGAAGCGCTCTGTCGATGGCTCGAGCTACCGTGCGACCGCGGTGCCGGCTAACTGTGCAGGATCGGTGACGATGAGCGAGTTTACGGTAGAGATCGAACGCGAAGACGACGGCAGATGAATCGGTGAGGTGACCGATCTGCCCGGGGTGCTCGCGTACGGACCAACACGCGAGGAAGCCGTCGCGAAGGCCAAAGTGCCGACGTTTCGCGTGCGTGCCGACAGGCGCGGACACGCTGAGGACGTTCCGGAGATCAGGGGCGTCTTTGCAGTTCACGAATGAACTGACCTTCCTCCAGGCCTCTTGGGTTCTTGCTGCACTCCTGCGAATCGGCTGGAGCGTGAAGCAGCAGCCGGGCTCGCACCGAACGATCAGTGGTGCTGTTTCACGATCTCTTTCACCAGCATCTCGTTGACGGCGTGGCCGACGCGCAGGATTCCATCGGTGAATGCGGTCGGGTTCAGGGTCATGATGTAGTCCTGCCTCGTCGTCGCGAAGACGTGGCTGACCTGCATGTTGTCCTCGGAGACGAGGGCGATGGTGCCGGCGACTTCCGCCGCTTTTCGTTGCCCATGTCGAGCTTGCACCAAGGACGTCGGCCCGACCCAAGGGAAACCTCTTGAAGACCGACGGTCTGCAGGCGTACACTTTCCGGAACGCGCCCATGCGCGGCTCATTAGACGAAAGGGTGGGTGTGAATATGAGCGAATTTACCCAGCTTCAAATCGATGACACTGCGGCGCTCTACTCATATCGTCTGGGACAAGCGGCGGAAACTCTGACGACGCTTGCAAAGCAGGCGTTTGAGGTCCAGGATCTCCGTGACCGCCTGCGTCATCTGGATTTCTATGCACGGCGGCTGCGGTCATCTTTGCCCAATGACGGTATGGCGATTGGTCCGCGATGGTGGCAGCGGTACGGTCAATTCGTTGCGATGGTTGAAGATCTCCGTCATCCGGAGTTCGACCAGGACTTCGAGTCGCTCTGGATCGGCTTGCCTGATCCGAACTAATTCGTTGTCATAGGCGCAGGTTCCGCAGCACAGTTGTCGTGAAACCTGCTAAGAGATCCGTCGGCAGTGCAGCGAGCCGGCGGTCAAGCTTGAGCACGCCCGTAAAACTCGGCGCCTTGTCGCCACGTTCCACCTGTCCCTATAGGTAGTGGTCACTCCGGCCGCATCAGCCAGGTCTTCTTGAGTGCTTTTTCGAAGCGGGGTCGGCGTACGGTTCCACCCCGAGATTTCCCCCTCTTCAGGAGCATACCTTGCCAGTAACCGCGCGCCCATGTACGCGGTCGGCTATCGCTTCGTTGATGTGAGATTCGAGTACAACTTCGAGCGTTACTCGCAGCGAACGGCTCACGTGCGGCGATTCGAAACGTGATCTGGCCACACGGAGACGCTTCCTCGTCAGTCTCGAAGCCGCAGGGGAGTCTGCTTCGCGATCGCGGCGAAGACCTTGTCGCGCGTGAGGAGCACGGCATCCCGGTCGAGAGCGCACTGCGCGACGTGAGCGTCAGGGATGGTGGCGTTGATTCCATTCCTGGCGAGTAAGCGGCGGAGGTCGCCAACGCGGATCCAGTGCTCTAAGGGAG
>JBDTOZ010000308.1:0-5932 GCA_039932995.1 Acidobacteriota bacterium | reverse complement strand
AACCGGCGACCAAGAGCTTGGGAAGCTCCTACTCTACCAACTGAGCTACGCCCGCTTAATGCCGCAACCCTTGCATTTTCCACTAGATACAGCTGCCTGCGACCGACAGATAGTGGGAAGCACAGTTTACCACGTTCCTCTCTGTCTACGAGAGTCAACGAGTGTCCAAGAGTCCCAAATAGAGACCGAAATAGAGACGCGTAACGAGCAAATAGAGACCGAGAAGCTGCGATCACGACCGAGCGATCCCGTCACCTACGAGCGGCCTCGATCTTCATCGTGATGCGCACGACACGGCCCGTCGAATACCAGAAGACGGGGGCATCCCATCCTGCGCCCCTAGGACAGACGTCGTCTCACGCGCCGTCGATGCGTGCTGCTCGCTCCGATTGTGCACCGCCAGTGTCACGACGAAACAGAATGAGGCTTGTGGCCACCGCCGCTGCGGTCAACGCCCTGAGCGTAGTAACAACCGGCCGGGACATCCCCTGTTGCGTCCAGGCGGCGATCGTCGCGGAGACGAAATAGATGAGCAGCGGGATGGCGATGCGGATGACATCGAAGGGCAGCTTCACGATCGTTCCACCCTTGAGCGAGAACATGACCGCGAACCTTCGCCAGCGGGGGATACAGCATGAGGATCAAACCGATGGCGAGCGGGACGCTGGTCGTGCCGATATTCCAGGCATTGATGGCCTGGTTGAACTTGGGGACGCCGTAGCCCAGCAGGACACCGGCCGCCATGGCGAGGAAGATCCAAAGCGTGAGATACCGGTCCAGGAACGAGAGCCGTTTTTGTGTAGTCGTCATAGTCGCGCTCAGAGAATGAGAAAGATGCTGCGGAGTGATTCGTAGATCCCGACCACGATGAGCGTGACTCCGGTCATCGGGCGGGCGTAGTGCTCAAAGCGCGACGCGGCACGGAACGCTGCGCTCACGCGCGTCGCGCCAAACGCGATCGCAATTGCGAAGAATGCGACCGGCAGGCCCGTCGCGAGGCCGTAGACGCTCGGCAGCGTCAGCACGGACGCGTGCCGCGTCGCCAGAGGAATCAGCATCCCGAAGAAGAGCGCTGCCGAGACCGGGCAGAACGAGAGCGCGAATACCCCGCCGAGCGGCAGCGCCGCCCAGAGACCTCCGCGACGCACGCGCTCTTCCGACACGGCCTGTGCCTTCTGCGGGAGTCTCAGATCGACGAGGCCAACGAGGACCATGCCGACGACGATCAGAAGTGGCCCGAGGAGCTTGGAGAAAACATGCTGAAGGAAGGTCGAGACCCCGAGGAGACGACCCATCGCAAAAACGGCCACGGCGGCGAGTGCAACGTACGCCAGGCTGCGCCCGATCGTATAGAGCAGTCCCGAGGCCAGCGCGCGCCGGGGTGAGCCGCCGTCGCGACTGACGAACGCGATCGCGGTGACGTTCGTCGCGAGCGGACACGGGCTGATTGACGTCAGAAGTCCCAGCCACGCGGCCGTGCCGACTGCCATGGCGAAGCTCGCGGAATCGATCATTGCGCCGCCACGTAATTTCGGACGCCGCCCTGGACATAGCGGAAGAACGCGGTCCGATCACTGACGAGCGTCCACACGTCGTCCAGCTTCGCCCATCGAGCCACCGCGCCGTCCACTTCTTCCGTGACGACAAGAGTCTTGCTTACGAGCTGGTAGTCCTGGATGAAATGACGATTCGCGTCCTCTTCCACATTCACGACGCGGAACTCCACCGTCCCGGCGGCGAGCTGCTGCTCGAACGCGTCCTGCACAGCTTCCTGCGCGTACGCCTCGATCTTCCGGCACGTGACGCACCGGACATTGCCGTGGAAGTACGTGGCCACGGCCTTGCGGACAGGCGCTGGCAAAGCGGTGGTCTTTTCTCGTGCTGCGACGGCTGCCGGAGTCGCTGCACGCTCCACCATGGAGGCTACCTGCGACGCTGTGCTCCCGGCCGAATCGGACGTCGATGAATCGACCGTGCCGTCCGGAGGTCGTGTGTTGCCACGTGCAACAGCCGGAAGCCGCGAAGCGCCCGCGGGGATGGCACTTGCGACCGCCGCTCGAGAACGAGGCGCCTTCGGGGTGCGGGCATCTCTGGCGACCATGACGATCGCAAGCACGACGAATAGTCCGAGAAGACTCGCTAAGATTGATTCGCGCGCATGGTAGGCCCCGCGTCACGCGATGCCCAGGAGATGCCGGACTTCTTCGGGTTTCGGAATGCGGCCAGAAATGACGACTTTGCCGTCGATCGCGACGCCAGGCGTCGCCATGAGGCCCAGCGCCATCATCCGCTCGATCGACTCGTCTTTGATGACTTCGATTGCGAGCCCTTCCTGCTCGACTACCTGCTGAATCACGTGGAAAGTCTGCTTGCAGCGGGAACAGCCGGGGCCGAGGATTTCGATTCTTTCCTGGGTCGACATGAGTTTCTCCTTGTTATGAAATGGGGCGAGTGAAAATGTGGAGCACGCGCATCACAGCACCGCGTTGAAGAGGTAGCCGACGACGAGGATGCCGGCGGCCACTACGCCGATGAACGTCGCAATGAGGACGGGCCTGAGGACCTTCCGGAGGATGATCATCTCCGGGAAGGACAACGCAATCACGGACATCATGAACGCGAGGACGGTTCCGAGTGCTGCCCCTTTCCCAAGAAGCGCCTGCACGATCGGGATGATGCCGGCGGCATTCGAGTACATGGGGATGCCAAGAAGCACCGCGAGCGGCACGGCCCACCACGCGCCACGTCCCATGAAAGATGCAAGGTAGTTGGTCGGCACGTAACCATGGATGCCGGCACCGACGGCGATGCCGATGATGACGTAGATCCACACTTTCCCAACGATCTCGCGCACCGCGGCCCGGCCATCGGCGAGGCGGTCTGCCCACGTTCTCTTCACGTCGATCCCGGCGCTACCGGATTGGATCTTCCACACCCACGGCTCGACGTGGCGTTCCATCTTGAGCCTTCCGATAATCCAGCCCGCCACGATCGCAATGAGCAGCCCGGTCACAAGGTAAAGGCCCGCGACCTTCCAGCCGAAGAGGCCGAAGAGCAGAACGAGCGCGACCTCATTGATCATCGGCGCGGAGATGAGAAACGAGAACGTGACTCCGAGCGGCACACCCGCGGTGACGAAGCCGATGAAGAGCGGGACCGCGGAGCAGGAGCAGAACGGCGTGGCAATGCCGAAGAGCGCCGCGAGCACGTTGCCCGACGCCTCGCGCCGTCCGGCGAGAAGCTGCCGTGCACGCTCCGGGGTGAAGAAGCTCCGAAGAACTCCGACGATGAAGACAACACCCGTGAGCAGGAGCAGGACCTTCGGAACCTCGAAGGCGAAGAACTCGACGGCGGAGCCGAGGTGGCTCCCGCGAACCAGACCGGCGACATCGTAGGTGACAAATTCGGCGATGCGCTGGAGTTGCGTGTACAAGAGAACGAGTGCTGCAACGACGGCCGCTGCGATGAAGTAGCGCTGCTCCGCGGCCGGCTGTCGCTGCGCTGAGGCGAGAGGGGTCAGACTGGTCATCGCTGTGCTCCATCACCCGTGCGAATCTGTTCGGCCTTTCGCGCCGCGGATGCAAGCTTCGGCCTTTGAAGTCGATTCAGGTCCAGATTGACACTGCAGAGCTCATCGAGAGGAACGCGCCGGAGCTCTTTCACGAGCACCGCATCGGCCTTCACCTCACGGTCGTCCTCGAGCGAGGGCCAGACCGAGTCAAGGATGCCGGCGCGAACCGCAGAATCCGAGAGCCTGTACTCGACCCAACGCCCCTCCTTCCGCTCGCTCACAAGCCCCGCATTCCGGAGCTCGGAGAGATGTTCGGAGACGGTAGACGCTGCGAGCCTCACGACGACGGTCATCTGGCACACACAGAGCGGGCCGCTCCGAAGGACCGTCAGGAGGCGGAGCCGCACGGGATGGCCGATGGCCTTGTGGACCTGAACGAGGCGGGCAAGCGATGTCATCGTCATTTCGTTAACTCCCGAAACAGCGTAGCCGCCCATACGATTCGCGCAAGTGACAGCGATCACCGTCGAGGTGTGACGTCGCTGGAATGAAGCCGGCCGCAGGCAGACCCGCCGGCAACGGTCATCCTGGGCGGGCTCGCGGGACGGTCGCGTCGGATCATTGCAATGATGATTACCGCCGGATTGGACAGTTTACACCGACCGTTCGCTTCAGTCGGCACGCAAGGCGTTTCTCACGGGCGTGATCATCATTCAGCGTTAGGTCGAGCTCAAGGCCAGATGCAACGGGTGATGTCCATTGTGCGCCTGACGCTCAAGGTTGCGTCCCTTCTCCCCAGCACCTTCGGCAGAGACGCCCGCCAGATGCGCAGCGGCCACCGGCCGCTCATGCTTTGTACCCTCAGCGGAAGGGCGTCGATTGCCGGATCACCAGCTCGCGCGGATCGATTTTGAGCACACGATCCGATGACGAGAGAAAGCACTGCGGGCAGCGTGGCTCGCCATTGGAGTCGCGGTCAGCGACATCCGGCTCAAACACCGTCTCCCATTCCCGACAGCGACGAAGCTCCTGTACATCGTTCATCGTAGAGGTCTCGATGCGAGGTTGTGCGATTCCCGTACCGCAGTTGAATTTCCGCGCTCGATGCTCGGAAGCGCGTCGACCTCGGCCTGGCTCATCGCGATCGTACCCAATCATGATGCGCCAAGCATCACAGCGTACGGTGACGCCGCAAGGACAGACTCGGATCGGTTCGTGCATATGAGTTTGTCGTGAACGGCATGATGGACCACTACTGGATGGGGTCGAGTTGGGTCTGGACCATCGCCGGCATTCTGCTCGTGGTCGTTCTGGTGATCGTCATCGCGAGGCTTCTTCGGAAACCGTAGCCGATCCGACGCCCCCGACGGGTCACGTGTTCGTACAAAGCGGTGTGCAATTCCGCACGCCACGAAACGGAAATTGTTGGGAGCTCACAATGAAACGAATGATCAGTGGATTCGCCCTGGCACTACTCTGCGCACCGGCACTATTCGCTCAGATGCCCGATGCTCAGAAACCGGCAATGATGCCCGATTGCGCGGCGATGATGCAGCAACACGATGCCATGCAGAAGCACATGGCCGAGATGGACTCGAAGCTTCAGTCGCTCGTCGATGATATGAACAAAGCGAAGGGGTCAGCGAAGATCGACAAGACGGCAGCGGTCATCAATGAGCTCGTCGCCCAGCGCTCCATGATGGCGAAGCAGATGATGGACATGCAGCCGAAGATGATGGAGCACATGAAGAGCGGCATGATGAAAGGAATGGCGGACTCGATGGCCAGCTGCCCGATGATGAACGCAAGTGAGAAGGTTGCCGCGCCCGCTGCCGCAGAACACCAGCACTGACTGCGAGGTTCCCTATGAAAGGCTTTGTACAGGACATCGAGGATCTTGCGGTCAAGAATGAGGCCTTTCGCCGCGTGATTTACACGGCAAAACATTGCCAGCTCGTTCTAATGGCGTTGAAGCCTCATGAAGAGATCGGAGCGGAGATTCACCATCTCGACCAGTTTTTCCGGGTAGAGGAAGGAACGGGTGAGGCGGTAATCGATGGCGTTACGACGGCGATCCACGAGGGTTTCGCGATCGTCGTCCCGGCCGGGACGAGGCACAACATCATCAACACCGGCGTCAGGCCATTGAAACTCTACACGCTCTATGCGCCACCGAATCATCGAGACGGCGTCGTCCATCCTACGCGCGACGAGGCCGAGGCCGACACCGAACACTTTGACGGCAAAACGACGGAATAGATCAGCTTGAAACGATCCCGATTCACAACATCATTAGTGCCGTTAGTCCAAGACTCGTAACTCATAGGAATCCATCGGAATAGAGCTTGGGAAGCTCCTACTCTACCACTGAGCTACGCCCGCTCAGGGAGGGGCGGATTGTAGCGCATTGCTCTTCGTTGC
>JBDTOZ010000307.1:0-6125 GCA_039932995.1 Acidobacteriota bacterium | reverse complement strand
GATCAAGAGGACAGCGACCAGGCCACCACGTGGGTGAGGGCATGAGCGAGGATGGCCGCCTCGAGGCCGTAGCGCCGGTAGAGAACGCCGAAGACGATCCCGAAGAGCGCGTTGCCGGCAATCACGTAAGCGATCACCGTCGCACTCATCGGTCCCATGAACAGATGAGCCGCGGGGAGATGTCCGATGGCGAACACCACGGCGCTCACCACGATGGAGCCCCACATCCACGCTGCCGAGTGGCGCCGGCCCAACAACCGCCACCCCAACCAGACCAGCAAGGTCATGAACCCCCAGCGAAGCAGCACTTCCTCAGTGATGCCGCCGTAGAGGATGCGCACCGGCAGGGGCATGACCACCCGGGCCTGCGCCGCCTGGATCTGCGGAGGAGCGAACCATCCGAACGCAAACAGACCCAGCCCACCGATCAGACCGGCCACGACTCCAGGAACGACCTGCGGCCGAAGGGCCGGCCAGACCGGCTGTCGCCCCACGACCGCCTCGAACGCCGGCGCGTGCAACCCTGCCGACGGACTGAGCGCCACCCCTCCCCACACCGCCAACGCCAGGAAAAGGCCGGTTTGCGCGACGCTCGCCAGAATCAGCACGGGGACAGGAAGCGGAAGAGGCTCCGCCTTCCCCAGCAACTCCGGCATCATGGCCAACAGCCGCGGCAGGAGCAGCCCGGCCATCGCCAGCACGCCCAGCATCCCCGCGCCCCACATGAGCAGACCCAGTTTCCACTTCGCCGTCAGGACCATCGACCCTCCCGCGGAAATACCCGACGCCCGGATTCGTTCACCACTCCTGCGTGATACGATTCGCGCCGAGTCGGGCAGTAGCGCAGCCTGGTAGCGTACCTGAATGGGGTTCAGGTGGTCGGGGGTTCAAATCCCCCCTGCCCGACCAATCACAACCCCACGAAGCCACAACAACTTACGAGTCTCACCCGCAGAGCGCGAAAACCCTAAACCCGTGCTCCGTGCCTAGTAGCGCGCGCCCGCCATGTCCTCACCTTCCGCGAGTACATCGCCGCGTATTGGACGACATCGCCGACCAAGTCAGTCCGAATACGGCCGCGGAGCACGATCGGACGACAAAGTAAGCACCTGCTGCCCGAATTCGGATCACGGCGGCTGAATGAAATCACGACGCCCCTCGTCAAGGCGTATGCGTTGAAGCTGAAGCGGCAGCGCTACGCGGTCGCGACCGTGACCGTGAACGTGCTGCTCATCCTCATTGGAGATCAGCTGGTCGGCGGCGGCGTATAGTTCGAGCGCGCCTCCCCGATGATCGCGAATCCTGCCTGAGTCAAACCGAGGGCCCATAGGAAGACCGTGATGTAGTCGACGCGAGTGCCGAAGCTACAGCGCGTCGCATAGAACATCGCATAGGCGGTGCTGAGGACTAACAGCATCCAGACCACGTAGCGGAGCTTCGGGAGGAAGAGCAGTGCTTTCCGCGCTCCGCGGACTGGATCGGAGACTCTAGGTTGTGCAAGACGATCCGTTCCTCCCTGCGCGTTCTCAGCCTCGGGCTGGTCACTCAGGACTCTGTTCAACCCATCGCGATAAGCCTTGACGTCGGCCTCCGTCGGTACCGCGTCGAGAAGCCCTGCGATCGTCGGGGCGTGTTTCGCATAGGCGACGGCGCTTTGGAGCGCCCGGCGTTTGGCGATGCGCTCGCCGATTTGGCTGGCGAAGGTCTCGAGATCGGCCGATGTCCGGCGAGTGGCGGTGCTCAATATCTCGGTGAGATCGGTGAGGTCGTCGGCCAACGCCTTGCCTGTGCGATGCAGCTGGTCCTTGACCGGCGACGTGCGCAACCAAACCGCCAGGTCGCCGAGCATGGCCCGGCTGGCGTCGAGCGAGAGCAGCGCACGGGCGCGGGTCAGACCGCCGCCGCTGCCGTAGAAGTGCTCGAAGATCTTCGCGGCTGCTGCCCCGGCAAGAACCACGAGGATGAAGATCAGCAGAGGGCACCACCACTTGCCGTTTGGGCCGCGCGTGCGTAGCGTGAGTTGCACGGCCTTCGGCTCACCACCGTTCGCGGAAATGTTCACCGCGCCGCCATACGCGCCGGCGTATGGCGGCAATGGCAGCCGGAGGTGAATGGTGCGTGAGGCGCCAGGGCCGATCGAGACGAGTTTCTCCTCACCAGGCTCCATCGGCACGACGTCTTCCATCGACGTGTCGGCTACGGCTGCAGTGGACGTTGCCGCGGTATCCGTGACTTGTGAGCCAGTCTGTTGCGACGCGGGCGCTTCTTCATCTTCGCAATCCGGTTCGGTCTGGGGATAGGTGACGGAATGATGATTAGACTCGTCGTCCAGGCGAACGCTTGATATCTTCAGCTTGGTGATCATCGTCGGTCCGAGGTTCGTCACCCGGACGGTGAAGAGCGTCTTGTCCCGGCAATCGACACAAACATCGTATTTCGCGGGGTCGAGGGCGAAGGTCGCACTGGCGCTTTCCGTGACCGTGTAGGAAACGGTATCAGCCTTTCCCCCTGACTCGAAAATCAGCACGCCCGGGAACGTGTCTCCAACCTTGAGGCGGACCTTGGCCGTGATCGTTATGCGAATCCGAAACGTGGTCCGGCCAGCCGTGTCGACAGGATCGACAGGATCAAGTTGCACCTCCTCCTCGCGAATCGGGCCGGCGCCCGAGTGGCCGATGCGAAGGTCGCCGCGTTTGATCGTCCCTTTCAACGCGTAAATTACGTCGGTCTCACCACGACCGCCAACCAGAGAGATTGCGATCGGCGATGGGGTGACGATGTCGACGGCGTTGAGTTTTTCCTGCGCTCCCGCGGACACCGACGCAACCACGACAATGAGGATCAGTAGCCGGACGATTCTCATACTCCAGTAGAGAGGCGTGAGGCCGATTTTCCCGCGATCGGGGCTAGGCGTACCGCGCCACCGTCCGTTGCGGCGTAGTCTTGATGCAAATACGAGATGCCAGGCACATTGGCGGACGGGGAATTTCGCGCCCTGAGTCCCTCTCACGATTGACCAACTCGTGGAAGGAGTTCCGATGTTCACATCCAGCCGGTTCGCATTCATCTCGTTCGTCTTCCTCGCCGCTCTCACCACAAACGCGGCCGGGACAGACGCATGCGGCGATGATCCCCTGCTCGCGTTCAATGCCAGCGGACAGTTGCTGGGTGCTCCCCCGCGACAACTCGCCGCGGGCGACACGCTGACCGCAACCATCCCTACCGACCCGAGAGCGACGCGAACGCGGTTGGTCGCAATCGCCGACCACCTCCTGACTTCTATCGGTGGCCTCGAGACGACCAAAAAGCTCGAGGATCACTTCAAATTCGGGATCACGGATGCGACGTTGACGAACCTGCGAGATGCGTACTGCGGCGCGGCCGAAGGCATCGTCGGCCAGCTCACGTCTCCGGAGGATCGGAACGCCTACGCCGAGCGATTACGTGCTGCGCAGTGCATGACGGGCGCGCTGGCTGATCCCGCACTCGTTCCGACCTTTTCCGTCGCGTCGAACCCGTACGCGATGAGCCTGAACTGCCGCGACAAAGTCATCACTCCGGTATCGATGACGCCCATGTCTGGCGCTCTTGAGATCACGTTCACGGGAACAGTGCCCGACTGCCGCGAGGTCGTTTACGACGTACGGTCGGAGCAACCGATTACGGTAGCAGCCACGGCATGGGCCGCCGCGAATCCTCTTCCGCCGAGCCTGCGTGCTGCTTTGATCGCTGTTCGACAGCCGTACGACCAGCTCGCAAAAGACGCCATCGCGATGCTCGAGCTCAATGCCGGTTTGAATGCGTGCATCGCTCCGTTTCTCCAAACTTGGTTCAACGAGCAGGAGAGGACGGCAGGCATCCTCGCCTGCACCAAGCTCGACGAAGAGAGGTCGAAGGGTTTGCTGGCGAGCCGCGGCGAGACCATGGCGAATCAAGCAATCTCGCTCATCAACCTGTTCAACGATCCAGTCACGACTGCCTCGCACGTCTCGTGGCTCGTCAGGTGGATGTGGTTCGCCGGCGGACGCCCCACGCTGCATCCGTTTCTGGCTGACGGCGTGAGCGCAAAACGCGCGGAGCTCGCGATCAAGAAGAACCAGTTCGTCGACGCCGAGGCGGAAGTCGCGGCATTCGAGAAGGTGTCCTCGGTGCTGAAAATTGACTCGGCGGACGTTTATGAACAGGCCGCGAAACGCTTTGCCGTCGCGCGCGCAAAACGCGATCGCCTCAACGCCGAGATTGCGAATCTCACCAAGGCGATCGCCTCAGGGGAGACGGCGCAACTCACCGACTCGCTGCTGTACCAGGGACTACTGCTCACCGGATGTCCCGACGTGCGGATGCAGCACCACGACGCGAAGACCGACTTCAAGATCATGGGGAAGCCGACGCGTGAGGTGCTCGAAAAAGTCAATCTCATCACGCTGACGGAAAACACGGATCCGGCCGCGGAACTGCGGCTCGTCCAGACCGTCACCGCTATCGCGGCGGATCAGGTACCGTTCCTAGAAGAGCTGCTCGCCGGAACCGCCCAGGGCGATCAACCACCACGCGGCACACTGCGCGGGGAGGCCGCCTTCTTCGTGCGCAATTTTAAGAGTCTGAATACCGCGGCGGCCTTCGCGGCAGAACAACTCGCCCCCATGCCGGCGCTCATCGCTCCGTCAAAGGACGAAACTCCCGCGCTGGTGACCAAACTTGTTCCGCACGACATTCCTGGTCCCGCCCCGGCCAACGTCACCTACACGATTAAGCAGAAACAGGGAACGGAAGAGAAAGAAGTCGGCAGCGCCACGTATCGCCTGAACCGTCTTTATCGGGCGCGCTTCCGCACCGGTCTAATGTACAGCATGCTCGAGACCAACAAGCTGGGGGCCACCGAGGCGGAGGACAAGCTCTCGCGCCACGGAACGGACGTGACGTTCGGCGTGCAAACGTACCTCGGACGGCGGCGGGACGTGCGCAACATCGATCCCGGGGACCTCGCGTTCTCTCTCTACTCCGGCCTCACAACCCGCGATGTGGCCAAGAGCATTGTCCTCGGCCTCGGATGGGAGCCCGTGTCCGGCGTGACTCTCGTCGCCGGAACGCACATCGGTAGCAGCGAGCGCCGTCGCAATGACCCGGGACATCCGGTGAGCGAGGACATCTGGCTGGGACGGAAGTTCTATGCCATCACGTTCGATGCCGACTTCCTGAAGAATCTCTTCACGATCAAGCCGGCGTCATGACTGTCGGTCAGCGCTGGAAATCGATCATTGCCGCGCTGCGGAAGGCCAGATGGTGGCGCATGCCTGCGAATGACGACCGTAGTGAATACCCCTTGTTCGAGAAGTCGCGACAGATCGGGATGCGGCTTCCGAACACGCGGGAGATCGTGGAAGTGGACGTGGCCATTTCGAACGACGGACTGTTCTTGTTCGAAGGCGACATCGTTCTCGGGCGCGAAACGATGCTGGAGGGCTTCGGCATCTCAACGCCCGGAATGCTCTGGCCCGGCGCGCAGATCCCTTTCCGCATCGAGTCCGGCGACCAGGCAGTGATCGATGCGGCGATCGCGGAGTGGCACGTGAAGACCCCGATCCGCCTCGTCCCGTTCAACTCCGCGGTCCACACGCATTTCATCATCTTTCGCCAGAGCGCCGGCGAATCGTTGTCCGAAGTAGGACGACAGCCGCAGACGCCGCAGGTGATTCTACTCGCGAGCGGCGGGTCCGCGGGAGTGGCGATGCATGAGATCGGACACGCCGCCGGGCTATGGCACGAACATACGCGGCCGCTCCGCGATCAATCGATTACGGTGCACATGAACAACATCGAGTTGTCCGCGCGGAAGTACTTCAAGATCCGCAAGGACGACGGAAGCACCTTCGGACAGCCTTATGACTACGGCTCGATCATGCATTACGCGTCGAACGCCTACAGCGCGAACGGACTCCCGACCATCGCGCCCACGCAGGCCAGCGCGGTCATCGGCCAACGCGATCATCTGAGCGCCGGCGACATCACCACCATCCAAGCGATGTATCCGTGACGTCGAAGCCGGCGGCAATCACTGGACGCCCGCTCGGTCATCGACTGGGCCGTTTTTGGCTATGCTAACCCGTGCCTAGTACGCGCCTAGT
>JBDTOZ010000306.1:0-2209 GCA_039932995.1 Acidobacteriota bacterium | reverse complement strand
AGAAAACGAAATGGCCTTTCTCATCGACGACCTCCTCCTCCTTCCCTTCACCGGTCCCATCTCCGGGTTCCAGTGGGTCATGCGTACGATCCAGAAAATGGCGGATGAGGAGCTGATGAACGACCAGCCGTGGAAAGAGCGGCTGATCGAGCTGCAGATGCGGCTGGAGTTGGGGGAGATCGGGGAAGAGGACTACGGGCGCGAAGAGGCGATCGTGTTCCAGGCCTTGCGCGACATCCGCGCGCGCCGCGAGGCGATGGCCAGACAGATGGCTGCCGACCGTGGCGAGGAAGAGGGCGGCATCGGGATCTACACCGGTTACGGCGAGCGATGATCGACTGGCTGGACGAGCTGTCGTCGCGGCGCGTCGTGCTGTTCGGGGGAAAGGGCGGGGTGGGGAAGACCACCATCGCGGCGGCGGCCGCGTTGCACTACGCGCAGTCGCGACCGACGATCCTCTTCACCACGGATCCCGCTTCCAATCTGCGTGACCTTCTCGGTCCGGGGCAAGATGATTCCGGATCACTGACGGTTGAAGCGCTCGATGCCGAAGGGCTCTATCGCAAGTTCCTGGGACGCAACCTGGAGAGCTTTCTCGAGATCGGAGACCGGGGGACGTACCTCGATCGCGAGGAATTGCGCCGCCTGTTCGAGCTGGCCCTTCCCGGCGTCGACGAGCTCATGGCCTGGATGCGCATCGGCGAGCTGGCCGAGGAGCATCCCCAGGCCATGGTGGTGGTGGACACGGCACCGACGGGGCACACCCTGCGGATGCTCTCGTCGTCCGGACACTTCCGCCAGATCGCGCTTGCGCTCGACGCCATGCAGGAGAAGCACCGGGTCCTGGTACGGCAGTTCACGCGCCGCGACGTGCGCGATGCGATGGACGCCTTCATCGACGACTTCGACACGCAGGCCGGCCAGCGCCGCGCCCTGCTGACCGATCCGCTGCGAACCTCATTCGTGCCGGTGATGCTGTCCGAGCCGTTGGTGGTCGAGCAGACGATTCGCCTCATCGCCGAGGTGGGACTGGACGTGCCGCTGGTGGTGCTCAATCGCGCCATCCTGGCCCCCGACTGCGCGCGTGACGTGGCCCGAGCGTCGGGCGATGCGCGGGCGCGCGCCTCGCTCGCGCCACGGCGCGTGGTCGATGCGCCGCGCAGTTGTGCTCCGCTCGACAGCGCGGAGCGACTTGGCGACTGGAGCCGGGGCACGCTACCGAAGCCGGCCGCGCCTGCGCCGTTCGAAGCAGGCCCCTCCTCCGGCTGCTTGACCCTGGCGCCGCTGCTCTTCTTCGCGGGGAAAGGGGGCGTCGGCAAGACCTCGTGCTCGAGCTCCGTCGCCCTCCAGCTTGCGCAACGCAATCCGCAAGGCCGTTATGTGATCCTGTCCGTCGATCCCGCCCATTCGCTGCGGGACGTCTTTGCGAGGGAGGAAGCACCCGCCAACCTCCGCGTCGAACTGGTGGACACGCGGGCGAAGTGGGTCCGTTTCAAGGAGACCATCGGGCGCGAGATCGAGAACGCCATGGACACGCTGGCGCCGCGGGGGATGTCCCTCGCGCACGACTCGGAAGCCATGCAGCGCATGGTGGAGATTGCACCGCCGGGAGCGGATGAGCTGTTCGCCATCACGCGGCTGGCGGACCTCTTCGCGGATCAGTCGCTGGACGGCGTCATCGTCGACACCGCTCCCACCGGCCACTTCCTGCGACTGCTCGAGCTGCCGCGCACCGCGGGCGAGTGGGTGCGCGAGTTCATGCGCATCCTGCTGCACTATCGCGAGATTCTCGCCCCAGGCTCCCTTGGCGAAGAGCTCGTCCGTGCCTCCCGCGCGCTCAAAGAGCTCGATGCCACGCTTCGCTCCGAGCGTTGCGCCGTCGTCGTCGTGACCCGGCCCGAGCGCATCGTCGTCGCCGAGACCAAACGCCTGCTCGAAAGCCTCCGCCTGCGCGGGCTCACCCTCGACGGCGTGATCGCCAACTACCTCACGCCTCCAAACGACTGTCCCTGCGAGCAGTCCGTCCGTGCCGCGGAGCTGGCCGTGCTCGACGACCTCGGCGATGCCGTCCTCATCGAGCGTCGCGACACACCGCCGGACACGCTCGCTGCATTGGCCGGGCTGGTGCCGTTGTAGGCGGCGAATGGGCGGCGGGTCCACCGCGGGCAGGATGCCCGCGGCCCCTTACCGGAGTGCGTTGGCGCGATGA
>JBDTOZ010000305.1:0-3353 GCA_039932995.1 Acidobacteriota bacterium | reverse complement strand
CCCCGCGAGAGCGACGGTGGACTCAAGTCCACCGCTCCACTGGAGTTTGGCCATTTGTCGCGGGAAATGCGCCGGGCAGGATGCCCGCGCCCCATGGCTCATCGCGCCAAGGCACGCCAGTGTGGGCCGCGCCAGACTGTGACATGCACGCGCGAAACGCTGTGTTATGAGTGAGCAGACGATGAAAAACGAGAGCATCCTGGTGTTCGAACGTCATCCGGTCTCGCGGATCATCTCGTGCGCGGCCTCGTTCGGGTCGGCGGCATTGTTCTTCCTCTATCTGTCGGAGCATCCCACCGACTATCGCTTCCTGCCCATGGCCGGACTGATCCTGCTCTTTTTCGGCACGGTCGCGGCGATGGTGCTTCAGTACGGCGATCACATCTACTTCAGCGAGGCCGGCGTGAAGTACGAGAACCGTTTTCTCGGGTGGTTCGGCAAGCAGTGGGATTGGATGCCGTGGGAAGACATCGTCGAGATCCGCGAAGTGAAGGCCAAGGTTCTCATCCTCCTCTCCCGCGACGGCCGGCGCATGCTGGTCGATGCCATTCTTGGCTATGCGATTGCACGCGCGGAGATCCTCAGGCGGGCTCCACAGGCAATCCAATCGGGCACGCTCATAAGGGAGTAGAGCGCAGGGGGCAGGGCCCCCACGCCCCGACTTGATTGGCCCGTAAACGAATCGTCTTCACAGGCGTTGCAGTCGTCCTGCTGCTGGCCGCCATCACCGTAGTGCTCCTGCGGCGCCAGCGCGTGCTCCGGCACCGGGTCTTCCGGCCGGCCGCGGGTGAGACCAAGACCGCCCCTCCCGTAGGCGTCCCGCCCGTCGAACAGTGGACGGCTACGTTTCAGCAACTGGAAGGGAAAGAGCTCAGCGGCCTTCTCAGCGCCATCGAAGTCAAACATCCCGATCTCTATCAGAAGTGGTCCCTCTCGTATCTGCACGCCCGGGCGCTGGTCGAAAGCGACGAGAAGGAGGAAGCCGCGCGCAGGTTGGCGCCGTTCCTCGTGAAGGGTCATCCGTTTCGGGACCGCGCGCTCTATCACCGCGCCAGCATTGCCGAAGGAGCGGAGGCCAGCCGCTACCGCAACACGCTGCTGCTCGAGGAGCCTGCCTCCCCCTACCGCGACGAGGCCATCGACGACGAGCTCGAGTCCTTGGCCTCGGCCGGCCAACCGCAGCCGCTGATCGCGTTCGCGGAGAAGATCGCACCCGCCGCCTCCACGGAGCGGCGCCGCGAGATCAGCGCACGCATCATGGAGGCGATCGCGGGCGGAAACCCGGCCGCCGCCTTCGACCGTGGGATGGCGTTGCTCCAGGGAGGAACGGGCGACGACGCGGCGGATCGCGCCACCCGCGCGCTCGACAAACCGGAGATCCAACGACGTCTGACCACCGATCAACTCGAGCTCTTCGGCGAGACCTTTCAAAAGCACCGGCACTACGATCGGGCCGTCGCCTATCTGCAACTGGCCATCGCAAGGGTCAGTGGCGCCAAGCCCGCACCGCCAGCCAGCGCCCTCGATTCCTCACAGGGGCGTCAGGTCTCTCCCGCGGCGATGGTGGCGAAACCGGCGACGAAGAAGGCCGCCTCGAAGAAGGCGCCGAAGGCGCCGAAGAAGGCGCCGAAGAAGGCGCCCCCGAAAAAAACGAAGCCTTCCGCGAAGAAGCCCGCCCCGCCTGCACCGAAGGCGGCCGCCCCTTCCAACCCGCGCCAACGTCTCGACGAGCTCGAGTTCGCGCTCGGCCGAAGCTATTTCGGCGCGGAAAAGTTCGCGGAGGCGCAGGCCGTCTATCTGCGCGGCGCCGGCGCCACGCCGAACGCCTCACAGAAGTGCACGTTCCTCTGGCACGCCGCGCGCGCCGCGCAATTGCGCGGCGACGACAAGGCCGCGGAACAATGGATGACCTCGGCCATCGCCGTGAAGGGGAAGTTTCCGGCCACCACGGCCGCGCTGACCCAGCGGCTGCGCACGCGCCTCCAGCAGCGCCGGTTTGCCGAGGCAGGCGGCGACCTCGCCCAACTCCGCAAGATGTCTCCCAATGAGCGGGCCGTGCTCGAAGGAGCGCTGGCCTATGCAGTGGGAATGCTCGGCGCCGGAAACCCCGTCGCGGCCCTGTCGGCGCTGCAATCCATCCCGCCGAAGCTTCAGGATGAATACGACCGGGCCGAGATCGCGTATTGGCGCGCCCGGGCTCTGGAACAACGAGATCCGCCGGCCTCGCTCCGCGCCTACCTGGACGTGCTCCGCTCCACGGTTCCGACCCACTTCGCCTATTTTGCCCGCACCCGCCTCGACGCTGCGTCGATGGCGCCGAAGCTCGGCAGCGAGCTGGCCTTGCGGGAGGCGCAAGTCAAGAACCTCATGGCCGCGAAACAGTTCGACCTGGCCAGGCGGATTCAGACCGACCGCATCCTGCTCTCCTCCCGCGACCGGGACGCACAACTGAAGAAGCTCGCGGAGATCTACCGTCAGTTGCCCGCTTATGCATCCGTCCTCGACCTGAAGCCAGCCACGTTGCCGCACTTCCCCGACGTGGACGCCGGAGACTCCGCCGCCCTGCTCATGGCCATGGGGCTGGAAGATGAAGCGGTAGACGCGATCGAGAAACGGTGGGCGCTGCGTCCGGCCTCTTCCGCACTGACGCGCTCGACGGCACTCAACCTCGGCGCCGCGTCCAAGGACTCCATCTACGCGATCGAAGTGATGATGAAGTCCGTCCCTCAGGACTTTCACCCCGACCTGCTGCCCGACACCGTTCGTCGTCTCCTCTACCCACGCTATTTCTACGCGTACATTTCCGAGGACGCGAAGAAGTACGAAGCCGACCCCACGCTGGTGCTGTCGATCATGCGCGAAGAGTCGCGCTTCAACCCCCGCGCGAAATCACAGGCCGCCGCCCGCGGCCTGCTGCAGTTCATCATCACCACTGCGCGCGACATCGGGCGTGACGTCGGCCTGGTGGACGTCGCTCCCGAAGATCTCTACGACCCGCGTGTGATCATCCGGCTGGGTGCCAAATACCTGAGCGAGTTATCCGGCCGTTTTCAGGGCAACCGTTACCGCATCGCCGCCGCCTACAACGCCGGCCCACAACAGACCGCACTCTGGACCCGCTTGCAACCCGCGCCCGGCGACGACTACTTTCTGACCGCCGTCAATTTCGACGAGACCAAGCACTACGTGCGCAAGGTCATGAACTCCTACGACCGCTACCGATCCATCTACGACGGGGCGGGAGGAGTGGGCGGGTTACGGGCGGAGCCGTAGGGCGGCACGGCCGAACCGCGCAGATACTGGATCGCCCCTTCCCCTCCTCTCCTCAACCCCGTTCGGCGGCCTTAGCGTCG
>JBDTOZ010000304.1:0-3575 GCA_039932995.1 Acidobacteriota bacterium | reverse complement strand
GGAATGTCGCTGTTGTAATAGAACATCGCGGTCACGCGCTCGAAGGGATTGGGAAAGTCCTTCGGGAGGGGGTTGAGCGGGGAGGAGAGCTCGATGGCCTTGCGGGCCGCGAAGTCGTACGGCGGAACGGACGAGCTCTGGAGGATCACCACGTCGGAGATGCGGCCATCGCGATGGATGGTGAAGCGGATCGTGACCACGCCCTTCATGCCGCTGCGGATGATCTGGGGCATGTTGCCGTACCAGTTGACGCGGATGCGGCTGACCATCGACTGCGCATAGTCGCCCCAGTCGTACCACTGCGTCTCGAACGAGAGCGGGCCCTGCTCGGCGCTGCCGCGCTCGCCCCCGATGCGGTTGAGATCGAGGCCGTCACTGCCACCGAGTGAGGCCACTTTGCCGATCTCGCGGATGGCGCTGTTCCAATCGACGGTCGCGCCTGGTGCGGTGGCTGATGCCTGTGTGGGCTCGCGGTAGACCAGAGAGGAATCGGGCGGAGCGGCGTGAGAAGGCTCTCCGTTAGTCGCTAGCCCCTGCGGGCTTTGCGGCGATGTGGGCGGAGCGGCGGCGCGTTGCCGGGGAGCGCGGGGCTGCGCGCTGCCCGGCGGTGTGAAGAGGCCGCTGCCATCCCCGGGTCGGGTGGTGGGGGTGGGCCCGGTCGGCTCCGGGGTGCTGGCCTTGCGGCTCTTGTCCGAGAGCGGAGCGTTCATGGGGGCGCGGTCGACGGCCGGTCCGGGAGCCTCGGTGAAGTCGCGCGGGTTCTGCTTCATCAACTCGATGTAGCGCGCGATGGGCACGTCCCGGGCCGCCTTCGGCGCGGACTGATAGGAGCGCACGAGCCAGACGATCAACAGCGCGTGGAAGACGAGCGAGACCACGACCGAGAGGCTGAGTCCTCCGGTTTTTTGCGTTTCTTCCGCAATGATGACGAGATCGATCCGTTCTTCTTCCAAGTGCGTGGCTACAAGTTACGACGTTTTTGATTTCTTCCAAGTTTCGAGAGTGTTGCGAGTTGCGGTGCATTTGTCTCGCGCTGGGTCCGCCAGGTCATGAACAGTCGAGGGAGCGCGGCATCCGAGGAGGCAACCCCAGGCCCTCCGCCCCGTACAATCAAGATATGAGCGACTTTCCGTCCTCGCCCCCACCGCCTCCACCGCCCCCACCGCCTCCTCCGGCCGCTCTTCCTCCGGCCGATCTTCCTCCGGCCCCGGTGAAGCCGCAGTTCGATTTTGCGAAGCCGTTCAGCTACGTCTTCGACGATCCGCTGTGGATGCAGAAGATTCTCATCGGCGGCCTCTTTCAGTTGGCCGGGATTTTCTTCATCGGCTGGTTCTTCGTGGCCGGCTATGCGGCCCGAGTGGCGCGCAACATCGTGGCCGGCCACGAGCGCCCGCTGCCGGACTGGGAAGACCTCGGCTCGTTCTTCAATGAGGGCCTGCGCCTGGTGGGCATCGTGATCGTCTACATCCTGCCCCTGTTCGTGCTGGTGATGGCCATCATGATTCCGGCGGCGGTCTTCGGGTCCGTGGACAACGAAGGGTTGCGCACGCTGGGCAGTCTGCTGTCGGGATGCGTCTCGTGTCTGTTCGTGCCGGTGGTCTTCGCGGTGACGTTTTTCCTGCCGGGGGCGCTGCTGTTCGCGGCCATGGAGCAGCGATTCAACGCTGCCTTCGATTTCCGCCGGATCTGGCCGTTCATCAAGATGAACATCGGCAACTATCTGCTGGCCATCGTCGTCTATCTGATCGCCCGCTTCATCGGCAGCTTCGGGTTCATCCTGCTTTGCATCGGAGTCTTCTTCACGATGTTCTGGTCGATCCTCATCACGGTGCACGGCTTCGCCCAGGTCTACCGGCTTGCGCCGCAGAAACCATGAAGCGGGACACGCGCATCGTCCTGGCCTTCATCGCCGGGCTCCCGACGCTGTTCCTGGGCGCGGCGGCGTTGTGTACGTTCGCCATCGCGCACGGAGCGTCTCCGCGCTGGCGCCTGCTGTTTCGGATCATGTGTCACGGCCTGCCTCAGCGCTCGTTGGAACTGTTCGGCACGCCGATGCCGCTTTGTGCACGTTGCGTCGGCATCTACGCCGGGATGCTGTTTGCGATCGTGGCGTTCTGGGCCATCCCACTGCTGCGCGAAAAGATCATGCGCTGGGTGGCCATCGTGGCCGTGACGCCGCTGGCCGTCGATGGACTGACCCAACTGACCGGGCTGCGCGAGAGCACCAACCCCCTGCGGCTGGCCACGGGCCTCATCGCCGGTTTGGCCTTTGGTTTGTGGATTTTGAGCGCCGTGGAGCGAAGACCCGAACTGAATTCACAGATCCTTGACCTGACCTGATCGCTAGGTTAGTCTTCCGGGGCCGCCTCCAAACATCATGGCCTTTCAGGGATCGCTCAAAGAACTGCCGCTGCCCGACATCATCCAGCTCGTCAGTGTGTCGGGTAAGACCGGCAAGTTCACACTGACGCGGGACACTGATCGAGGCTTCATCTTCCTGAAAAACGGGCAGATGGTCCATGCCACCGTCGGCGATCTCATCGGCGAAGAAGCGATCTATTCGCTGGCCATCTGGAACCAGGGCGAGTTTCAGTTCACCCCTGGAGAAGAGCCGGACCGCCAGACCATCACCAAGTCCAATACCAACCTGCTCATGGAAGCGGCCCGCCGCCTCGACGAGTGGCGTGTCCTGTCGAAGAAGATCCCCTCGATCGAGTACGTCCCCGAGCTTCTGGCCAGGGAAAACCGGCACGAGCAGGTCACGCTCAACCCGCAGGAGTGGATGCTCATCACCCGCATCAACGGCAGCCGGTCCATCGTGGAGATCGGGCGGGCCCTGAACATGTCGTCCTTCGACGTGGCCAAGATCCTCTACGGCATGATCACGGGCGAGCTGGTCCAGCTAAAAAAAAAAATTGAGCGAGATCCCGACCAGGCAAATGGCGAGCTAGTGGACCTGGCCGCGCGCATCCGCGCCGTGGCCGAGGAGTTCATCGGCGACACCGCCCACAAGACCATCGAGAAGCATTTCCTCCACGCCTTGGACGGAATCATGAGCGGCAACGGACCGGCCGCCCTCGAGCACATGGTCCTGGAGTTCGAGAAGACCGCCTCCCTGCTCCGCGGTCTGGCCATCACCGAGCAACTGCGCTCGCGCATCGCCGAAGTCCGCGGGTGAGGCGGTCACGGCGCTGGTGAGGTCTTCGGGTCGCCTCGTGTTCGTCCTCGTCCTCGTCTCCGGTCGCCTCGTGTTCGAGTCGTCAAGTCTTCAAGTCGTCGAGTCTTCAAGTCTTCAAGTCGTCAAGTCGTCGAGTCGCCACGTCGTCGAGTTTTCGAGTCTCAAAGTCTCAAAGTCTCAAAGTCTCATAGACGCCCCTGGCTCATGCACTATGAGACTATGAGCCTATGAGACGCGACGACTTGACGACTTGACGACTTGACGACGAGGCGACTCGAAGACTTGACGACTCAACGACTCGACGACGAGGCGAAGAGGCGAAGAGGCGAAAAGAACGAAGGGTAAACTCCCGCGATGTGGCCCATCGAAGACTCCTCCCTCGGACGCATTCTCGTCG
>JBDTOZ010000303.1:0-1974 GCA_039932995.1 Acidobacteriota bacterium | reverse complement strand
TGAATAACTCCGGCTCCATCGATCCCCGCGTGGCCGCCCAACTGGCGGCGCGGAGCGGGATCAAGGTGTACACGATCGGGGTGGGCAGCGAGGGTCCGGTGCCTCTGCCCATCAAGCGCCAGAACCCCTTCACCGGGCAGATCGAGATCGTCTACACCCACATCCGCGGTGAGCTCGATGAGCCCACGCTGCGTGCCATCGCCACCACCACCGGAGGCGAATACTTCCGCGCCACCGACACCCGCGCACTCGCAGATGTTCTGAGGCGCATCGACGCGCTGGAGAAGACCCGGATGACTGCACCGAAGCGCGAGCAGGTCGAGGAGCTGTACGCGTTCCCGCTCGCGGCGGGCCTCGTTCTGCTCGCGATCGCGTTTCTCTTTGGGGAAACCGTGTGGATGAAGGTGGCCGCGTGAGGTTGCTGGTTGCTGGTTGCTGGTTGTCTGAGATTGGTCGCGTGGACGGGACTCTTGCGTCGAGAGCGGGGCGTAATAGGCAACCTGCAAGGTCAGCCGTCCAGCTCGGACGGAACGCTGCGTTCAGGCGATGCTCCCCAGACAACCAGCAACCAGCAACCAGCAACCGACTCCGTGAGGCGCGCCGATGATGTTCCGCAACCAAGCCACGCTCTGGATCCTGGCGGGTGTGCCGTTGGTGCTCGTGTTCCTGCTGATGCGCGAGCGAGTTCGGACGCGATTGGCGCGGTTGTTCGTGGCGGAGCGCTTGCGGGGTGTGCATCACCCGATGCGCGGGCTGCGGCCGTGGCTGCTCGGACTGGGGATTGCCGCGGCCATCGTGGCCCTGGCCGGTCCGTACGCGGGATTCACGCTCGTGCCGATCGTGGCGCGGGAGTCGAGTCGCGTGCTGGTCATCGACGTTTCGAACAGCATGGGCGCCGAGGACGTGGGTGCCTCGCGTCTCGCGGCGGCGAATGCACTGGCCATGCGTCTGGCGCGCGCGCAGGAAGGGCGGGTGGCCTTGATCGTCTTCGAGGCGCAGGCGGAGATCGTGTCGCCGCTGACCACGGACGCGGAAGCGGTGGCCTCGCTCATCGACACGCTGCAGCCAGGCGAAGTGGGAGCGCCGGGCTCGGACGTCGGCAGTGCGATCGTGGCGGCACTGACGCTCCTCGAGGCGGATCCGGGACAGCGCGGCGATATCGTGGTTCTCAGCGATGGCGAGGATCAGGGCGCCCGCGCCACCGAGGCCGCGCAACGGGCCAAGGCGCGAGGCATCGAAGTGTCGACCATCGTCATCGGCACCGCGCAGGGAGCGAGTATCCCGACCGAAAAGGGTCCCTTACGAGACTCCACAGGGGATGTGGTCACGACGTACGCGCGCAGTGAAGTGTTGCGTGATGTTGCACGCGCGACCGGCGGGACGATGCTCGAAAATCCGTTCGGGGCCCGGGCCCTCGATCCCCTGATGGGACGTGGCGACACGACCGAACGCCAGACCCAGGCGCGCATTCCTGTCGACCGCTATCAGTGGCCGTTGGCGCTGGCGTTCCTCGCGTTCCTGGGCGGCTCCGTGCTGCACCGAGGTGCTGATTGAAACTGACGGCCCTGGTCCTCCTCGCGGCGGTCTCGCTCGGGTCCGTGTGGCGCGAGACGAACTCGTACGCGGCCGCGCGGCGTGGTGCGGCCGCATTCGAGCAGAAGCACTACAAGGAAGCAGTGGCCGCATTTCAGCGCGCGAACGAGCTCGCTCCTTCCGCGCGGAACGCGTTCAACCTCGGCACGGCCCAGATCGCCGCCGGAGAGCGTGAGCAGGGCTCGAACACCCTCGGCCAGGCGTTGAAGGACCCCACTGTCCGTGCCGATGCGTTCTTCAACCGCGGGAACAGCGCGCTGGCCTCGAAGGCTTTTGACCACGCCGTTCGTGACTTCGTCGAGGCGTTGAAGGCCAACCCCGGGCATCTCTCCGCGAAACGCAATCTCGAGATCGCCCTCCAGCGCCGCGACGAGCAGCGTC
>JBDTOZ010000302.1:0-7264 GCA_039932995.1 Acidobacteriota bacterium | reverse complement strand
GTCCTCGCGAGTGCCCGGTGGACTCAAGTCCACCGCTCCACCGAGGCCGGCCGTTTAAGGCGCGGGCAGGATCAGCGGTGACCGGCTTCGCGAACGCGCTGTCCTGGCCGGATGGTGAGAACGCGCAGCGATCCCGCAAGAAATGGGGTTCCGGTGGCGAGCCCGAGTCGGGGCGAGGAGAAGGCGTGGCCGAAATGGATTACCCTTACCTCGGAATGACCACGCATGCCGACGTTCGGCTCACTCCCGAGGAGTACCTGCGCATCGAGCGCGCCGCGGAGTGGAAGAGCGAGTACATCGATGGCGAGGTGTTCGCGATGTCCGGCGCCTCGCCGCGGCACGTGCTGATCGCGGGCAATCTCGTGCGCGAGCTCGGTAACGAGTTGCGGGAGGGTCCCTGCACCACGTACTCGGCTGACCTTCGCGTGGCGACCGACCGGCAACGTCATTACACCTATCCCGACGTGGTCGTGGCCTGCGAGCCGCTACTGTATGTGGACGCGCATCGGGACACGATGACGAACCCGATCCTGATCGCAGAAGTGCTCTCCGACTCGACCGAAAAGTACGATCGGGGAGCGAAATTCGAGCGCTATCGCGCGATCCCGACCCTCGCCGAATACCTGCTCGTAGCCCAGGACCGGATCCACGTCGAGCTCTACACGCGCCAACCGAACGCGGCGTGGATCCTGCGCGAGTGGAATGATCCCGGCGCGAAGATCGAGCTCGCGTCGTTGCGGTGCAGCGTCGCGATCTCCGAGATCTATGCGAAGGTGACGTTCGACGATCAGCCCCCCGGCTGATCGCGGCAAACGCCTTCGGCGGGCTCATGGAGCGATCACGATCGTGACGCTGTTCGAGGCGTAGCCGCGGCAGGTGTAGGAGAGGCGGGTCGTTCCTGGCGCGGTGGGATCGAAGGTCCCGAATGCCTGGTCCAATGTGCCGAGGGATGGATCATCGAGGATCCAACGCCCTCCGCTGTAGTACGACAGGTCCACCCACATCACGCCGCCGAAGTTCGCCGGTGTCACATCGGGCGCGGCCAGTGCGGCGAAACGCACGCGCAGGCCCACGGTGCACTCCACGGTCGGGTACACGGCGAGCAGGCCGTTGCGGTCCTCTGTCCAGGGGCGCGTGATGAGGGCGACGACGATCGTGCCGCAGGCGGTGCCTCCCGCGCCCCCGTCCGCCGTCGGAACGGAAGGGTCTCCAAGGACCGGCGGATCGAGCAGGTAAGCCGTCCGGGAGAGGAGGTCCCTCTCGATCATCGTTTGAAACTGCGCATCCCCGCGCACCTTCACCATGTCCCAGAAGCGGAGGGAGAGCAGGCACACCGAGCAAAAGTGTGCGGTCACGGGAGTCCCGAGGGCATTGCCTTCGGTGTCCACGGCATCATTGGCATACGACATGAGGCAGGACATGACGTCCGCCGAGTCATGGTCGTAGGGGAAGTCGCTCTTGCTGGCCATGTCCAGCTCCCCCATCGCGTAGAGGGGAACCGTGTAGCCATGACGGAGATAGAAGGCGTGTCCGATCTCGTGTTTGCAGGTCTTCGTGATGTCGTTGAACTCCGTGCTGAGAAATTGCCCGGATCCGATGTATTGGCCCACCAGGTCTGCGTCCGGGGCGATCTTGGCGCAGACCACGACGTAGAGGCCGCTCCTGAAGTCGTAGGCGTCGTCATTGGGATCGCCCACTCCCATGCTGACGGCAGCGACTCCCGAGACGACGCTCTTGACAAGACGATCGATCCGTCCCTGGATGACATTCAGAGAAAGGGCGATCGAAACACTCTGGGGCACGAGCACACCGCGTCGCCATCCGGTGTATTGGTCGTGGAAGACATCCTGGAATGCGGCCGCGATGTGGCGGTCGATGGAGTAGCTGGAGATCTCGAAGTCGGTGGTGCTGGCGTGGTTCTTTTCGATCTCGACGTACGCGGCGGCGTACGTGTCAGCCACGGCATCCCAGACGATCGGATCCTCCATTTCCAAGCGGAAGATGAAGGAGATGGGGAAGGACCGCCACATGGTGATGATGCCGGTGTGGTGCGAGTAGGAGAGGCGGCCACGGACGACCGGATGCCAGACCCGCATGCGCTCGCCTTTCTTGCCGACCAGCGCGACATTGATCCGATAGCTGTCTCCGCCGATGGGGGGCGGGCAAAAGAGAATGTTCGACGTGCCACTGCCATCCGCTGCGACGGCGACGCTGCTTTTGGCCTCGGAATCACCGAGGGCTGCCAGCGCCACGACCTGCCCGTCGGGGAGCAGGCGTCCGAGAACGCTGGGGGCCTTGACGCCGCCATCGTCTTCACGGACGCCGCCGAATTTCTTCGGGCAGTTCTTGTTGCCGGCGATCCTGCCCTGCACCCTCGGACCGGTCCTTCGATAGAACTCGCGCAGCCAGGTGATGGTGCGTGGCGCGGGGATCGGCATGGTCTCCGCGACGAAAGACGCCGGCGGATCGTCGACCGACCAGGCCACGAAGACCTCGCCCTTTTTCATGGGCACGTTCCGGTCATTGGAGTCCTTCTTCTGAATCCGCAATTGGATGGGCACGGCACAGCGCACCCGGGGCATCCAGCCGTTGGTGCGGTAGTCGGCGGGCCTGGAGATGGTGTCGCCCGTCGGGCCGAGAAGTGTGACGGCGTCGGAGGAGACATCGGTGACGGTGAAGACGTCGCGGATGGTGAGCCTGTAGTGCTCGGCGTCGCCGAGGATGGGATCGCCGCTGTACATCTCCGCGTGCGGCGCGGCTTCGCCGGCTCCGCTCGAAAGGGAGAAGATGGCCTGATACGCGGGGTCTTGCTGGGGCGTGGAGGCCCGGTCATAGATCAGTTCGACCTCGTAGTAGGGGAGGTCGTCGACGGGATTGGTCGTTGTCCTGCGGACGGCCAGCGCATTGCGCAGCTTCTCGCGCTGCTTCTTGGTGCCGTCCTGCGTGAACGAGACTCTGTTGCCGAGGCGGAGGTCGAGCATGCGCACGACCTCGGACTCACGGAAGTACGACTTGCCACCCGCCGCGAGCACGACCACCGAGGGCTGCGCGGAGCTCGTCTTCACCAGGCCCGGGAAGTTGCCTGACAGCCATTCCTTTGCATCGCCGCCGGTGAGGTCGCCGCGCCCTTCGACCGCGATGTGAATCTGCGTCCAACGCATGACTCAGCCGCCGTAGGCCGTCCGCAGGGCAGCGCGCGTGGCTTCGTCGATGGCCCCGAAGGGATCGAGCTGGGAGGCCGCCTGAAACTCCTGGATGGCCTCTTCCATCTGGACCGTTTCCTCTCCATCGATCGGCCCTTCATAGAATCCGAGACTGCGCAGACGGGCCTGCACGCCGCTGATGGTGTCAATCGGGTCGAGCTCTCCGAGGAGCAGCTCATAAGCGTCCGTGTCATGGAAGACGACCTTGCCCCGGCGCGCATTGGGCGGAATCCATTGCTCGAGCCGGCCCTCGGCGTCGGTGGTGCCTGACTGTTTCACGCCGTCGATCTCGAGCACATATGCTTCGTTCGCGCGCGCCTCTCCTTCGCGAAGGAACTGCAGGCGCAGTTTTTCGGGGACGCCTTTGCGGCGGAAGCGATGCGTCGCGCCGGTCGCACGCATGACCGTCTTCAAGCGCTTGTCGGGAATCGTGACTTCGTCCCCGGGGAGCAGGACGTTGGGATCGGGACGCAACTCTTTCAGAGCGGCATTGGCCGCGTCCGTCCAGAGCGTCTCTGGAAAGTGACCGTAGGCGAAGGCGATGCTGTCGATGCATTCGCCCTGCTCGACGACGTGCTTCCTCGGCATGGGATGGACTACGCGAGATCGTAGAGCAGTTACCGCGCTTTGTCGAAATTGCACCGGAACCGTGGAGGGCGGGAGGCTGGAGATGCGGCTCCCTGCCCGCCATGGAGGAAGTGATGACCGCTTGCCGTCAGCCGTGATTCATGGGTCCACCGCCAACCGCCAACCGCCAACCGCCAACCAGCAACCAGCAACCAGCAACCAGCTGACTCAGCGGATGCGTCCCACATCCACCGGCTCCATCGTGCCTTCATCTTCCCAGGGGAGGATGCCCCGCTCGATGTAGATGGGACGGACGTACTCGGCGAGCTTCTTGCGCCGCGTGGCGAACCAGAGGCCGCCGAGGAGGCAGGCCATGGCCCCGATGAGGATCGTGTGCGGTGCGCCGATGCGGTCCGCCAGGGCACCGGCAGCGAGGCTGCCGATCGGTTGCGTTCCCAGGATGGCCATGGTGTAAAAGGCCATCACCCGTCCCCGCAGTTTCTCGTCCACGATCGTCTGCAGGATCGTGTTGGCGGCCGCGGACTGCAGCATCATCCCCGCGCCGACGATCGGAAGGACCGCCAGTGAAACGACGAGGGTGCTCGAGAAGGAGAAGGCGATCAGTCCGGCGCTCAAGGCGACCGTGGCGACGACGATGACTTTGCCCAGGCCCAGGACCGTGTGGCGCGCGGCCAGGTAGCCGGTGGCGAGCAGAGCGCCGGCGCCGGAAGCGGTCATGAGCAGGCCGAGAGTGTGCGGTCCGCCTTGCAGGACCTTTGCGGCGATGACCGGCATGAGCACGGCGTAGGGCATGCCCATCACGCTGATCAGCATCACCTGCAGCAGGAGCGCGGCCACCGGCGCGAAGCCGATCACGTAACGAAGCCCGGCCTGAAGCTCCTCGAACATGTGGGTCTGTCTCGATGCGCGCTGGCGTGGGACGAACCGCATGGCCAGCAACGAGGCGATCACGGCCACGTAGGAGATCGCATCGAGGAGGAAACACCAGCCTTCACCCACCGCGGCGATGAGCAGCCCGGCGATGGTGGGACCGAGGATGCGGGAGACGTTGAACATCGAAGAGTTCAGGGCGATGGCATTCGGAAGATCGGCCTGCTCTTCGACCATCTCCACGACGAAGGCCTGGCGGGCCGGAGTGTCGAAGGCGTTGATGATGCCCTGCACGACCTGCAGTGCGATGAGCGAGGCCACGGTGATGCGGTCGCTGAAAACGAGGACGGCCAGGGCCAACGACTGCAGAGCGGACAGCACCTGCGTGACGACCAGGATGCGCCGGCGGTCGAGCCGGTCGCCCAGCACTCCACCGAAGGGGGCCAGCAGGAGCAGCGGAATCTGACCGGCAAAGGCCACGATCCCGAGAAGCAGCTCCGACCCGGTCAGGCGGTAGACGAGCCAGCTCGTGGCCACACGCGTGATCCAGCTCCCGATCAGCGAGACCGTCTGCCCGCCGAAGAAGAGCCGGTAATTGCGATGGCGAAGCGCCCGAAGCACACGCGCGGAGCCAACCCGTTCCACCTTCATTCCGGGGCTCCCCTGCATTTCGTGAACCGGATGTCCGCCATGGCCTGTCTCAGGGCGATGCGCGCGGGCAGAATGCCCGCGCCCCAACGGGGAGCTCGAAACTCGCGAGACTCGAGGGCAATGCCCGCGCCCCAACGGGGAGCTCGAAAACTCGCGAGAGTCGAGGGGCCGCGGGCATCCTGCCCGCGGTGGCCTCCGGGTGCATTTTCACGATCAGGAAAGACGTAGGGATTTACGTGTCGCTCTCCAGCGTGCTACAAGTGCGCCATCATGATCACGACCGAGGTTCACCGCCGCGAGGCGCTGGCTGGCGGCCATGTCAAAGGGGCCATGGTTCGGGCCCATTTGCAGTTTCTGCGCGATCGCCTGGGAGACCCGGCCGCGGAGCGGACGCTGGCCACACTTCCTCCTGCCACTGCCGCCGAGATTCACAATGTGCTCTCCGGCACCTGGTGCTCATTCGAGACGCTGGTCCTGCTCGACCGGGCCATCGCCCGCGCGATCGGACACGACGAGCGGAAGCTGATGCGCGAACTGGGGCGAGCTTCGGCGGAGATCAACCTGAAGACGGTTTATCGCGCCTTCCGTCGCGACGAGATCCACGACTTCTTCCGCCGCAGCGCCACGCTGCACCGCCAGTTTCAGGACTTCGGGATCTGCGAATACGAACAGCTCGGGCCGACGCAGGCGCGCATCCGGATTCTGGAGTCGTCCTGTTTCAGTCCGGCCTACTGTGCCAGCGAGGTCGGCTACCTCGAACAGGTCATCGCCCTCCACGGCGGATCGGAACCGCGCATCGCCGAAACGACCTGCCAGTGCTCCAACGACGCCTGTTGTACCTTCGAGCTACACTGGCACTGAGCCGGCGCACCGCTTGCGGTGGCGCCCGAACCGCGGAACCATAGCCGGCTCCGTGACGGATGGTTGAGGGGCCTGCCCACTCGGGTGTAAACCCGGTTCAAGGGACTCGAGCTCGCGGACACGGGAACCTTTTTGCAGGCTGCGGAGTTAAAGGACCGTGGATTGCAGCAGAATCGAACGCCGATGAGACGCACCGTCATTGCCGCGGCCTGGATCGCCGGAACGACCGTTCCGCTGGCCGCGGCGTTGGTGTTCGTCTTCGGCTGTTGTGTTCTGCCGTTCCACGCCTCCCTTCATCAGGCCATGCCGCTGTGTCATCTGGCGATGGAAGTCGTCGCCGGCGAGCACGGGGATGCTCACGGTGGAGCGCAACCGCCGTTGCCGGCGCGCGCGAAGCAGGAACCGGTGGAGCGTTTCGCCACCGAGCTTCCGCGCTCGTTCCAGCTCGCCGCGCTCTCGGCCGTTCCTCGCGCAGCGATGCAGGGGGACATGGGCACCTACCGCAGCTTTATCTCCCTCGGCGCGCTCCGCTGCGATCAGGATGTCGGGCTGCATCTGCTCGTCAGCTCCATTCTGATCTGATGCCGCCATCGCGCGTGCCGCCTGCGTTCGGGGATTTCCCGTTCGTCGATGCCGGCTTCCGCGCGCCCCTCCGCGCCCTTCCTTCCACCGAAGGGATCGCCTGCCTGCGCATGCTTTGATGCGCGACCCGGCGTTCCGCGAGACGGAAACTCAACGGAGACTCACAAGATGACGCATCCCATTCGAGCGCTGGCGTGCGCTGGCGCTCTGCTGGCCGCAATCGCGATGACTGCGTGCGGCGGCAGGCAGACGATGGCCTCCAGGAGCGCCGCCGCGCTTGACGAGGCAACGAAGAAAGGCAGCCCGGTCTCGGCCGGAGACCATGGCGGCCATTCCGCCGGTCACGAGGCACCCGCGAGCGACGTGGCAGGGACGAGCCAGGCCACGATGCCGGGGATGGATACCTCGGCGATGGCCGGCATGGACCACGCGAAGATGATCGGCATGCAGCACGGCTCGTCCGCCACTAGCGCGCATGACATGGCGGGCATGAAGCACGGGACGTCCGG
>JBDTOZ010000301.1:0-12892 GCA_039932995.1 Acidobacteriota bacterium | reverse complement strand
GGAGGCGTCGAAGCGAAGGGAGCCGATCTCCGTTTCCTGGCCCGAGGCCAGCTCGCGCACCGAGGCTTTGAGCCATAGGCCGCCGCTCATCTTGGAGCGGCGAAGAAAATACGTATACCGGCCGGATTTCCAGGCGACGTGGCGACGAACACTGACGAATTCATCCTCATAGTCCGCCGCCTCATAGTGAGTGCCGGCCGGTCCTGTGGCCTCGTCAAGACTGACCGGCTCACCGTCCACAGACCAGCGCGAGAAGATTCCGCCGCGGCCGATGGGCAGCATGCGCCGGTCCTTCTTCCCGGGCCAGCCACGGATCGCAGTCTGCACCCCGCCATACGCCGGGATCTTGCCGACCTGCACCAGACCGAGGGGCGCGATGTAGAGATCGACTCCGTCCGGGACCTCGCCGACGATCTCGAAGTCGATGGCCAGCTCGGAGAACGTGGGCGTCGAGGCCGCGCTGGTCCACCAGAGATCGACCAGGTGCCACGGATACCTGGGCGGTGTGAAGGCGCGACGCGCCAACGCCACCTGAGCGGCCAGAGCCAGCAACAGAAACAGGAGGACCCGCAACGCGTTCTTTGCCGTAGGAGAGGACAAGGCCGGGAGTCTATTCGAAAGCGTGGCCGCGCTCAGGCTGAAAGGCCCATGCGCCAAATGGCGAAGACGCCCCGCTCTTTCCCCTCCCCTGGAGTTGCTCCGTTGAATGGTAGCGTCAGACCCATGCACGGACCCGGCCCACGAGCTCATTCGCGCGTCGTGCGCAGGACAACTTTCAACACCTCCACCTCGATCAAATCCTTCGCGCGACCGGCTGCTTGTTTCATGCGGATGAGATCTTCCACGGAACAGACCAGGACCCCCGCCTCGGCGATGGATACGGATTGAGCATTCTTCGCCAGCTCGTCATACCCGGTCGCCGCGCCTTGTTCGGGAGAAGCGAGACAGTCGAAGAATCCCGCTTCAGTGACGAACGTGAAGTTGTGTCCCTGCCAGATCAATTTCGCATCGATCGTCGAGGGCAGGCCGAGCGGGAAATCCCGGAGCCTTGCACCGAGCGTTTGCAGCGTATTCGCAAGCCGCTCACAATTTGCTTTCGTTCGGCGATGGCAGATGTCGAGATCGTTGGTAATGCTCGGCGAGCCGTGGACGCGTCCGGCGATTCCTCCGATGAGCACGAACTCGACTCCGTCGGCGCAGAGCTGCAGAAGAATCCGGATCGGGTCGAACGACATCAGCGGATCGGTCACCATCAACGTTTCTTCGACTTCTCCACCTCGAGATCGAACCGGTGGAGGTTGCGCGCGTCGGCAGCCGCGAGACGGATGCGCTCTTCGGGCGTGAGCGTGAGCAGGTAGCGGATCGTGGATCGATCGATCTCCGCGACCTTGTCCTCGATCTTTTTCCGCGTGGCCATGGGGGTATTGTAGTCACGGACCGCCTTCCGGGCTGCCCGACGGCGACGCCCGTGTGGCGGTCGCAGGCCATCCGCATCGCCGGAGATGCTGTCGTTCCAACCGTATAGGATCGGGCGCGATGATCGATCGTCCTGCAATTCTTCGCGCCATCCCCAGCCCCTCGACGCCGCGGGTTTGCGGCTGGCCTTGTCCATCGACACGGCACTCCGGTAAGGGCCGCGGGCATCCTGCCCGCGGTGGACCAAGGTCCACCGCATACGCTCGCGGAAGCGGCGCTTGGAGCTTGGCCATTGGACGCGGGAAGTGCGCCGGGCAGGATGCCCGCGCCCCATGGCTCATCGAGCCAAGGCACTCCGGCAAGGGGCCGCGGGCATCCTGCCCGCGGTGGAGTCTAGTCTGTGGAGCGGTGGAGTCTAGTCTGTGGAGCGGTGGACTTTAGTCTGTGGAGCGGTGAACTTTAGTCCACCGGAACGCCTGCGAAAGCGGGCGCCAGAGAATAGCCCACGCCTTCAGGCGTGGGAAATCAGAGTTACGCAGGTGGAGCGCGCGTAGCGCGCGACAGATCGCCCTGTCGCCCCTCGCGGGCTTGCCTTCTGTTCGTTTAGCGCAGTGCATTCCGCGCGGCGGCATGGACCGGGGTGACTTGCGTGCGGTTTCAGGCGTAGAGCAGCCGGCCGCGAGGTTCTGGGATGGCCCTTCCCATTTCCTGCGCCGTCTCGATCCACTCTTGGACGATGATCTTGACGTTCGCGAGCGCCATCTCGTACGTCGGCCCGTCCGATGCACATCCCGGCAGCTCGGGAACCTCGGCCACGAAGGTTCGGTCTTCCTCACTCCAGTAGATGATGACCTCGTATCTCGGATCAGTTCGCATCGGATTCCTCGACGAGTCTATACCGCAGGATGACGTTCCGCACCCGTCGTTCCGCGGCGCCGACCCGACGCCCGACGGCTTGTTCGATGGCCGCGACGTCACCTTTATCCTGGCGTGACTATGTGGACCAGAACGCGCGAAAGACCATGACCTCGACGCCGTCGAGCTCCTGCGTCGCTTCCCGCAGCACGTTCTCCCGTCGCGCTTCGCGCGTGTCCGCTACTACGGCTTCCTCGCCAACCGCGACTGCCCGATCAACGTCGCCAAGGCGCGCGCGCTGATCGCCTCAAAGCGGCCGCTCCGTCCACCGGCTCTTACGCGATCGCCTCGAGCTTCGTGTGGGGGGCGCGGTATAGATTCCTATGCGCTGGGAACGACCCATCTGGGATCAGACGGCCGTTGCGGACACAAGCTCGATACGCACTTCCGACCGCCGACCAACACGGTCGGGCACAGGGAGCGAAATGACGGTTCGGAGCTGTCGACCGGCGCCGACCGTCTCTGAAACAGCGAAAGGGTGATTGACGAGGAGATCACTGCCTGCCGCACGGACAGAAATGAAACCCTCAAGGTTCTGCAGTGCAGCGGAGGAGTTGTTCGTGAACTCCACGATGAGACGATAGTCTGCCTCCGGATTGACGCCGAGCTCATCCTCCGGTCCGATGACGCGGATTTCGATTGATCGCGGGTCGAAAGCAGGCCGAACGCCTGGTGTGCTGGTCACGGCAGATTCGGTCGTGACCGCCACATCGCTCGCCTGGGAGCGCGAACACGATACGAAAGCCGCCAACACCAAACCGCAGAACGCTAACCTGAGTCTCATATTCTGCCGTCCAACGTCCCACCGCTCAGCGGCTTCGGGCCGCCGCGTGGAACGTGAAAGCAAGGATACCAGCGAGCGGTCCGAATCTTCCGCGACTCCACCGATCTCTGGACGTTCAGCCACGAGCTCGAATGCTCGCCGAACCTCATCATGAAAGAGTGTGGTGCGGATGGGCGATTCGCTCGCCACCATCGTGATTCTCTTCAAATTTGCTTGGCTGCGAGGGGAGGAATGTGAGGGCAAGCGCATCAGACGGCGGTCCGAAGTCCGCTCACCCGCAAGTTATGCCCCCACGACGAGATACTCTGCGACCGACTCGGACACCGGGATAGGAAGTCCGTCCTCGCGAAGTCCCTCCAGGTGCATCTGGATCGCCTCGTACATGTGCTTCTCGGTCTCTTCTCGAGTGTCTCCGGTCGCAACACAGCCGAGGAGATCCGGAGAGTATGCCGAGAAGTTGGTGCCGGCATTCTCGATGACGATGAGGAATCGATGCATGTTCATTTCTTCAACCCTGCCTGTTTCAGTCGAATGTCCCAGGAGCCCGATCATCGCTCTCCTTCCCGGAGATCGTGACGCGCGGAGGTGGTCAAACCCTTCGGCCGCCGAGCTCGAAGAAATGATGGAGGAACCGGTGTGGTCGCATTCGCGGTCATGGACAGGGCGCAGGCCGCTCGAGTAGCCGATGTCGCGAGCTTACGCGCTGATCGTGCACTTGGGTTCGGCCGCCTCACGGTCAGCTCTCGGGGTCGTACTGGAACTCGCGGAGTTCCTGCGAGCAGCGGCAGGCTTTGGCGATCTTCGCGGCCCACTGGACGGCGGCTTCGCGTGACGGGAGCTCCAGGACACAGAAGCCGCCGTCGAGCTCCTTGGTCTGCGGGTAGGTCTCGTTCGTGACGCTGCCGTCGGCGGCGACCATCAGCGGCGCGACGTCCTCGTTGATGCCACCACCGAACACGTAGACGCCGGCATCCTTCGCCTCGCGTATGACCGCGTGTGCCGCTTCGCCGACGGCGGCCATCTCCTCGTTGGGGTTATCCATCGCCGGTCCGGGGAAGGAGATAAGGTATTTCGTCATCGTTCGGTCCTCCGGGTGTGAGTTTCGGTATTGGGTGTGAGGACTAACACTAACGGCCACGGGTTCAGCCGCGTAGCGTGCGACACCATGGTAGTGCAACTTGGAGCAACGCTACGCAACGGGCCACGTCGGCTGCAACCCAGAGGTAGGCGGCGCTCAGATCTCAAACCAGAATGCGAGCCGCACTTCTGCACGGAACTCGGCCTCGATGACCTGCATCGTGCGGAGGGCGAGTTGCCAGCCAATGCCGAGTGTTTCGTTTCCGATCCCGATCGCCCGCAGAGCGCACTGAATCTCGCTGATGCTCAGCCATGAGGGGTATAGCGCATCTGGATGAGAAATCATGTCCTTCGATTGATGTCGGTAATGTCCGCCACTGTTGATGATGCCGGCGACGTCGCTCGCGCGAACGAACCGCGACGACCCATCATGGACGAATTCTTTGTCCGGCACGATGTGGGCATAGTATGCCCGTTGCGCGAATGCAGAGGCGTCGGCCGGAAATCCACGCGGTTCGAACAAAGTGGTGGTGTCTTCCGTGGCACAAACGCCCGCTATTGCGGCAAAAAGACCATACTCTCGCTCCAAAAATACCTCACCGTACGTCCGCCAAATATCATCAGACGCCAGGCGGTACTCGATGAAAGCGTGTATGTCTGTGCCCACGACTCGTTCCTTTCTTGTCACCTCTGCATGGCCTGTAACTATGCAAGAAGAGAGTGCTCATTTTGTTGCAGCGATGTAGTTTACCAACATGCGGCTGTCGCCGTCCGCTGACGGTAGCTGAGGAGAGCATTTGTTCATCGGCGCGGACACCGATATGCGGCGAGCATTTATCGCCGCTCGACATCGTCTGATTCTGACAACTCTGGCGAACAGCGCGGTGACGGTATTCGAGACGGCCACGACACGGATGGGCGGTGCGTATGGGGACGGCTTTTGATCAGCGCGCCAGCGGGTCCGGATACACGGCGCAGCTCGCCGCATTCGCCTGACGGACCTATTCGTTCGAGTATCGTTGTCGTGGCGTCGGAAGAGGTTCGTCTCAATGCCGGAACGCGCGGATCGACCGCGGCGCCCGCTCTCCAGATCGGGCATTACAGGCGCTGATCCCCGTCCGATTCGACGCTACTCGTCCCGATTCAGTCGCTTGAACCTCGCCCTGCGACGACTCCTCGTGCCCACCCACCCAGCTCGGAGCCATACTTTTCCCAAGAGGCCCGCGGCTTCGTCCAACTGAACTCATCACCGCATCCGGTTCACTTCTCAAACACGTGCCTCGGCCTCACACGCGGTTCGCGGTCAGCTCGAATTTTGCGTGGGGGATGCGGTGTAGAGTCCTATGAGTTAGCCGGCGCCACGCAGCGTTCGTGGTGCTAGCATTACGATCATGCAACACACGCTCCACTCGGTTTTGCCACTCGTCGCTCTGGTCGTGAGCTGCGCTTCTGGGCCACCGACATACAAGTGGGTCAATGAAGTCAACCGGAAGGCTTATTACGAAAGAGACTACTACGAATGCGAGAAAGAGGCGAAGGAGGAGGAGGTGTTACCCGCCGCCAATATCGCGGGTTCCATCGCTCTTGGAATGAACATCGTGCGGCGAAGGAGTGAGTGCCTTGCGGCACGAGGGTGGAAGTCGGTCCCAATAGGCGCCGAGGTCGCATCTCTGGCGACTCCGGATCTCGCCGCAGTCCCAATTGACGTTCTCTCGGAACCGGCGGACGGCGAAGTGTACGTTGACGGCACGTTCGTTGGGACTACTCCCCTTAGAAACTTCCGCCTCTCGGCGGGAACCCATCAGGTTGAAGTGCGACGCACTGGATACTCCCACTGGGCTCGACAGATGTTGGTTCAAGCAGGTACTCCAGTGACACTTCGGGCGACGCTTGAGCCGTCGCCCTGAGAGATCCCAATAGAGCGACACGCGGCGATGGATGACGAGGCACACAGCGTGTTCCGACCATATGCCAAGGAAGAGGCGCAGACGACGTTTCAATCCGAAGGTGGATCGGTGCTACGCGTGCACGGCGCCAGCTACTGGCGATGAACACGTTCCGCCCGAGTCGTTCTTTCCGCCTTCCTACTCGCGGAGCAAGCTTGTGACCGTTCCCTCATGCTCCGCGCACAACAACGATAACGCGAAAGACGTGGAGTACATTCGAAATGTTATCCGTATTGAGCACGGCACGAACGCTGCTGCTCTTGCGAAGCTGTCCGAAGCGCGCCTCGCACCGCCTTGTGGACTGTCGTTTCGTCGAGATGGTGGCGCCTTACCACTCTCTCCCGCGGGTCCCGGCTCCGGTTCGCCATGAGCGGTTTCTCAAAGCTTGAGAGCGGTCTCGCGCCACAGACATTCGACCCCGGAAGGGTCGCGGACTCCGGCACCCCTGCCGGGGTTGAAGTCTCGATCATCCGTTTCCGGGGGCGGCACGCCTTCGGCGCTTGCCCCCGGCTGATCTCCGTAACGCCTCCGGCGTAAACACCCCACAGTGGACAGCCCGAAATCGGCGCAATGCCCTTTTCGAGTCCACCGCGGGCAGGATGCCCGCGGCCCCTTACCGGAGTGCCTTGGCGCGATCAGCCATGGGGCGCGGGCATTCTGCCCGGCGCAATTTCCCGCGCGACAAGTGGCCAAGCTCCAGAGGCGCGCGGGCGAGACGCCCACGCGCCAGCCGGTGGACTGAAGTCCACCGCTCCACCGACTAAAGTCCACCGCGGGCAGGATGCCCGCGGCCCCTTACCGGAGTGCCTTTGGCGCGTTCAGCCATGGGGCGCGGGCATCCTGCCCGGCGCAATTTCCCGCGACAAATGGCCAAACTCCAGAGGCGCGCGGGCGCCGGCGTTCGGCGGCGCTGTTCCTCGCGGTCGGTCTGCTGGCTTGTTCTCTGCCCGCGCGCCGGGCGACGCGGATCGGGGCCACGGTGGCCTTGCGCGCGGAGTGAGGGAGGCCCGCTACTCTGTCGTTTCCGACAGTGGCAAGGTGAAGCGCACGGTCGTGCCGGCGCCGGCGGCGCTTTCGATCGTGAGTGTGCCGCCGATGCTCTCAGCGCGCTCGCGCATGGTGGAGAGGCCGAACCGCGGAAGCTCGCTCCTCGTGCGCGAACCTTGGACGAAGCCGACGCCGTCGTCGACGATCAGGGTGACCAGTCTGCCGTTCTCGCGGTTCATCTCCACGCGTACCCGAGTCGCTCGGGCGTGCTTGCGCACGTTCGTGAGCGCTTCCTGGACGACCCTCACGATCTGCAGCTCCTGGGCGGGCGGCAGTTGCACCGAGGAGTCGACGCGCAGCCAGGTCGAGACGTGACTCATGGACTCCCATAGCTGGAGATACTCTTCGAGCACCTCCGACAGCACGCGGCTGGCGCCGGGGAGGGAGCGCAGTCCCACGATCGACTCGCGGACGTCGCCGTAAGCCTGCCGCGCCGCCGTCCCCAACTCGTGCAACTGCACGGCCGCCTCCTCCGGTTTCTGGCGCTGCAGATAGGCCTGGGCGGCCTGCACTTTGGTGTTCACGTAGCCGAGCATCTGGGCCAGGCCGTCGTGCATCTCGTGCGCGATCCGCAGGCGCTCCTGCGCCACGGCCAGCTCGGCGACCTGCTCGTGGAGATGGGCGTTGTCGATGGCCAGCGCCGCCGGGACCGCGAACCGCACCAGCGTCTCTTCGTCGGCCTTGTTGAAGTGGCCCGGTTCGAGTTTTTCGGTCAGGTAGAGATTGCCGAGGAAGGGTCCTTTGCAGGGAATGGGGACGGCCAGGAGGGAGTGCATCGGCGGATGATTGGCCGGAAATCCGTGCGACTGAGGATGCCGGGTGAGATCGCCGAGGCGGAGGTGCTGGCCCTGATGCAGCACGACGCCGAGCAGGCCGTGGCCTACCGGGGGAGGACCGATGGCCGCGCGATCCTCGGGGCTGATGCCCGAAGTGATGAACGAGACGATGTGGTTGTCGCGATCGATCACCGAGACCGCGCCGTACTTCGCCCCGACGAGTTTGCGAGCCTGCTCGACCACTCTCTTCAGTACGACCTCGAGCTCCAGCGCCTCGGTGACGTCGAGGCTCGCGCTGTGAAGGGCCAGCAGTTCCTCGTTGTGACGGCGCAGTTGCGATTCCATCTTTCCCGTGAAGCGAAAAATCACCGTGGCAAAGAGGAGGATGGCCGCGACGGAGGTCAGATTGAGCAGGATGCGTTGCTGCCAACCCACCTGTCCGATCACGCCGTAGCGCGCCGCGTCCAAGACGAGCACACCGCCGACGGCGATGAGGATGGCCAGGACCCAGAAGCGTTTCGGCGTCATGAAGAATGCGTATTGTCTACTCATGGAGGCCGGACGTTGATTCTGAGGGGATGCCTTCGCCGTCACGACCCTCGCGCGGGTGGCTGACCCCCACACGGACGGATGGGAGGAAGGCTGCCCTTTCGGGTAGGGAGTGGCGGTTGGCGGTTGGCGGTTGACGGTTGGCGGTGGCGGTGGCGGTTGACGGTTGACGGTTGGCGGTGGCGGTGGCGGTTGGCGGTTGACGGTTGACGGTTGGCGGTTGGCGGTTGGCGGTTGACGGTTGGCGGTGGCGGTTGGCGGGAAGCGCATTGCGGCGCGCATGGAGACGGCGAGTCTTTTTCCGGCACCCCTGCCGGGGTTGGAGATTCGGTCGCACCGATCCGGGGGCAGCGCGCCAAAGGCGCTCGCCCCCGGCAAATGTCCGAAACGCCTCCGGCGTTGAATGACGGGACGGTGCTTCACAACCGCGAAGCCAACGGTGAAGCGCCAACGGCGAAGCGTCACGGCGAAGCGTCACGAACGCAATCGCCAACCGCGAAGCGCCAACCGCGAAGGGTCAACGACGAAGCGTCAACGACGAAGCGTCAACGGCGAAGCGTCAACCGCGAAGCGTCAACGGCGAAGCGTGAACCGCGTAGGATCGGCCATCCACCGCCAACCGCCAACCGCCAACCGCCAACCGGAACCCGCCAACCGGACCCCGCCAACCGGACCCCTCACATCCTGGCCACGATCCGTTCCGCCAGCGTCGCCAGTGTGGCGCTCATCGCGGAGACCACACTGGCGCTTTCGGTCGAGGCCAGGGGAGTGGTGATGCGTTCGTGGCCGGTCAGCGCGGGAGCGCCGGCGGCGGTGAGCGTCCAGCGCGCGTCGAGGACGAAGACGCCGTCCGGGCCGGGGGCGAGGTCTTCGAAGACGATGGAGAGCGAGCGCATGGCGCCGGAGGGTTTGGACTGGCCGGGCAGGACCATCATGCCCAGCGGGATGCGGTCGGCGAGATCGAACGCCAGCGTGTGCAGGACCATGTCTTCGAGAGGGGAGGCCCACTGATGCGTGCCCCGCACTTCGAGTTGGTGATTGGCGCCGCGGAGGACGATGCCGCGGCGGTCGAGGCCGGGCGGGAGCTCGATGCCGTCGATGCCGATGGGCAGACCGGTGACCGAGGCCACCGCGCCTTGCGGCGCGATGATCTCGAGCGAGTAGAACTGATTCGGCGGCCTCTTGAGGAAACCGCAACCGGTGGTGAGCACGACCAGGAGGATGGCCAGCGTGCGGCGTTGGATCATTCGCGTCTCCCCTTGAGCAGCGCGTCCGGATTCTCGGTGAGGTACGAGGCCAGTGCGCGTACGGACTCCGCCGCGCGGGTCAGCTCCCGAATCAGCTCCGCGACGTCATAGCCTTGTTTCTGCGAGGTGCCCATCAACGCCTCTGCCCTCTTCGCCGCCGCCTCGGCCGCATCCGCGGCATTGCGCAGGCTGGCCACGATGGGGTCGATGTTCTGTCCCACCTTCGTGGTGGTGGCCTCCGCCGATTCCGCGGCGTTGCGCAGACTCCTGGCGATGGGGCCGGCGTTCTCTCCGGCGACCTTCGAGGCCTTCTCGATCTCGGCCAGCGACGTGTTCAAGCGCCGCAGGCTTTGATCGAGCGCGGGATCGCTCGTCAACTGGTCGATCCGTTGCGAGGCCCGCTGCAGATTGCCGGCGATCTCCTGCAGCGGCAGGTTGCGGATCGTGTCGGCCACGTCGCCGATGGCGGCCATCGCGCCCTCGATGCCGTTGCCATTCGTGGCGGCGGGGATGATGGGTGGCTCGTTCGTCACGACCAGCCGTCCCGTTCCGGGCCTGGCCACGGTGTCGAGATTCACGGCGCTGGCGCCGGGCAGCACGAGACTGGTGGCCAGCGTGGCGCGCATCCCCTTCTGCACCATCCTGGCGAGGGCGTCGTTCATCGTGTTGCGCAGCTCCGCGCGGGTGGTGGTGTCGGTGACCGGAAACTCCAGCAGGCGCGGGTCGATCTCCAGCGTCACCGGCGTTTCGAGACTGGCCGTCTCCGGCACGTAGCGCAGATGGACTTCGCGGACGCGTCCGATCTGCACGCCTTTCATCTGCACCGGGGTGCCCGGGGTCAGTCCGCCGATCGGTCCGGTGAAGTAGGTGAGGTAGGTGAGATGGGGACCGTCGGCGGCGGCCACGGCGGCCGGGCGTGAGTCGTGAAGCTCGAACCGCGTTCCTTCGGCCACCGGCGCGCCGGCCATGACTTCGGGGGTGTAGAAGCCGATGGGTGCACTGAGCAAGGAGGAGAGTGAGGCGTCGCCCATCGACAGTCCTCCTCCGCCGAGGCGGAGGGAGAGACCGCCGGCGCGAAAGAAGCGCGTGCTCTGGCGGACGCGGGCGGCGAAACGCTGGACGACGAAGACGTGCACCGCGGTGATCTCGCGCTTCTCGTCGTACTCGGTGCCGAGGACGCGGCCCACGCGGATGCCTTGGTATTGCACGGGCGAGCCCACTGCCACCGACCCCAGCTCGCGGTCTTCGAGAATGAACGTCTTCCCCTCCTCGGGGGCGGACAACACCGGCGGGTACTCCTGCCCCATGAACTCCCGCGTCTCGTCACCTTCTCCCGGCGCAATGCCGACGTACGTTCCGGAGAGCAGGCTGCCCACTCCTCCGCCCTCCAGCCCCGGTTCCACGATCCAGAACCGCGTGCCCTTACGGAGCGCCGAGTCCATCGAGGCGTCCATGGAGATGCGCACCACCACCTGGTCCAGCTTCTCGTCCACCGTGATCTTCTGGACCGTGCCCACTTTCGCTCCGCGAAAACGGACCGGGCTGTAGCGATCGAGGCCCCGTGCTTCGGAGAACCGCACCGTGATGTCGCCGCCCCCGAAACCGTAGCGGACGATCATCCAGCCGGCGAAGAAGACCGCCAGCACCGGGACGATCCAGATCCAGGGCGACCACTTCTGCACCCGCACGTTGGCCTCGGGGTCTTCATGTCTGCGCTCCACTTCGTGCTGGTCGTATTCGCTCATCGCGATTCTCCGGCGGTCTTCCACATCAGCTTCGGCTCGAACAGCCAGACGGCGAACATGATCAGCGCGATCAGCAGAAACAGCGGCGTGGCGCCGGGGCCGGCCACGATGTCGTCGATGCCCCGGAAGTTGACGATCGGGGCGGCGATGGCGGCGATGAAGGGGATGATCATCGGCCAGCGCACCAGTCGCCGGAGCATGCGGTACGTACGCGTGCGCAAGACCAGCCCCTGGCGCTTCGGATAGCGGACGCGCACCAGCAGCCACAGGAGGCCGATCAGCTCCGCGATGGGGATGGCGATGCCCGCCACGAGGATGACCACGCCCACCTGCCCGTAGCCGTGATCGGCCAGCAGTTGAATCGTGCCGATGACCGTGTGCTCGAGCACTCCTGTCAGTTGATCGTTGACCATGATGGCGGCGGCGTAGGCGGGCAGTGCCAGGGGAAGGGCCGCGGCCAGGGCGGCAAAGGCGGGCACGAAGCGCCGCGTGACGTCGCGGTCGAGCGTGGCCCCGCAACGGGGGCAGGGGTCGCCGGGCCGTCGCGAGGCCACGGCCATCTCACAGGCGTCACAGGATGCGATGTGACGCTCGGTCGTGGCGGACGTGCGGTCGGGCAGGATGGCGTTCCAGATCGCGCGGCGGTCGAGCGCGAGATCGGTGGCGATCGAGAGAAGGGCCACGGTGATGTAGCACCATGCACCCACACGCACCTCCACTTCCGCCGGCACCGCGGCGCGGAAGTAGGCGACGACGCCGGCGATGACCACCACGTCCGTCATGCTCCAGAGCCGGAGCTCCTCACTCCAGCGGAAGATCCTGCCGGCCTGCCAGACCTTCCATCCGAACCGCAACGAGCTGAGCACGACCACCAGCAAGAGGGCGCGGATGGCTGGAAAGAGAAAGGCGAAGAAGAGGAAGCCGAAGGCGAACGGGAACCAGACCTCGCTGTAGATGACCGGCACGCTGGAGACCAGCCGGCTCTCCTCGAAGACGAGGTTGCGGATGGTGGAATCCATCAGGGGCATGAACACGGCCGGCGGGAGGAGCAGGAACATCGTGGCCGCGGTGGCCAACGGAACGTCGAGGCCGGTGGCCCGCCGCCTCCCCAGCACCCGGTCGCAGCGGTGACAACGCACCACCGCTCCCGACGGCAGCTCCCCAGGAACGCTCTGCGTGCTCCCGCAGTCGGCGCAGGTGAGGGTCACTCTCTCTCGATCTCGATTCACCAATCTCGCGTCCGGTTGCAAGGAAGATTCCCGGTGCCTTTGGGTTGCTGGTTGCTGGTGGCTGGTTGGGTGGCGGTGAGCTCGTTTGAGAAGGACGGAGGGCGCTGCTCCACAGAACAAAGTCCACCGCGGGCAGGATGCCCGCGGCCCCTTACCGGAGT
>JBDTOZ010000300.1:0-1641 GCA_039932995.1 Acidobacteriota bacterium | reverse complement strand
GAGGATTCTCCGCTGGCCTCGACCTCTATCTCTTTCGCCTCTTTTCGATTCTTCCTCAATCCTCAGTCCTCATCGCAATCCTCAATTCGCTCAGCGCTCAGTCCTCATCGCAATCCTCAATTCTCAATCCTCAATCCTCAATCCGCGCCAGCGCCCAATCCTCAATCCTCAATTCTCAATCCTCAATCCGCGTAGCGCCCAATCCTCAATCCTCAATCCGCGAAGCGTCCGCTCCGCCGGTCTCGCGCTTGATGTTGTATTGCTCGATCTTCTTGTAGAGATTGGAGCGCGGAGTGTCGATGGCCTCGGCGGTCTTGGAGACGTTCCAGCCGTGTTCGCGGAGCTTGGCCACGATGAAGGCCTTCTCCGCCTCGTCCTTGAAATCCTGCAGCGTCGAGAGACGCATGGCCGTGCTGATGATATCGACCGGGGTGCGGAAGAACTCCGCCGGCAGGTCGCTGACGTCGATCGAATCGGCCGGAACCATGATCACCAGCCGCTCGATCATGTTCCGCAGCTCGCGGACGTTGCCCCGCCAGGGAGCGTCGCCGAGGGCCCTGAGGGCATTCGGCGTGAACTTCTTCGGGTGATAGTTGTGCTCTTCCGAAAAGAGCCGAGCGAAGTGCTGGGCCAGGACCGGGACGTCATCGCGCCGCTCGCGCAACGGCGGCGTGCGGATGGGGATCACGTTCAGCCGGTAGTACAGGTCCTCGCGGAAGCGTCCGTTGCGGATCTCCTCGGTCAGGTCCTTGTTGGTCGCGGCAATGACCCGTACGTCCACCTTCACTACGGCGGCCGAGCCCACCGGTTCCACGTCCCCTTCCTGCAGGACGCGCAGCACCTTGGCCTGCGTGCGCAGCGACATGTCGCCGATCTCGTCCAGGAAGATCGTGCCGCCGTCGGCGGCGACGAACTTGCCGGTCTGCTTGCGGACAGCGCCGGTGAACGAGCCTTTCTCGTGGCCGAACAGCTCGGACTCGATCAGCTCATCGGGGATGGCCGCGCAGTTCACCTGAATGAAGGGCTGCTTCGAGCGCGAGGAGCTGCGATGGATCTCGCGCGCCACGAGCTCCTTGCCGGTGCCCGATTCTCCGGTGATCAGCACGGTGGCTTTGGTCGGCGCGGCCCGGTCGATCTGCGACTTCAGATCGGCCATCAGCGGCGACTGGCCGATGAGCTGATACTCCTTCTCCTGCTTCTCTTTGAGCTCGGTGTTCTCCTCTTCCAGCGAGCGCTGCCGCACGGCGTTGCGCACGGTGAGGAGCAGCTTGTCGCGATTGAGCGGCTTCTCGAGGAAGTCATAGGCCCCGCGCTTGGTGCACTCGACGGCGGTGTGCACGTCGCCGTGGCCGGAGACCATCACCACCGGGGTAAGGATCTTCTGCTCGCGAAGGTTCTCGAGCACCTCGATGCCGTCCAGGATGGGCATCTTGATGTCGAGGAGGATGGCGTCGTAGGGGACCTTGGCGGCCTTGTCCAGCCCATCCTGCCCCGAGCGCGCCTCGTCGATCTTGTAGCCTTCGTACTCCAGGGTCATCCGGATGGCTTCCCGGATCCCCGTTTCATCATCGATGACCAGAATTCGATACGGCATCAATCCCCCGCTCGCTGCATGAGTGCGGCCAGTTTATAGGAGAGTCC
>JBDTOZ010000299.1:0-10702 GCA_039932995.1 Acidobacteriota bacterium | reverse complement strand
GCGCGTGCGCGAAGTGTTGCGCCTGACCCGGCGATGATTTTCATCATGGCCTGGAACGCCGGCGTCTCGCCGCTGAGTGGGGGCAGCGTGCCTGGGAGAGATGCGCGTTGTGAGGCCCGGCCATTCGCGCGAGAGGCAGGGTCCCCATCGACCGCCACGCGGCGCAGGCGAGGACGCCTGCGGTCCAGCCGGCGAGACGCCAGCGCTCCTCGGCGAGTCGCCACCGTCGTCTCCGAGTGCATGATCGCGCCTGGAGCGCCGGCGTCCCGCCGGCTGGCTCAGCGGCGTCTCGCCGCTGAGGGGAGAGCTCCTCGCGAGGGATCGGCGAAGGTCCTCATCCCCTCACGAGGAAGGGGAGGAAGAAGAGCAGCGAGAGCAGGACGGCCAGCCAGCGTTCCAGTCGATACGTCGAAGATGTCTGTTCCATGACCTGGCCATTGAGCGCCCGCTCCGCGGCAGCGCAGCGGCTCGATCAAGGAATCACGAGCCGCGCATTGCGGCGGAATTGTGGCGGCGTCCCTCTCCCTCGCAACTCACCACCCGCACTGCCGCCCCCTGTTCTGTTCGTTGAGCCAGACGGCCAGCGGTTGGAAGTAGTCCACGATCGCGGTTGCGTCCATCTGGCGTTGGCCCGTCAGCGCTTCCAGCGCGTCCGGCCAGGGGCGGCTGGCGCCCATCTCCAGCGTCTTGGCCAGCCGTGCGCCGGCTTCCTGATTGCCGTAGATCGAACAGCGGTTCAGCGGACCCTTGTAGCCGCTGGTCTCGCAGAGGGCGCGGTGGAACTGGAACTGAAGAATGCGCGCCAGGAAGTAGCGCGCGTACGGGACGTTCGCGGGGATGTGGTACTTGGCGCCCGGATCGAAGAGCTCTTCTCCGCGCTCGCCCGCGGGGGCGATTCCCTGGTACTGCTCGCGGAGCTGCCACCAGGCCTTGTTGTAGTCGCCGGGAGCGATCTGTCCGGAGAAGACGCCCCAGCGCCACTTGTCCATGAGCAGGCCAAAGGGGAGGAAGGCGATCTTGTCGAGCGCGTCGCGCAGCAGCAGCGGGATGTCGGCCGAGGCAGGCGGCTCCTTCTCGATCAACTTCATCTTCACCAGATACGCGGGCGTGACCGAGAGCGCGATGGTGTCGCCGATGGCCTCATGGAAGCCGTCGTTCGCGCTGTTCTTGTAGAGGTACGGCTGGTTCTTGTAGGCGCGCTGGTAGAAGTTGTGTCCCAGCTCGTGATGAACGGTGGTGAAGTCTTCGGACGTCTTCTCGATGCACATCTTCAAACGCAGGTCGTCCTGGTTGTCGATGTCCCAGGCGCTGGCGTGACAGACCACCTCACGGTCACGCGGCTGCACGAACATCGAGCGCTCCCAGAACGTCTGCGGCAGCTTTTCGAAGCCGAGTGAGGTGAAGAAACCCTCGCCGGTGCGGACCATGGAAAGTGCGTCGATGTCCTTGCGCTTCTGGAGAATGCTGGTGAGATCGAAGCCGGCGCTCGATTTCGGAGGGGCCACGACGTCGTAGATGTTGCCCCACTCCTGCGCCCAGATGTTGCCGAGGAGGTGCGCGGGGATGGGGCCGGTGGGAGAGACCACGTCCGAGCCGTATTTCTTCGAAAGGCCGGCGCGCACGTAACAGTGCAGGGAGTCGTAGAGCGGCTTGACCTGACCCCAGAGGCGGTCCATCTCCGCCGCGAACGCGTCCGGGGTCATGTCGTAGTTCGAGCGCCACATCGCTCCGGTGTCGGGATAGCCGAGCTCGCGCGCGCCCTGATTCATGATGGAGATGAAGCGCGTGTACTTTTCGCGCATGGGCGGGGAGACCGTGTGCCAGCCGCGCCAGACCTCGAGCAGCTTCTTCGGATCGCGGCTCGTGCGCATGATGTTGGAGATCTCGTTGATGTCCAGACAGGCCTCACCCTTGGCGCCGGGGGGACAGTACTCGCCGGATCCATAGGTGGCCTCGAGCTCGGCGGCGATGCGGGCCAGTTCCGCGGTGACGGCGGGATCGGAGGGACCCGGAGAGACGAGGCCGAGCTTGATGAGATTCAGCTTGCGGCGGACGTCGTACGACACCTCCAGCGCATCGAAGCGAGCCGCCCCTTTGGCCAGCTCGACGCCGGCGTTGATCAGGCGCTCGTTCTCGCGAGCGGCGATCATCTGCGTGTCGTACGTGATGTACGTCGCCTGAACCCAGGCCGCACGCTGCTGGTCGATGCCCAGTTGTTCGAGACGCACCTCGGCGTCGCGGACGAACTGCGTGGCCTCTTCGACGGTGGGCCCCGCTTCCGCGGGGGTGGATGGGGGAGCGGCTTCGCTCGTGGTCATCGATTGCGTGGCCTCCGCCGTGGTCGCGGCTTCCGCTGCCGGCTCGGGAGTCGTGGATGTGACTGCAGTCGTGCAGGCCGCGGCGAACAACAGCGTGGCCGCGGCCGTGAAGATCGGGAAACGCATGACACCTCCGGTTGAGTTGGGCAGCCGCCCGGTAGGGAAGCTGACGTGCTTTGCAAGCAGTCAGCCACCGGAGTATATCGAGCGAGACGTTTCCGCGCGTTGCTGCGTATAACCTTCGAGCGCGGTGTTACCATCGCAGAACCATCGCGGCGGTTCGCCCGTCGCACCACTATGACTCTGAGGAGATCGATGAACCCCGCCATGCTCCGCCGTCTGTCTGTCACCGCCCTGGTCGCCGCCGTGATCGTTGCCGCTCCCTCGTACGCCGCAAAGCGTCGCGCGGTTTCGCATCCCGGACCGGGCGTGCCCATTTCCGTGCCCACGCTGACCGGCGTCGTGCTCGACGCCTCCACCGGCCAGCCGGTGCGCGCCATGACCGTCTACGTCGGCACGCGGATCACCGCGACCAATGCCCAGGGGCGTTTCGAGCTCAAGAACACCAGCGGCGTCGATGCCCTGATCCTTCAGACCGATCGCTCCGGTTACCTGCCTTTCAGCACGCGCGTCGGCGCGAACGATCCCAAGGACATCACCATCCGTGTCACGCCGACCCCGGCGGTGAGCGTGCACCGCACCGACGGACAGATCGTGACCGTGGATCTGGAGTCGTTCAAGTTCGGCTATCCGGTGCCCTTCAGCGGCTATCGCGATTCGGAGTACGAGGATTTCTGCAAGGCCGATGGCACCAAGCTCAGCGTGCACCGGACGCAGTTCAAGCGCATCGCCGGTCCGGCCGCGCTCGTCGGGAGCGGACCGTGCTGCCCGGCTGGCAATGCCGCACGCATGACGGTGACGCTGCGTACCGGCGAGACCTCCGATCTCTTCTTCACCGACACGTGCGAAGGCCGCTACAACGTCGACCTCGGCGCCCGCGACCACCTCACCGGCGAGTTCGTGCATATCCCCATCACCGAGATCACCGAGATCGTCTTCCCCTGAGCGTCTGCGGCTCGCGAGGCCGGGATCAAAACCTTGGCAGGTCGGCAGTCGGTCAGGAGCCCCGTCCTTCCCCGGGGAAGGACGGGTGCTCGCAACTGTTAAACTGCCGGAATGAATGCGCCGCAACGGGTCCCGGCGGACGATTCGATGTCTGCCGAGATCGACCGGATCCACGCTTTGCAGTCGAGCCGGCGCGCGGTCATCGGCGCGACCACGGCGGCGCAACGCATCGCCAAACTCCGTCGCCTCCATGACGCCGTGATGGCGCGGGCTGACGAGATCCGCTCGGCCATGTGGGAGGATTACCGCAAGCCTGCCACGGAGGTCGACCTCTCGGAGATTTATCCCGTGGTCGGGGAAGCGCGTCACGCCATCCGGCACCTTCGCCGATGGATGAAGCCGAAACGCGTCGCCACGCGGCTGGCGCTCATGGGCTCGACCGCCTCCATCCGCTACGAGCCGAAGGGCGTGGTGCTGATCATCGCGCCCTGGAACTTCCCGTTCAACCTCTCGCTCGGCCCTCTGGTCTCGGCCATCGCTGCCGGCAACTGCGTGATGATCAAGCCCTCCGAGATGACTCCTGCCTCGACGGCTTGCATGAAGAGCATCCTGGCAGACCTCTTCGACGAGAGCGAAGTGGCGCTCATCGAAGGCGATGCCTCAGTCTCGGAGATGCTGCTGCGCAAGAAGTTCGATCACATCTTTTTCACCGGCAGCCCCGCCGTGGGCAAGCTGGTGATGAAGGCGGCCGCGGAACATCTCACCTCGGTGACACTGGAACTGGGCGGCAAGTCGCCGGTGATCGTCGACCGGACCGCGAACCTGGACGAGGCCGCGCGCAAGATCGCCTGGGGCAAGTTCTTCAACTCCGGACAGGTCTGCATCGCCCCCGACTACCTGCTTGTCGACGAGACGGTCTGCGATTCCTTTCTGAACAAACTGCGCGCTTCGATCACGGCCATGGGCAGCGAAGGGGCGCGCGGGATCATCGTGAACGACCGTCACGCCGCACGCGTGAAGCGGCTCGTGGATGGAGCGGTGGCGCAGGGAGCGCAGTTCGCGTACGGCGGTGAGTCCAACGGACGGGCCATCGAGCCGACGCTCCTGACCAACGTCTCCCCCGATGCCGCGGTCATGCAGGAAGAGATTTTCGGCCCGGTGCTGCCGGTGCTCACGTACCGCTCGCTCGACGAGGCGCTCCGGCTCATCGAAGAGAAAGAGAAACCGCTGGTCCTCTATATCTTCAGCCGTAGCCGCAAGGTGGTGCGCAGGATTCTCGACCGCACGCGCGCGGGCGGCACGACCGTCAACCACACCCTCATCCACTTCTACCACCTCAACCTGCCGTTCGGCGGCGTCGGCAACAGCGGCGTGGGCAAGGGCCACGGCTTTTACGGCTTCGAAGCCTTCTCCAACGCGCGGGGCGTGCTCAATCAGCACCTCCGCTTCAGCGCCATCGAGCTCCTCTTCCCACCTTACAAGGGGAAGCTGAAAAAGTTCCTGACCGACTTCACGGTGCGCTGGTTGTAGGCGCCGGACTTCAGCGCATCATCAACTCAACTTCGCGCCAGACCGTCTTGCCGGACTCGAAGTCGATCACCGCGCGAAGCGACAGAGGCTCGGTGACGTTGGTGATCCCCGTCAGGGCGGTCGCTTCCGCGAAGATGTTCACCCGCTTGGTTTCCCCGGGATTGATGACCTCGCGTATCTCACGGCTGCCGCGGCTGATCGTGTACTCCTGCATGCCCGGCGAGTCGATGGAGATGCGGCGGGCCACGATGGGCACTTTTGCGCGGTTGGTGATCCGCACTTCGATGGTGGCCGGTGCCACGCTCCCGCCGCCGAAGTGCAGCGACTGGACGAGAAACGCTTCGATCTCCGGCTTGGCAATGGTGGTGGGACGGGTGGAGTTGGTCGTGGCGCAGCCGAGGGTGAGCGTGAGAAGGATTAGCAACGAAACGAAGCGATGCATTGAAGAGCCTCCCAATCCATGTTATGCAGCGACGCCATGAGAAAACTGATCATACTTCTTGCGCTGGCCGCCTTCGCGGTGAGCGCGGGTGCCCAGGATCGTCTTACGCGACTCTTGCGCCAACCCGACATTCACGGGGACCAGGTCGCCTTCGTCTACGCCGGGGACCTCTGGCTGGTCTCGAGCAAAGGGGGCGATGCGCGCCGGCTCACCTCCGACACGGGAATGGAGTACTTCCCCAAGTTCTCGCCGGACGGACGCTGGATCGCCTTCACCGGTGACTACAGCGGGAGCCGTCAGGTCTTCGTGATCAGCACGGACGGCGGACAGCCGCGGCAGCTCACGTTCTACAACGACGTCGGCAACCTTCCTCCCCGCGGAGGCATCGACAACCGGGTTCTCGACTGGACGCCGGACGGCAAGAACATCTTCTTCCTTCCGCATCGCCTTCCGTGGAGCGACCGCATGGGGCGGCCTTATGTCGTGCCGTTCGCGGGCGGCATGGAGACACCGCTGGCCATCCCTGAAGGGGGTGGCGGCGCGTATTCGCCGGATGGCTCGAAGGTGGTCTACACGCCCATCGAGCGCGAGTTCCGCACGTGGAAGCGGTACCGGGGTGGCCGGGCCCAGGACGTCTGGATCTACGACCTGGTCTCCAACCGCGCCGAGCAGATCACCAACACGCCCTTCACCGACAACCAGCCGGTCTGGATCGGCAACACCATCTACTTCACCTCCGACCGTCCGGCGGAAGAAGGCCAGACCAGCGCCGGCAAGCTGAATCTCTGGGCCTACGACCTCGGCTCCAAACAGTCGCGACGGGTCACCACGCACTCCGACTACGACGTGCTCTGGCCCAGTGGCGACGACGCGCAGATCGTGTACGAGAACGGCGGATATCTCTACCGCTTCGACGCCGCCACGCAGAAGAGCGAGCGCATCCCCGTCCACGTTTACGGCGACTTCCGCAACACGCTTCCGAACTTTCGCAACGTCAAGAACAACATCGAATCGTTCTCGCTCTCGCCGGCCGGGGCCCGGGCCCTCTTCGTGGCCCGTGGCGAGATCTTCACCGTTCCGGCGAAAGAAGGGGAGATTCGCAACGTCACGCAGACGTCCGGCATCCGCGAGCGCGACGCCTCCTGGTCTCCGGACGGGAGATGGCTGGCCTATCTGAGCGATCGTTCCGGCGACTACGAGGTGGTGGTGCGTCCGGCCGACGGGAGCGGGGAGGAGCGGCAGATCACGACGGGCAGTAAGTCCTGGCGGTTCACGCCGGCCTGGTCCCCTGACTCCAAGATGCTCGCTTTCGGCGACAAGAGCCTCTCGCTCTACGTCCTCGACGTGGCCAGCGGAAAGCTCTCCACGGTCGACAAGGACGAGTACAACGACATCACGCAGTACCGGTGGTCGCCCGACTCGCGATGGCTGGCGTACACGAAGCTCAACGAGGCGCGTTTCAATTCGATCTACGTGCACAACGTCGGCGAAGGCCGGTCGTACCGGCTGACCAGCGGGCTCACGGACGACACCGAGCCGGTGTTCGATCCGAAGGGCCGTTACCTCTACTTCCTCTCCAACCGCGATTTCAATCTCACGTTCAGTGCGTGGGAGTTCAACTACGTCTACACCGACCCCACGCGGGTCTACGTCGGAATGCTCTCCGCGGACGGCCCGGCGTTGTTCCTCCCCCAGAGTGACGAAGAGAAGAGCAGCATGCCCGCTCCGGCCACTCCGGCCGCCGAAGAGCCGGCCAAGAAGGAAGCGGCGCCGGCTGCCGGCAAGGTCGTGGTCAAGATCGACCCGGTTGGTTTCGAGAGCCGGGTGCGGGCCATCCCCGGTCCCTCGGGCGCCTATGGCGCGCTCAACGCCGTCGCCAACGGCATCCTCTACATCAAAGGCAGTGATGCCGATCGCTCGCTGAAGCTCTACAACATCGACGACCGCAAGGAAGAGACGATTCTCGAGTCCGTGCGCGCCTATGACCTTGCGCCGGGCGGCGGAAAGATCATCGCCTCCATCGGCCCGAACTTCACGATCATCGATCCGAAGCCGGGGCAGAAGCCAAACGAAACTCTGCTGAAGCTGGACACGATGCAGACCCGGGTCGATCCTCCCGCCGAATGGGCGCAGGAGTTCAACGACGCCTGGCGCATTCTGCGGGACTGGTTCTACGACCCGAACATGCACGGGAACGACTGGAACGCGATCAAGGAGAAGTACGCCCAGCTCGTTCCGTTCGTCGCGCACCGCGCAGACCTCGACTACATCCTCAGCGAGGTGGCCGGAGAGGTGAACGCAGGTCACGTCTATGTCGGCTCGCCCTCGGACGTGAACGGCCCGCGCGTGGAGAACGGATTGCTCGGCGCGGAGATCGTGGCCGACTCCGGCGTGTTCCGCATCGCAAAGATCTTCCCTGGTGAGAACTGGCAGGATGACTTCCGCTCCCCGCTGACCGAGCCTGGAGTGAAGGTCCACACCGGCGAGTACATCCTGGCCGTGGACGGCGTTTCCACGAAGGGCGTCGCCAACTTCTACCGGCTGCTGGAGAACAAGGCCGACCGCGTGGTCACGTTGCTCGTCAACTCCACGCCCACGGCCGCGGGCGCGCACGAAGAGAAGGTGCGGCCCGTCAAGCGCGAGACCAATCTCCGTTATCTGGACTGGGTGGCCTCGCGACGGGCCTACGTCGAGAAGGCCTCCGGCGGCCGGATCGGCTACATGCATTTGCCCAACACCGGCTCGGAGGGGAATCGCGAGTTGTTCAAGGCCTTCTATCCGCAGGTGGACAAGGAGGCGTTGATCATCGACGATCGCTACAACGGCGGCGGCTTCATCCCCGATCGCATGATCGAGTTGCTCGACCGCCCTGTGCTCAACTACTGGGCGCGCCGCGGCGTAAAACCGTCCGCCACTCCGGCCTACGCGCACTCCGGTCCCAAGGCCATGCTGATCAACGGCTACTCCTCCTCGGGGGGTGACGCGCTCCCGTACTATTTCCGCAAGCGCGGCCTGGGCACGATCATCGGCACGCGCACCTGGGGCGGGCTGATCGGCATCTCCGGAAATCCCGGCCTCATGGATGGGGGCAGCATTTCCGCGCCGCAGTTCCGCTTCTTCGACACCGAAGGGATGTGGGCCGTGGAAGGTGCGGGCGTGTCCCCCGACATCGAAGTGGTGGATCGCCCCGATCGCGTGGCCGCTGGACAGGATCCGTCGCTGGAGATGGCAGTGAAGGTGCTGCTCGACCAGTTGACCAAGACTCCCCGGAAACCGGTAGTGGTTCCGCCGGTGTCGGTGCAGCGGTAGCTCTTTGCTGTTGTTGCTGGTTGCTGGTTGCTGGTTGTCTGAGGGGTTTCGTGGTGATGGAGCCTCTCGCGATCGGCAACCGGCAACTGGCCTTTAAGGCCAAGCTTCGAGTCACGCTACTCGACGACGAGGATCTTTCCAGGTGCGACCAGTCGGAGAACCTCTCGCACCTTCGGTAATAGGTTCATCAGAACGTCCACGTCGTTGCTCCGCGTGCGGAGGAGCACGATGCCGAGAGTCTCTCTGGCCAGGTTCTGCTGGTGAGGAATGCCGCGGTCGATGGTGATGAAGACGTCGAACTCTTCGCGTGCACGCGCCAAGAGAGCGCCGTTCTTGACTCCTCTCCAGCCCATGCTCTGCACGGTGGCGACGTGATGATCGGTCAGGCCGCGCGCGAATCGGCGCGGCATGCACTCATCGAGCAACAGCCGCATCGAATGGCGCCATCAGCAACTCGCGAGCCTCCTCGAGTGCTGCCAAAGCCTGATCTTTGTAGACCGAAGGAAAGTCGTCGAGGAACTCATCCAGGGGATGGCCGTTCTCGAGGTAGTCGAACAACGCCTTCACCGGAACGCGGGTTCCACGAAACACGGGTAACCCACTCATGATCTCAGGGTCGCTGTGGACGGCGCTTGCCATGCGGCGATTGTACGCTCCACAGAAAGCGCTTCAAATCGATGCGTCCTCGATCATCGATCGACACCCCTTCGGCGGTCAGGAGCATCCGTTGCAGTTCGTGGGAGTCGCCCGAGCTGCGGGGGCTGATCTCGCCTTTGGCGTTGATGACGCGGTGCCAGGGCACGGTGCTGCCCTCAGGAAGGTTGTGCAGGGCGTAGCCCGCCTGGCGGGCGTGTCCTTCGAGGCCGGCCAGCTCGGCCACCTGCCCGTACGTGGCCACGAGGCCGCGGGGAATCCGTCGCACGGCGGCCCAGATCGTCTGATCGCGGGTGAGAGCCTCGCCTCTGCCTGCAGTCGGCTGCCGGCGCGCTCCCGTTTTCCGTTTGGTTTCTGCTTTCACCCCGGCGCATTGTAAGATTGCACACGTTCCTGGGCACCGTTTTCCGGTTCGGAGTAAAGGCTCCCGGAGCTCCGTTGAATCCTTCGCAGGAGAGTCGTCACCATGCCGCGTGCCATTGCCTCAGCACAGATCGCGTTCGGACTCGTTTCCATCCCGGTGAAGCTCTTCTCCGCTGCCGAGTCGTCGGAAAAGATCGCCTTCAACATGCTCCACAAGGAGTGTGGGAGCCGTGTCCAACAGCAGCTCTTCTGTCCCAAGGACGAGCGCACCATCGAGCGCACGGAGATCGTGAAGGGCTATGAATTCTCGAAAGGCCAATACGTGCTCTTCGAGGAAGACGAGCTCAAGCAGCTCGAAGAGAAAAGCACGCAGCAGATCGAGATCACGGAGTTCGTGAAGTCCGACCTCATCGATCCGATCTATTTCGCCAAGCCGTTCTACATCGGTCCCGACAAAGGGGGTCCGCGCGCCTATGCGCTGCTGGCCCGCGCGCTTCAGGAGACGGGTCGTTGGGCGCTCGGCAAGTACGCGGCTCGGGGGAAGGGCTATCTGGTGATCATTCGCCCCCTCGGCAAGGGGCTGGTCATGCAACAGCTCTATTACCCGAACGAGATCCGCGCCATCGAGGAGCTCGACCTCGGAGATGCCGAGGTCAAGGACAGCGAGCTGAAGATGGCCATCCAACTGGCGGAGATGAGCGCCAGCGACACGTTCCAGCCGGAGCAGTACCGCGACGAAGTTCGCGAGCGCATCCGCGGTCTGATCCAGCGCAAGATCGAAGGGGAAGAGATCACCAGCGCCCTGGCGGACGAGCCGAAGGGTGAAGTGATCGACCTCATGGAAGCACTGCGGCGCAGCCTCGGTGGATCGCCATCCAAGCCCGCCGCCGTCAAAGCCGCACCTGCGGCCGTTGCAGCGAAGCCGGCCAAGATCGCGGCGATCAAGGAAAAGGCCGAGCGCAAAGCGCCCAAGCAGGCCCCCCGCGAAGTCGTGGCCAAAGCGGCGAAGCGGGCGCGCTAG
>JBDTOZ010000298.1:0-15357 GCA_039932995.1 Acidobacteriota bacterium | reverse complement strand
GCGCGCTTCCCACGGATGCAGCGTTCCTGACGGGCATGGCGAAGTACGTCGTGAGTCCCGATCCGAACGTGCATCTTGATCGCGGCGGTCCGTCAACGATCGTGGCCGCTACCGACGGCGCGGTGCTGAACTGGGCCACGTCGAGCGCGCAGTCCGTGTCTATCACGCCAGGAATCGGGCCGGTCGCAGCCTCGGGATCGCGAGTCGTGCACCCTGCGCAGACGACGACCTACACGTTGACGGTGAGCGGACCGTCCGGGAGTGTCGTAAAGCAGGTCACCATCAACGTCACGCCGTAAATCGATCCCATGCCATTGGAGATCGCTTGGCGTTGCTGTCACTGGCGGGGTACGCTGCAAGTGGAGTCCCGCAAGAATACCACGACTGTCTGCCCACCTCCGAACACCTGATTGCGGCCGTCGATAACATCGTCCGCGACCTCCGATGGTCAGACGAGGTGCTTGCACGCGAGCTGTTTTTTCGGAGCGTGGAACACCTGCTCGATGCTCGCGACGGCACCATCTTTCTTGAGACGGATCACCTCTCTCGGATTGGTGTGCTTTTCGGAAAATGCGGGGGCATCAAGGCGCTGCTGCTCGCGTACGTCGCTGATCCACGTGCGCTGGACGATGACCGCAGCGAACTGCCCTTGCTCGATGAGCAGGATACCGACCGTGAAGAGGCCGCCTGACTCATTGGGTGGAGCGCGGAGTCCATTCGATGCCGTTCGCCGCGAACGTACTTCGAGGGATCGAACGACGGCCGAGGTGCTCTTGCCGCCTGCTCGCCGCAGTGCGGTGAATCCAAGCGGCGCTGCCGCAGCGTTGGTGGAATGCCCAGGTCCTGTTCGCACGTCGCGACGATCTACGGCCGGTCCGCGCACTCGGCAGATGTGGGGACTTCGGCGTAAAAGAGGAACTCAAGAATCGTCTCTCGAACCCTCCGCCGCACGATGCCGACCTGAATCGATGCTGTCTCGGATGAACAGATGGTTCCGGACGCGAGGAGCCTCGCCACGAGGTCATTCAGCGAGCTCGATGCCACGCCTTCTCTCCTGATCGCGTCGATGCAAAGCTTAGTGCCGTGCCTGTCGGGAAGATCACTCTCGGATCGTGATCCGTGCTACGTTGAACAAACAATTAAGCAGCCCGCAGACGCTGGACTTCGCCGACTGTCGGTGATCAAGTGCAATTTCCGCGCAGGTCATTTCTATGCACGAAGAGCTCCGCTTGCGATTTGAGAAGTGTCGAGGGCCCGATACTTTGTGAATCGGCTGAAGAAAGCTCTTCTCATCCTTGCCTTCGCGGGGCTCTTCTGGTGGTTGTGGGAGAGCCGTGGCGCGAGAAAGTACTGGCGCGACGCTGCGTTTGTTACCGATGCCACGGTTTCTGTTCCGGCCGACGAGCGCGTCGCGCTCGCGAGCGAACTCCATAGAATCATGGCCGCTGCGGGCGTCGACATGCCTGTCGCGGTCAATGCTCCGTACTCGGGCAGCGCGATCAACGTCTACATCACGAAGGCGTCGAAGAGCGAGACGACTGGATGCCGACCTGGGGACGCTCGGTACGAGCCAACGAGTGATGTAGTTCTTCTCGATGAGAACGTCGTGTGGCCGCTTTCAACGACGGTAACCTACTCCGGCGTCAGCATCTCAGGGACGTCGCGAGGCAGTCGGTCTGGAATGCCGAAGATATGGCTCCACTTCGCGTTCCTGCACGAGCTGGGTCATCGGCAACTTCATCGCGGGCTTGCTCCACGCCTTCGTCGCGCGCCCGCTGCGGTGTTGGAATCGGAGGCAGACACGTTCGCTCTCGGCGCTCTCGCGCAGCTCGCGGCGAAGGGCGAGTACGAGAACGACAACCAATTGGGCGTCATCCACGTTTCGAGCGCGCTCTCGGGCGCTGACCGAAGCGCGGCCGTCATCGCATCGCTCATCCAACACCTGAGCGTCAGCCTCCTCTTCGGGGGCTCTCATTTTTCGCCGTTTCATGCTGACAGCGCACATGCCGCGTTTGTCTCGCGCTTCAAGCCGCGTCTTTATGAAGCGCTCGCACGGACCACATCCCAGGCTGGTCGGTCCTATGTTCTTCTCGCGCTCGCCTATCTCGATCGCGTCGACGAGGCAGGTCGCGGAGTCGTCGCCGACATCTATTCGGTGGAACCCGTACACGACGTCTCATTCGCCGACACGGATCTCCTCGTGACGGTCGCTGGGCCGGAGGGACGCAAAGGAACAACGTTTCGGGTGAACCTGCGTGGGCTGAGCGCGAGCGATCTCGCACCCCGAAAGATCCTCTTGCCGGATGACTCGACGGCGGGCGTCTCGCGCGAAATGATGTCGGCGACACCGCACACTCCGCGTCCTTCGTCGAAAGCGATCATGGACGGCACGGAGTGGCTTCTCGTCGATGAACGCGGTGCCCTAACCGCACGACGATCCGACGAGGATCTACGGAAAGACCTGCAGGCGCAAACCGCGATGACCGAGCTGCAGACCCGAAACTGCACCGTCGGAATCACGCGCCGGCCGCCCCGCGTGGATGTCGTCTTTGGATGCAGGGAGGACGCTTCGTTCTCCAATCCGCCTGACTACGTCTACTACGTAGGTGAACTCGATCCGAACGATCTTCGAATTCGGAAACTTGACGGCGTCTTAGGCCCGCGACCGATGCCCGGGGAGGCGCAGACGCCGTTGGACATGATGGTCAATGGCGTGCGACAAACGTACGTCATGGCCGACACGATCGCCGATCGCCACACCCATAGGTTCGAGCTTCGTGTCACGCGTCTCCGACCGCGCGGTCCTGTTGTTGCGTCCCGCGAACTCGTGCTCGACTGGATACCGACCGGAGCGGAGATGCGCGAGTGGTTCCGGGTGAACCACCCTGCCGTGATCTTCTGTCGCGATGACGGTGATGGCCTCGCGACCTGCACCGAGTTTCTCGATTCCGTCTTTTCTTTCGACCCGCGCCGAAAGACCCTCTCCACACTGTTTTATCCGGCAGGGGCGGAAATGGTCGTTGGCCCCGCGACGCAGCGCGCGTTCTTCGCCAAAGGCGGGCACAAGGTCTTCGTTGTCCAGGCTTCCCGGCCGACGCACACGTCAACCGGAACGTTGATCGATCAATAGGCATGGAGGGGGTACGCCACGTGAACACATCTCTCGCCGTCGTCGTTTCGCTGTTGTGCGCCGCAATCGGGTTCGCGTTGTTCTGGTTCGTCGCCGTACCACAGGACCACGGGTTCTTTAGCGTCGGTGACTCGGCAGGGACACGACTTCTGCTGGGGTTCTTCGCCACGCTGCTCGGCGTGCTCCTCGGGTCCACGTATCGACAGCTCGCGCGGATGAAAGAAGCGAACGTTCAGACAATCCGTAGCGTTCGGCGCTTCGCGCTGAACGTGGTTCGCTCGGTTGATCTCTGGATGGGGTTAGTCGCGTCGCCCTTGGTGTACGGCCTCTTGGTTCAATCGGCCGCGAACATGACGTTAGCGGGCCTTGTCATCGTCGCCATTGAGAACGGGTTTTGCTGCTTGCTCATCGCGGAGAACATCGTAAAGAGGGCACCTGCCAACGCAGTTGGGAACGCAGGTGGCGGCTGAGGCGCAGATTTGCGGGACCCTGTGTGTCAACATCGAGTGAGCGGAGGAGAAACCTCAGACTCGCTACACGCGACCGAGACCTGACCGCGATCATCCAGCCAAACAGCACGGCGATGGTGCTGGACTACGACCCTGCCGGGCATCTCGCTTCCGTGCTCTACCCCCGAGTACGCTGGTAACTTAGCGCTCATCGCGCAGCTCATGAAGAGCGGTCACTGAGTTTGTGCGTCACGCGAACTCGCGTGCATTCGAGGACCATATCGAAACCCCGCCGGACGATCAGAAGGTCGACGTCAGCCGCATGGCGTCCGGTGACCTGCGTAAGCGCTCCGATCGGCAATCCTCCGGACGTGGCGTCGAGAGCTCGAACGCCGGTCGCATGGGAGCGAATGGCGGGTCGTGAGCCGAGGGTTCGTTGGTCGTTCACGTCTGCCAATTTTATCGTTCCTCGCGGCTCGGTGTGCCGCATAGGCGTCCCCATCGAGACGATCCGTTCGCTACCGCTCGTAGACCCGTTTCGGCCGTCGCACGTGCTTCACCTGCGGCACATGAGCGGCCGAGTTAACACCCGCGAAAACGGGTACACTGTCCCACGGATCGCCGACTCGCGATCTGGAGTCACCGACAGAAACTCGCTCCTCGTTCTTTGATGACCAGCGATGGATGGCCTTCTTTTAGAGACGGCGTTCCGTCGCAGGTATCTAACAAGTTTCTATTTTTCCGATGGCGGTTCTCTCCAGACCACCCCGGACGGCTCCAGGCCACCCGTAAGTGCTTGATCTGGCGTCGTCTCCAGCCTGCTCCAGACGGAGCACTGGATTGTTAATCCGGTGGTCGGAGGTTCGAGCCCTCCCGCCACAGCCAATTTGGTTTCAGAGACTTAGCAGAGATCCGCAGCGTCCGATCGAACGGATGCGCGATCTGTAGAGTCTCTATTTTTCCCGAAGAGCCTCTCAGCACGCCATCTAAACGACCGTGCTCGCCCGACGACTGGATCAATCCCACAACCCGCCGCGCCTAAACCCGAAAGCCAACTGGAGCGATTTGCCTTCGGCTCCCCGGCCGGCACAAGCGCGTTCGCCGGCAGCGGCAGACGCACGGGAGATCCCAGATGAAAGGCCGTATCCCCGGTTTCAGCTACGACGCAAAGAAGCACATCGCCCACTTCTCGCTTTACGTCCCGAAGACCAACGGAAAGCTGCGCCGCGAGCGCACGGTGCCGGCCGAGTCGCGCGAAGAAGCAATCCGACTCTGGCAGGCGTTCCGGGGCGAGATCAGCGGGAAGCCGCCTGCTCCCGAACCACCCGCGCAACCGCGAGTGATTACTTTCGTAGCGTTCGTGACCGAGTACTTGGAAAAGATCTGTGCTCGCCTCGCGAAGAAGACGCTCGCGATCTACCACACGATCGCGTACACGAGGCTCATTCCGTACTTCGGTGAGAAGCCGCTCGACGTCATACGCTCGTGTGACGTTGAGGATTTCATGGCCGGGATGCTCGCCGAGTGCAGTCCCGCCTATGTCAACAACTGCGCCCGCACGATGACGGTGCTCATCAATCACGCGGTGAAGCGACAGCTCATCGCATCATCGCCGCTGACCGAGAAGATCCGGTTTGAGGACGTGCCGCTCCCCGAGCTTGAGCTGAACGATGCGGAGCGGGTCGCATTCCTCGGCGCGTTCGATGATTTGTGCGACTTCAAGGAGGACGTGGCGAAGCGTCGCCGCGATGCGCAGGTGGTTACGAGCGAGCATTTCAGCGCGCCGCGGAAATTTGGCTTCGGCCCGAATCTCGATAGCGACGCGACTCGCGAGCGCTTCGAACGCTTCCGCAGTCTGAAGCCGATCTTCATCGTGGCGATCGAAACGGGTCTTCGAAAGATGGATCTTCTGAATCTCGAATGGACACAGGTGGATCTCGACGGCGGATTCATTCGCCTGCTCATGAAGAAGACAAAGAAGTGGGCGGTCGTTCCGATCTCGATGCTCTGCCGATCGGCGCTTGAGGAGTGCCGGAAGCGACAGGTGGTCAGCCGACATGTCTTCGTGAACGACGACGGTACGCGTGTCGCGGACATCACGCTGCGCCGAACGTTCCTCCAAGCAAAGCGCATCGCTGGTATCACGCGCCGATTTCGGTTTCACGACCTTCGTCACACCGCCGCATGCACGCTCGCATCTGCAGGTGTGTCACTCCAAGTGATCCAAAAGATTCTTGGGCACACCTCGTCAAAGATGACCGAGCGCTATGTGCGCGTGAACGATGCCGCGATCGCCGAAGCACGACGGGCACTCGATACGAGAAATACGCAGTTGGGTCTTGTCGCGGCCCCCGCCGCGTCGGTCTGATCATGGAACAACGAGGCGATACCATCGCCTCGTTGCGTATTTTCGATAGCTCGACACTCCGACATCGCTTGGCTTTCCGTGCCGACGCTGTCGAGCCCGGCACGCAGCACCTGAACAAGCTTTCTTCGGTGTCACTCCTCCTCTGGAATAATGGAGGTCCGCCCACTACGAAGGAGTGCGTCTCATGAGGTCGATTCGAACTGTCGACTGTTCTCGTGGCAATCTTTTTGTCTTTTCACGGCTGTCGCGCAGGAGCGCCCGGCGGCGGCGCTGAAGCTGCTGACTGTAGCCGACCAGCATCGGATTTCCGTCCCGCAGTAAGCAACATCGGCGTCTTCGTCTGCATCGCCCACCGCCGCTTCGCGCTCTTCATGTATTGAATGCAGCTTTACGGAAGAATCCAGCGAAGCGTTTCAGCACGGATGTGGTCATGTACGGATGTGTCGAGCCCGGACCGGCCTGCACGAACAGCTCCCCGTGCTCCTTGAGAAAGTCCTGATGCGCGGCGCCGTTGCCATGGTCGAGGAAGGCCTGCTTATCGGTCCACGATGCGTTGTAAACGAGCGCGTCGTGCTGTGATGGCGGGATGGCCACCGCTTGCGGCGAGGTGTCGGCCAGGCTGACGGTGTACATCAACGTTTTCGGCTCCTCGGCACGGACGCGGTCCACATACCCTTTGAGCGCCGCGATGACCTTTTCGCGGCTTCCCGGCTTCATCACCCAACGCTCCTCGACCTGCCATGCCGTCATTTTGTCCGCCTCGGGGCGGATGAAGCCGTCGATCATCTCCAGCGTTTGCCCCATGAAGAACGGAGCGCTCGGGCCGTACATATTCAAAAGGTACGGGCCCGTCTTCCCGATGAACTCTTTCATGATCGGCGAGGTGTGATGTGTCCCGTACGCCGCGCGGTCTTTGTAGCCTTCCACGAAGAACACTTGCAGCGGAGCGGGCGGCGGGAAGATGTCGACGCCGGGATCCAGGTTTGGGGTGTGAACCAGGTACATCCACGTGCCGGGTTGCGCCTGGTCCTGCTCGACCTGGGCCGCCAGCACACTGAATGCCGCGTACGCTCGTGCTTCGTTGCCGGGGCTGATCCAGAAGGATGCGTTATTGAGGTACATGGAACCCTTTCTGTTACGAAGCGAGCGCCGCGATGATGCTGTCCGCCGATTTGAATGCCAGCGCCGCGATGGTTAGTGTCGGATTGGCCGTACCGACCGTGGGAAAACTGCCGCTGCCGACGATCCAGAGATTCCGGACGTCGTGCGACTTCTGCGAGCCATCGACTACCGAGCAGTTTGGATCGCTGCCCATGCGATGCGTGCCCATGATGTGGCCCGCGCCGTAGACCAGATACTTCTTGTTCTTGTAGATGAAGTTGCCGGGGACGGGGAACGTCTGGCCAGGCGGGGTCGGTTGTGTGTACTCCCTGGCTCCCATCTTTTCGAAGATCGCGCTGCAGATTCTGGCGGCATTCGCGAAGCCTTCCATCGTGTACTCATCGAGACCGTAATCGATATGCGGCCGCGGAATGCCGAGACCGTCTTTGTAGGTCGGATCGATGGTTACGCGGTTCGCTTCCTCCGGGGCCTGGTCGATGATGCATCCGAAACGTATCTGGGCAGTGAACAGCGAATTGAGCTTCAGCGCCAGGGCGGTGCCGCCGAGACGCTCTTTGTCGGGGTTGAGCTGACCGGCGTTCGTCCCCTGCAGGTAGTCCAACGTCGTCGTATAGGGATCGTTCGCGGAGAAGTTCCAACCCTCGTTTCCGATCTCCATGCGAAACGCGGAGCGCTTGGAGCGGAAGGCGCCGTCGCGCAGTGATTCGATGCCGCTCGTCGTCATCGGGCCGCGATAGGGCCAGACCGGCTTATCGGTCAGCGCCCACGCCAGATAGAGGACGTGATCCATCAGGTTGCGGCCGACCTGGTCGCTGCGGTTGGCGATGCCCTGCTGATTGTTGGAGAGCAGAAGCAGCTTGGCGTTCTCGATGGCGTGCGCGGCCAGGACGTAATTCCTGCCGGTGACCGATTTCTTTTCCGAGGTGAGCTTGCCGTTGCCGTCGCGCGACCACTGCAGGTAGTCGATCTGCTGGACATTGTTGTTCGCGTCGACCACCACATTGTTCGCTACCGACTGATAGCTCACCGTCACATTGCCGGTGTCGAGTGCCTCGCCGAGCGTCACGGTCGGATCCCACTTGGCCTGAATGGGACAGATGGGGATGCAATTGGTGTTGCCGGCGCAAACGCGCCGGTTCTGATACTCCACGGAGTTCCTGGCGGACGGCGAGTTGGTGACGAAGACGTCGTACAGCAGGGTTGGGTCGTCCTCGTCGCCGGCCACGCGAAAGCCCTCCACGCCACTGCTGATGGTCTCGTCGACGACGCTCGAAGGAATCCGCTTCATCGGGTACTGGTAGCCCGGCGGGTACGTCAGGCCGATGGCCGGCTGCAAAGGCGCCTGGTCCTCGACATTGGCCGCGACGCCCAATTCCGTTTCCGCTCTCGCCCACAGCGTCTGCATCTCTTCGTATGTGACCGGCCAGTCATGGAAGACGCCATAGACGGACTTCATTGCCAGATCGTGCGGTACGAGCCGCGGGGTCGTGCCGAGCCAGTGGTTTGCTGTCCCGCCGCCGACGCGCTCGTACGTACTGGCGAAAGGCATGTTGCGCATGTTCTTGTCGTCGCCCGAGGCCTTCGCTCCAACCGGCTGGATGAGATGGCTGAACTCATGCTTCACACCGAGCGCCAACACCGTCGCTCGCGGAGCCGGTAGCGTGGAGGGATCAGGAAGTTGGCCGGCGGCAACGGTGGGGTCTGTGGAATTCGGAGGTGCGGTGCGGCCGGCCAGCGCCGGATACGGAGCTTCCGGCGTTTTCGCCAGCGCCAGGAAGAAGTTTTCCATGTATTCCTCGCGACTGCCTGGCACGGCCGGTCCGGCTTCGAGGATGAGCACTTTCTTGCCGGCCCGACCGAGCTCGAGGGCGATGATGCTGCCCGAAACGCCGGAGCCGACGATGACGACGTCGTATTGCCGTCCACCGTTGCCGTCGCTCATTGTCCAACTCCGTTGCCCATGTTCACACCGAAGGTCTCGAGCCCCTTGGGCGCTTCGCTCCAGTAGCCGAACTGGAACACGCTATAACCCATCGGATGCGCCTGCGCCACGTTCCAGGCCAGGCTCATGGTGTAGGCCTGGGCGGAGATGACCTGCTGCAGACCGTCTGTCTGGAACGGCGGGGGATACCACGAGCCGAGGTACCACATGGCCACGATGGCCCGGCAGAGCAGCGCCTGATTCGACGGCTTGTCGCTCGATACCTCCAACAGGGTGTCGGCGATGGTCTGGGCGCTCTCGCTCTGAATGGCGCGGAAGGCTTCCAGCAGCGCGTCCATCATCGACTGGCCGGCCTGGGAGCTGGCGAAGCTGTAGAAGGTACCGGAAAGATTGACGGGATCGATAAACGGCCGGAGGAAGCTCGATTGAAATCCGGTCAGCGCCGCTGACATGTCGGCGAAGTCCTGAATCACGGAGTCCGAGGGCGATGGCGAAGGGCCGCCTGTCGATGGAGCGGTGGTCATGGTGGTCTCCTTTCTCTAGTTTGCCCGTGCCAGGACATAGGTGAAGTCGGATGGCGCCGAATTGGTGGTCTTGGCGTCGTTGTGGCAGTCGATGCAGGTCGACGAGACGTGCGGCACCATTCCCTGGATGTACGTTTCGAGCGTGGTGTTGGCGAGAAAAACTGGTGTGGGATTGCCGAGGGGAAATCTCGGATCGGCCTGGCACTTGCCGGTGGTAGCCGGCCACATCGTGCTGACCAACTCGTAGTTCTGCCACACTGAGTTTGGATTGACGCCGGCGAGCAGCCTCCGGGCATCGGCATTGCGGGCCGCCGCGCTGGTGAAGGCGAACGCGTTGTCGATGTCCTTGTTCTTGAACATATTCATCCTCACCACCTGGCTGTGGAAGGTGCTGACCTTGGTGGGATCCCACGGCCGGGGCGGCACTTGGTTCGGAGGGCAATTCGCGGCGGTGCATTTCGGGGCGTAGTAGTTGTACTTCGCCTTGAGATTTCCGCTCGATACATCGGCGTCGCTGGGGGCGTTGTCGACGTGCTCGAAGGTCGACCAGAGCCACTGCGATCCGGAATTCGTCTTGTGAGCGATGTGCAGCCCGACCAGCCCCATGAGTTGCTTTCTGCAGGAGGCCGGGTACTTCGGGCTCTGCGAGGCCGGCGTATAAACCAGTACCTGCTCGGTGTGGAAGCGGCTTTTTTCGGCGGCATCAACGACCTTCCACGAGGACTTGACCACGATGGCTCCCTCGGCGCCGCCGAGGACGCCGCAGGGGAACTTCACAACTCCGGAGAAGGCGTTCTGACCGGCCTTCGAGTAGAGCGTATTGGTCAGGATGTAATCGAACATCGCCTTGTTCACGAGGATCTCGTAGCGGGTGTAGATGCCGTTCTGGTCGATGAGCGGCCCGGTGTTGAAGGGCTGGCTGATGTCCGTCAACACCGTCGGCGTTTTTCCGACCTGGCTGATGACGCGCATGCCAGGCGCGAAGCCGGCCGTGCATTCCGCGGGCACGGTCTCCGGCCCGTTCCATGACGGCCTGGCACCGCCGGGGAGGAATACCTCGACGACGTCGCGGAAGTGCGCCCAAACGGTGTCGTTGTCGCCGTTCTGGCCGATGGTTTTCTTCGGATCGCCGTTGCCATCCGGACCGGGAGGCCAGTTGAGGGCGATGAAGGTATTCCAGGAGTAAGCGTCGAAGTCGCTCTGGATGGACAGCAGTTTCTGCTGGTTCGTCGGGTTCGGCGGGAGCGGCCCGAACTGCGCATCGCCCGGAATGGACGCGCTCAGGACGATGGCCGGGCCGGCGCCTGGCGGCGCCGTTGCGGTCATGGCTGTTGTCGACGAGGACGATGTCGATGACGCCGACCCCGACTCGACCGACGCTGTCGTCGTTGTCGGTTCCTTCGTGCATGCGACGGCGAGCGCGAGCAACGCGATCGTTGCGAGGTTCTTCATGTCTCCTCCATCCGCATTTGCAGAAGCGGCCGGCGCTTCAGAAACCCGAAGTGTCCGGCGGTCAAAATCGAGCGCGGTGACGTGGACGGAGGAGCGCGCTCAGAGCAGGTCCCCCGCGTTTTCGGCCCATTCAAACGTCGGGCAACCGGTGGAACCCTGTGCATCGCCCTCGATCGGAGTGGCCATCATTTTCATTGCGGCCGAGTCGATGCTATGCATTCCGTTCATGATGGCGGTGTAGAGCGTTTTCGGGGTTCCGGTAAGCGCTTGCTCGATCTGCTGCAGCATTTCGGTGTAATGCCCATTGAACGCTTCGTTCAATTCCGCCAGAGGCGAGCCCGCTGCATAGTCCGCGGACGTGGGATTCTCTTTGATCGGATAGACCGCCGTGTAATCGACCGGCAAGGGCTCTCCCGTTGGCGGCTGGCCCGGGTCGTCCGTATCGGTGTAGTGGCGCTCGTAATAGATCTCGCTGTAGCGAAAGTAATGTCCCATCTCCAACGGATGGCCCGGACGGAACGCGGCCCGGTCGATGGGAGCCCCTTCGCCCTGCACGATGACGATTTTCAGCGCTGCTTTCGCGCTGGCAAGATCCGACACCGGGATGATCTTGCCGCCGGCTCCCCAGTAGTAGTCGTCGGTGAGCTGGCGTGAGGGATCGCCGGAAAAGAGGGCCTCGGGATCTTCTGCATTCAGCTCTTCGAGCAGGCGGACGATGTTGTTGTAGAACTGGCCGATGGTCAGGCCGGGGATGGTGATCTCCTTCGCCATGGCCATCCGCGGAGGAGGCGGTTGCTGCGGCTCCTCGATCTTCATGAAGATCTCGATGTTCTCTTTCGAAAAACGTGCGAGATTGACCGAGAACTTGCGATCTTTGAATTCTTTCCCCTCGAACTTCATGCGTAGGGGATAGGACGGGATGTTGTCCTTCCCGATACGAACCGTGCCGCCGACGGCGTTGAACACGTTTCCGACCAGGGCTAGGTGAAGCATCTCTTCGATCATTACGCCGCGAATCAGGTCCGCGGCCTCGCGATTGGCCGGCCTCTTCATGCTCAGCAGGGCAACCATGTAGGGAGGAATCGTTGCGATCTCGAGCTCGACCGCCGTTTGCAGCCAAGCGAGCAGCCGTTTCTTTTTGTCTTCGTTCGCCATTGGCTACTCCTGAGCTCCCGCGTCGTTGAGGTGATCGGCCAGCTTGAGCGAAAGCGCGGTGAGCGTTACGGTGGGATTGATCGATCCGATCGAAGGGAAAACCGCGTTCGAGCAGACATAGAGATTGTCTACACCGTGTACGCGAAGGTCAGCATCGACCACGCCTTCTGTTTCGTCCTTGCTCATGCGGCAGGTGGAGGCGGCGTGGTCGACTCGCCAGGAGATGGAGGGTTTGCTCGATAGCGTTCCTCCCATCGCCTCATAGATATCGGTCACGTGTTTCTGAATCTCTGCCATGCGATCGTCGAAGCCGGAATCCTTCGTATAGTCGACGCTGGTCTCCTCCATCCCCAGATGATTGAGCCTGGGAAGATTGGTCACTCGGTTGTTGAAGCGGCCGAAGACTTCGATCATGCCGTGAACCTGCAGAAGGTTTGAACCGACGATCGACGCGTCGATTGCGGCACGTGTTTGCCCGCCCTGCATCTGACCCGCCAGCGCGATAGGAACCGTATCGGGCGGGGCGATCAGCATGAATTTGCCCTTGGCCTGCTCCTCGGGACTGTCGAAATGCCGGGTCACGAAGGTGGGGAAGTTCATCTCCGGCTGGAGTTTGAGAGGGTTCGTGGGCAGAGCGCCGGTGAAGACGAAGTAGGGGTGGGTGATGATGTGCCGGCCCACCATATCGCTGTCGTTGCCGACGCCCTTGGGCCACTCATCAGGCTTCGACCGGAGCAGGAGCTTTGCGGATTCGATCGTGCCCGCGGCGACGATGATGCGGTCCGCGTCGACCAAAACAGCCTCGCCGGTCGTCTTGTCCACATAGGTGAGGCCGGCGACGCGGGTTTTCCCGTCCATACGCAGCGATTTGACGATGGCGCCCAGTTTGATGTCGAGGTTCGGATAGTCGTTCCACGCGCGCAGATCATCCATGTAGTTGCTGGCTACGTAGCGAGCGCCAAACGGGCAGTACTTGCAGGTTCCGGTGGTCTGGCAGGGAGCGTGACGCGAGGGAACGCTCGAAATGCCCCGCCGGGCAATGGGCAGGTGCCCGTAGGCATATCCGAGTTTCTCCATCGCCGTGACGATGGGCTTGTCCTCCAGGGTGAACGGAAACTCGTGGAACGGATACGGCCTGCTGCGCGGAACGGTCTTGTCCGCGGAATCGCCGGATACGGCGAGATAGTCCTCGGCCTGGCAATAGTAGGGCTCGAGCGTCTCATACCCGAACAGCCAGTCCAGGGCCTGGCCGGTATTGGTCTTGAGCTGGAAATCCTCGGGCTTGAGGCGGAATGACCACCCGCCCCAATGCATGGTGCTGCCGCCGTAGACGAATACCCGCCCGCCCCGCAGCGGCAGCTCTGTGCCGCCTACGCTGGCATTCTCGCCCGGTGCGTCTCGCTGCGGATAGTTCAGATCGTCATAGGGCGTGTACGGCAGGCTTCCCGTGAGCAGGTAGTTCTGCCACACCCCGAAGTCCATGGTCTTGATGCGGTCCCCGGCCTCGAGCAACAGGATCGATGCCTGCGGGTTTTTCTCCAGCAGACGCTGGACGATGGCCGTCGCGGCTACGCCCGAACCGACGATGAGAGTGCCGACTTTCATTTCTGGGCCTCCTCGATCGTCCGATACGGGACGGGCTCGCCCTGGATGTTCGCTCCGCCGAAGTATCCGCAGTAGTTCAGCGCGCCGAAGTTTCGGAAACCTCCGAAGGCAAGCCGCATCCCGATGAACTCGCCCGACACATATAGCCGAATCAGATCCAGCCACGACGGCGGCTCCGAGGGTGTCCCGGTGTATTGTCCGGAGAAGATCGACGTGTAAGTCTTCTCTTTGCCGTACTGCGCGATCAGCTTGTTGATCTCCTTGGCGGCGAACTCGTAGTAATCGCGGTAGATGGGATTGAAGTTGATGCGGTCTTCCATGAAGGTCCGAAACCGCAGCCGATAGGGTTCAGGATCGTCTGTCAACTTCCAGTAGGGTCCGATAGCGACGAACAGATTCCACATGGCCTCATCGACCGGGTCGGTAACGGACGGCGCCTCCGGACTGAGCGGATGCCGGACCGTGGACTGATACATTTGCATGATCCACCCTCCTGGTGACTTGGACGCTACCGTTCGCGTGATCGGGGAATCCACGCGCGTTCCTCTTTCTAAGGAGTGTTGCGAAAGGGGATTTCCCTACCTGATGGACCCAAACCGTTGTCTTTGCCGCGCGACGGTTTGCCCGAAAGCCGACACGTCCGCGCGTTTTCAATTGCAGAGATCGGTGCTGCAAAGTGACATCCAGAGCGCATTGTTAATCCGGTGGTCGGAGGTTCGAGCCCTCCCGCCACAGCCAATTTTCCCCTCAGAGCACGCGCGGTGAAGAACCGGAAGCGGCGGAACACGTTACACTTGCATTCATGGAGTTGACTAGCACCGAGGTCGAGGCAATGCTCCGTCACGCCGACGAAGTCCTGACGAAGCTACGCCGCGCAACCCGCGAGCTGCAGCGATTCGGTGAGGCCGCTCTGAACGCGCGGGAGGCCGGTCGAGCGTCAGGTTCGGGGGACGCTTCGAGCTCGGCGGATCGTTCATCCGATGCCGATCGATCTCGATGATCCCGTTGGGCTGATGCTCGTTGCCGCCGCCGCGCTCGAGCGGTCCGGCGCCGAGTGTGCGGCCTATGGTGGTCTCGCCCTGGGAATGTATGGCGAGCCGCGCGAGACACGCGACGCCGATTTCGCCGTCACGGGCGTCGACCTCGAACGAGCACGCCTCGCCTTGACCGATCTCGGTGTGGAGGTCGTGATCGCGTTCTCGAGCGTACGATTCGGCGGATGCGATGTGTCTCGGCTGTCGCTCGTTGGGGGGAGCCAGGTCAACACCGTCGATCTGGTCACTCCACGGTCGCCCCGGTTCGCGGCAAACATCTTCCGCCGGGCGGTCACCGGTTCCTTGCGCGGCCATCAGATCCGCGCAACCTCACCGGAGGATTTCGTGATTCTGAAAGTGCTCGCAACCCGCGAACGGGATCTCGAAGATGCGCAGAGCGTCATCGATACGCAGCGGACGCGACTCGATCAATCGCTGATCCGAACGGAAATCCAACACCTGATCGAAGAGGTCCCCGATCACGATATCCGCGGGCGTTTTGCGAGGCTCTCCACGACGATTTGTTAATCCGGTGGTCGGAGGTTCGAGCCCTCCCGCCACAGCCAAATTCTCATT
>JBDTOZ010000297.1:0-9307 GCA_039932995.1 Acidobacteriota bacterium | reverse complement strand
CAGACGCAGTACGGCGACTCCGTCAAGATCGTTTCCGCCTCGTTGAACGCGGCGAACGCGGCGGGATAGTCGCTGAGGTTCGCGAGCGCGTTGCCGCGACCCATATGCGCACGCCCGTGAATCGAGAGGGCCGACGCGCTGTCGGGCGGCAGCTTCTCCGCCACCGCCGCGGCAACACGATGTACTTGCACCGCCTTCCGCGCGTCGTTGAACGTGAGTTCGCGGCCACGCTCGAAAAGAGCCGTCGCGATCATCTCGGACGTACCGACATTCGCCTCGATGATACGCAGCCACTTTGCAAAAGGAACCTGTTCCTTCTCGAGCTTCGCTAGGAGCTTCTGCGCCAGGGCGAAGAGCCGCTTCTGCTCTTCGGCAGCTTTGGCGGACACTCCAAGCTGTTCTTCGAAGAGGCCGTCGCCCGAGAGAACGAACAACTCTTCCGGGCGGACGGTGCTTTTCGACAGCTTTGACGCCGCGATGACCACCGCAACGATGCACCGGCGCGTCGGCTCCATCTTGCCGAGCCGGACGCGCAGGAGGTGCTGGCGGCTGTAGCCCGACGCCTCGGCTAAATGCGCGGGCTTGATCTGGTGCGCTTTCAGAAATCGTTCAAGACGAGTCACCGCATGATCTCCATCCCTCAATTTGCGCTGCTTCGCGAGAAGACATTCACCGACGTGTCTTTCTCGCGCTGTGCGTCGTCTGCAGGAGTGCGCTTCGGGCGGGTAGAGCAAAACCGATAGCCTTCGCAGAAATCCCGATACGAAAGCGGTCCTAAAAGCCGGCATATCTCGACATAGTCGATGAGGAGGTAAGACACTTCCGCGGCATAACTGGTGCGTTCTGATAGGCGGCTCACAGCAATAGGGGGTGCGTGAGTGCCGGAAATCCCTACCTCTGGCCTGATCTGGAACGTTCAAGCGTCTATTTCCGCTGCTTCGGGCGACGAGGCGGGACTGCTGCGTGCTTCAGTGCTCGCCGCAGACGGTTGTCTGCGGCTTTGGGCGAGCAGCCGAGGAGCACCCCAATTTCGGCTGAGGTGAGTCCCTCGGTGTACCGCAGCTGCAGAATCGCCTGATCTCTCGGCGACAGATTGGCGACGAGCTGTTGCGCGACGGGACGGTCAACCTGCGGCGGTGGGGACGAGATGTCGTGGGCATCCAAGTCAAACTGCTCAAGGCGACCAAACTTGCGTGCTCGATGACGGCATGCGTGGCAGATTGCGCCGATCAACCAGTGACGCACCTCACGTACGACCTTCCAGCGCCGGAGGTACGACACGAACACGTCGTGGACGAGTTCCTCCGCGTCCTCTGTCGCGACGTCGAAGCGGCGCCGGGCTATGAGGAAGAGCAGCGGCCGATACTGCGCGTAGAGCGCAGCGACATCCGGACGTTCGCTAGGTGGCTCGTCCATTACTCTGAGAGAAACGTAGCACAGATCTCGCCGCTCGCGATCCGTAAGTTACGTGTTTTCAGCGATTACGACACCTATGCGCGTCAAGTGACATCCCCGAATGAGTATTTTGTCGCAAACCGACGCGGATAAGCTGCGGAAGGTCTCACTCAAAGCGGCGGCGGCGCTCGCGCCGTCGGTGTGGGTTCCCGAATGAACAAGAGGCTGAGGACGTCCTCTTCGACATGCGGACCGTGTAGATGGCCTCGCACACCACGTCGCTGTCGGCATCGTTTCAGAGGGCGAGTGTGGTGAAGGCGGCTCCGGCGTGCACTGCGCGCTTGCGGACCGAGGTCCGCAATCGCTGCCGTCCCGAGTGCCGCACCCGGCTTCGGCACGCGCGAGAAGTGAGCCGTGAGCCGTGTGAGTTTTCTCGCCATGCCCGTGGCGAGAGCCGCGAAGGGCAGATGGGCCGATCCTCGCGAGAGCGACGGTGGACTAACGTCCACCGCTCCACTGGAGTTTGGCCATTGGTCGCGGGAAGTGCGCCGGGCAGAATGCCCGCCCCATGGCTCATCGCGCCAAGGCCCTTGGTTTCGGCTTGGAGATCCATGTCACGTCCGGCGGCGAAGGGCGTTGGAAGGCGTTGCCACCAGGATGCTCGCCGAGGATTCGAGGGCCGCGCGTTCCCTTCGCCGCAAGAGACTGTCAGTTGAGCTCGAGGACGTCACCACTCATCGGCACCCGTCGAAACAGCGCGCGAAACTGTGGAAGATCTGCCCAGTCCCCGTCCATGGGCGCACCCGGAGGCCGGAAGTTTGCTGGTGGCCCGACCAGGACGGCGAGGGTCTGGCCAACGATCCCGGGAACCCGCAGAGGCCTTCCGTCACGAACCGCCCAATCTTCGTTCCTCATCCCGAGATGCCGAGTAAGAGCTTCGGTAGGAATCATCAAGCCGTCAACCTCAATGGCAATCCGAGCGTTTGTCACCGCTCTCGGGACGATCCTGATCTCACGCCCAGGATTCGGAGGCAATGCGATCTCCAGCAAGGAGTTTGCCGCCATCATCGTCACAGGCGCCCTAAAGATGTTCAGAGCATGACTCCGCGAGACCAGAATCAGATAATCCTGCGGATGATCGATCTCATACCGGAATCGACCATCATCCCCAAGGTCATTCCTCTCGGTGATGACACCCGACGGCGACACCCAATAGAGCCGGCCACCAATGATGGGAGCAGCCGCAACAACCCTACCTTCGCCAGGATGGGACCTCGTCAAATCCAATCGTACTTCCTTTGTTTCGTCGCCTGCGAGCGTGAACTCGGCGGAACATCGCCCCTTAAAACCGCTACGATGAGCACAGATTCGTAACCATGCCTCCGGAGTGACCTGGCTGAGGGTCGACGTACCCTCCTTGCGAGTTGGCTCTGCGTCCATCGAGAACCAGTCATCACCGCCGCGTTCGAGCAATACGACGGCATATACTTTCGCACCCTCAATTGGCGTCCGTCCATCCTCTTCGGAGACCGTGACCTTCACTCGATTGTCTGGCAAAGCGATGTCGTATGTGTCCCCGTCGATCAGCAGCCCTTGGCGTACTGATGTGTAGTGAGCAGTGCCATCGCACGGAATCACCTGAACCGTATTACGCCCGGGCGGGCTCCGAAGGAGAGCCTCATACCGGCCATTCTGATCCGTCGTCGCCACTCCGGTTGAAAATTCAACAGTCGCACGCACCGCCGCTCCCCCACGTGTTACCGCACCGCGAATGACGATTGGGCTGAGCGCTACGCTAGCCTCGGTGACCACGCCGCGTTTTGCTTCCAACTCCCGGGCATCTTCTCCGAGGAAGGGATCGCGCAGAACGACCCGGTAACGCGCCGCCGGCAAATCCGAGAAAACTACGCGACCGTGATCCGCTGAAGCGTCGACGGCTACTTCCTTTACCGGCGCGCAAGGACTTCCCGCAACGCACAGCTCGAGACCAATTCGCGTGCCTTCGCTCTGTCGTCTGGGCGTGGCCTCCGAGCCTTGGCAAGGTTCTGTCTGGTCAACGCTTGAGGGTCGCGTCCATCGCGCCTCGACCTCGGCGCGCCGAATGAGACGCACCGGATCAGCCAATTGGTCCACAGCGCGGGACGTTGCCAGAATCGGGATCCGAAGAGATGGCCATCTCCTTCCACGAACCACGATACTGACCGGGTCGGCGGGGACGTTTCTAAAGATCGCCAGCGAACGATCAATCTCCAGGCCATTTCTTAAAGGGAACGCAGGGCCTATCAAAGCAGCGCCGCTATCGATGTTCACGATCAGTTCGTCGCTCAGAGCGTCTGCTTCATCGATATCGCCAACGATTCGTAACAACGCGACAACATCTCTCCGGCCTTCTGGCGGTTTGCGGAACGTCGCCGTCACCGTCGTTCCGGGAGCGAGAGTCAGGATGTCTCCGACTGCAACAATGTCGGTTCCGCGGACCAGGAGGGGCACGACGGGCGTTGAAGCCGGCACGAGCAAGCTACTCTTTCCAGAACGCAGCGGTCGAATCGTCGACGGATGGTTATGAACGCCTATGTTCGGAAAGTAGACGACGCCGCGCGTGCCGTCATCGATCGAGGTGTGGTCAAACCTAACGACGGCTGCAGGGCGCATGACCACCTCGATTTGACTATATGCTCGGCTTGCGATTTCACTTTCTCCGTCACCGAACTGGAAGATCGGGTGAATACTCGTGAAGGAATTGCCATTCTCTAGGAACACATTCCAGTTGCCGGGCGGCATCTGAATGACGGCATCGGCTGAAAGGCATCTGACATCAGCCGAAGAGAGAAATTTCTTGAAAAAGCCGTCGTCTTGAGTGGCCGGAAAAAAGCACGCTTCGCTGCCAACCACACGTTTGCCTTCAGCGACGCCCACGAATTCCTTGCGCTCTCCAAACGCAGACGTTTCGGAGAATGCCACGATCGCGAGAGCTGTGATCAGCGTGCAGCGAAGGAACTCGAGTGACATCTGGCGGATTGGCTACCCTTGCCTCGTTGGTGAGAGGGAGATGCAGTCGACGACGGGCGAAGACTAATTGACGCAGGTCTTGCACCTTTCAGAGACACTGCCTTCCAAGAAGAACTTGCAGCGTCGATTTGACGCCGCCACGCATGAATACACTCCGTAGGTGTTGACGCACTTCTGGTCCTGATAGGTTGTGACATTGCTGCTGGTGCTGGAGCAGAGATCGGTGCCCATCTCGTCCGTACCGCCCCACGGATCGTCGGTGAGATTGGGCTCCACCTTGGTGCGCGTTTGATCGTTAGCTATGGCAGGAAAGTCTTGCGGAATGAATTCGTTGGCTTCAGCCACAGGATTGTCAGTTCGGGTTGAGATTACACGGGTATCTGCGGAAACATTACCGGCGAGTACCACTAGTGCGAGTGCAAGAAGTACGGTCTTCATGAGTTGCTTCTCTCCATTAACATGGGATTAATGCTGACAGTATTCCTCTTTGGGGGGAGGCTGTCAAAGCGGTTCGCTTTCACGCCATCGGCCTGGTCCACGAGATGCCTCAGCTTCGCGGGCTCGACGTCTGATCCCCTCCCCGCCCTTACGCGGGCACGGACTCTTCGACGCGCACATGCACAGGGAGGGTGATGGTGAATTCGGCGCCGTAGCCGAGTCCGTCGCTGGAGGCCACGATCTCCCCGTGGTGGAGCTCCACGATGTGGCTGGCGATGGCCAGTCCCAGACCCAGCCCGGCGCGCTTGTTCGAGCCTTCGGCCTGGCGAAGGCGCTCGAAGACGTGCGGGAGGAACGCGGGGTCGATGCCCTCTCCCTGGCGCTGATCGTCTGCGCGGTGGTCTCGATCGGATCTGCCGGCTGCAGGTCCACACCTCCGCCAAGCCTCAGCGAATCGAAGCGATAGAGGCCCTGCCACTTGTCGCCCACCGCCTGATCGTCTCCCCCTCCGTTGGCGCGAGAGTGACGGTCTTCGTGTTGATGTGGCAATGCGCCACGTGCCGCACACCGAGCCACTCGCGTCGGTGACGCGCACCCAGTGACCGGCAAAGTACGCGGGGATGTTCGCCGGGCGATCGGTGACCAGCGTGGCGCCACCGTACCGGTCAGCGCCAGGCCGCTACCGAGCGAGGGCAGCTCCGTCGTGCCGAAGCCGATGGTCCCCGGAGTCGATGGTCACATCGCCGTAGACCTTCGCAGGGCCGGCCACGCGGATCGTGCCCGGACCGCCGTCGACGCCACCGCACACGTCAGCGCATCCCTGTATTCGATCCAGAGCACGCCGCCACAGCAATCGGTTGTCATTCCCGCTCTGGTCGTTCTCAAGTGCATCGCGTGTGAAACAAGGGACTGTCCGGTGGCACGCGAGGCGGGCCCATCCTATGACAGCCACCTATTCGCTTTGTCCCCTGCCTTGCGGGGATAGCGCATAGATGTATGGGGGGGATGGGTGTCACTTTTGGTAGTATACCCTCACCTCATCGACCGGAGGAGCGGCATGCCACGAGCAACAACAAGGGAAACGTACCCGTTCTCGGAAACCATTGGGCCGGCGGTAAAGGAGGCCCGAAAGGCGCTGAACCTCTCTGACATCAAGTTCGCCAGGAAAGCCGGCATCAGTCGCCGGCATCTGGTCGAATTTCAGAAAGGCGCGAACGCAACGCTACTGATCGCCTTCAAGGCAATGCGGGCTCTTGGCCTCACGACCCTCTCTCACGACTTTCAGGGCGAAACGCTCACCCTGTCGATCACGGACACGCCGGCCAGCATCCATCCTGCCACGCTCATCGAGACGTCTCAGCAGTTGGAACACGTGGCGACGTTACTCCTGAAGACGTCCCATACTTTGCGCGAAGCAGTAGCGAAAGCCGGACCCCCGGAATCCCCTCTCCGCACGTCCACTTCTAAGTCCTCTCTCTCTCACCGCGCCGCGACGGTCGTCGATGAGTTCGGAAGCCACTTCCGAACCCTAGACGCCGGAGCCAAGCTAGATCTCCTAGAACGGCTGGAGGCTGCCTACGGTTCTGCTCCGCCCGTTCAGGCGACGGCCAAACAAACACCGAATAAACGCCGAAAGAGAGCGCTGTAGGAGGGCCTAGCCCGTGAACCATGCCGCTCGGTTGAACGATTGGTTACAGCGAATGCCACCGGCTGAACCGGTCGTCGTCCACGAACTACTCGCGCTGTCGGCCTGCGAGTGGCGAAGGTTTACCGAGCAATACCCCGCGCCGCTACGTATGGATCTCACCCGAAACATCATTGAACGCGCACACCTGCTGCTCAGCCGAACACCGAAGGATGCCGTCCCGACGTCACGGTTAGCCGTTTTACTCGCCAAGTCACTGGCCGGAGTATTCGCCGATCCGGCGTCTTGCGACGCAGCGATCGACCTCGAAGGCGATGCCTGGCGGGAAGAGGCGCACGCCTTGCTGACGGTCAGCGACTATGACAGAGCGCGAGAAGCCGCCGAAGAAGCAGCCTTTCTTTACCGCCTGCGCTCGGATGAACGCATCCCCAACGACGATGGCTCGTTGCTCAGCCTGATTCTTTTTCAGATGGTCTCCGGAGACCTCAACGAAGGGACACTTGAGCGCCTTGAACGAGCGGCCGTTCTTGGGCTCATTACGGGCCAGATATTGCACGGTCAAGGTGAGCTAGCGGATGGCTTACTTCTCGTTGAGCAGTCCTGCAACGTACTGTTGAGTTGTTGCGACCAAAAGGGAAAGTACGTACAGGGTCGAACAATCTACGCGAAAATGCTGGCGGAACAGAGAAGCTACACCGAGGCGCTGGAGGTCTTTGAGCGCACCGCAGCGGTGGCGCGCGAACTTGGTGACAACGAAACATTGGCGCATCTCGTCAACAATATTGGCTACTGCTACTACCACTTCCTAGGAAATGTGATCAAGGCGAAGGAGTGCCTCCAATTGGCGGCCCAGATGTTCGATGACCTCGGCTTGGCGGCTGAAGCCTTGCGTCCTAGGAACGAACTCGCAAGTCTACTTATCGAAGAAGGTCGTTATAGCACTGCGGTGTCGGAACTTTATAAGAGCCGGCAAGCGTATCTGGATGCTGGTCTACTCAACGAGGCCGCGCAGGTGATGCTGAGAATCATTCGAGCACTTGTGTTGGCCGGTAGGCAGGCCGACATCAATTGGACCGAGATGGAGAGTGTTCTTGGCAGGGGCGGCTTACGGCGGGAGGCGATGCGTGCGTTACAGCACCTCCACAGGCTCGCCTCGCTCCGAGCACTCAACACTGGTGATATGGAGGACGCCGAGGCAATGCTTCTGAATCTCGGGAGCGGCGGTCCCGAAAACGCACTGCCAGCAGAGGCAGGGTGATGGACGACTCGCGCCCATCACCCTCCAGCGTCCGTCAGGGCTTCGGAACGGTCAGACCGTCACTAAGTGACGAGATCCCCCTTTTCACTGTACGGATCACGCGGGCCAGCGGCGACAGCGAGTCCTGTTCCTCCGTGAAGCGCGCCTCCTTGGTTTCGCGATTGCGGGGTCCATTTGCTGGCGCCGCAAACATCGGGAGTGAAAGCGCGACCGACAGAACGATCACAACACTTGCGCTGAGCTTCTTTGACGACATGACTCCTCCAATCCCCTCTGAGGGGTGTGTTGAATTGGAGGAGCGCTCCTCACCGAAAGGAGTGACGTTCGAACCCTTTTCCCTACTGGGGTGGGGATCTGCGCATGACGCTATGCAGCATACCGCGCATCTCTCCCGGAGGCACAGGTGAACCGCAATGGTTGAACGTGGCCCGAAGTCGGCAGACCGGACGCTCGACGGCGCCACGTTGGACCAACTCGAGGCTCTTTTCGATGAGGCAATGAAGAGTGCCGGGCGCTCGCTTGTCCTCCTGGCCACGCTTCAGGATGCGATCGACCGGCACAGGGGACGGGTAAGCACAGGGTCGCACGTGTTGAGGACCAGAGCAAAGAATCATCGCCCGCCATCGCCACGGGTACGTCCTCACAGATGCTGGCGTCGGACGGGCGGACAAGTCTGACTCGGTCCATTTGGTACGGCTCAAACTCCCTGCGCCCTGACCATTTGCCGCAGGTTCGGTCCGACGAGTGCGTGGACAGCGTACCTAACGCATCGGAAATTGGTTGGCGGGCGGAGAGTCAGTTTCTCGGCTCCTCGAACCTGGACTCGGCCAGCCAATCAAACAACTCCTGCGCCTGCGCCCGAATGACCATGATGCGTCTCTTCAACTCTCTGCGGTCCTGCGGTTGGACGTCCTCCGCTACTCGAAGCATCGAGGTAGTCTCGTATGTGATCGTGTCGAGGGAGGCCAGAAGAGCCGCGGTTGGTGTCATCATTGCCGACATAAGTTACATTCACGGGGTCAGACAACTAAAATTGCGCATTTCGTGACTAACTAGCACTAGCGGCGGTAGGGGCGAAATCGAAATCAGCGGCGGCGGTCTCGATGGCGTTCGTTTCCGAATTGTCTACGCGCATTATTTGTCTCAATTTCGGCAGACTCGGGGTGCTGAATACCGTTCGTGTCGTCAACCACGGCGGCAACTGGCGGCTAAGGAGGCTCAGCACCACTGGGATTCAGCTACCGAGGCAAACCGCCGCATTCCTGTTGATGCCCCCGCCCGTTCGTGACGACGAAGCCCTAGGCGCGGGTGAACCCGTACTCCAAAACAAACGATATGCGATGGAAACGATTGAGTTAGCACATGCCGCGATTCTGCCCGATCTCACGTGCTTATTGACGCCTGCTGTGTTGACAGCGCGCAACGTCTCGCATTTCGCTCACGAGGTCGTCGTTGATCGATCAGCGTGCGCGACCCGCGCACGACGTCGATGGTGACCGCACGACCCGGCGTGGCATTGCTGACGTCGATGTCGGTCCGCAGCGTCGTCCCGGCCACGGTGT
>JBDTOZ010000296.1:0-8568 GCA_039932995.1 Acidobacteriota bacterium | reverse complement strand
AAAGTTCAGCACGCGGCACGCAGGGGTCGGTGGCTTCAGAAAACGCCGGAGGCGTCGTCGAGTGACGCAGGGTCGGAGGTTCATCAACGCCGGGGGGCATTTCGTTGAGTGGACGCAGGGTCGGTGGTTTCATCAACGCCGGAGGCGTGTTGTTGAGTGACGCAGCGTCGGTGGTTTCATCAACGCCGGAGGCGTGTCGGAGATGAGCCGGGGGCGAGCGCCGATGAGGCGCGCTGCCCCCGGAACCGGATGACGATTTCTTCAACCCCGGCAGGGGTGCCGGAGTCCGCGACCCCTCCAGGGTCGAGTACAGGCGGGCACGAATCCGGGGGCGGCACGCCTTCGGCGCTTGCCCCCGGCTCATGTCCGCCACGCCTCCGGCGTGAAACCCGGCACGGCGGATCTCATGCAAAGTTCAGCACGCGGCACGCAGGGGTCGGTGGCTTCATGAAACGCCGGAGGCGTGCTGTAGCTGAGAAAAGACGGAGTGACCCGCTCGCTCGATGTACTGTCGTGGGTTGAACCCCGAGGGGCACAGAGCCACATACAGCGAGGAACGGGTCATGACCATTATTCACCGGATCGGTATTGATGATCACGCGGACAGTGGACGACACTATGAGGCGCGCGGGGTGAACGCGACCGTGAATCTTTCGCTCAATCGATGTCTCGGAACGTCTGCAGCACGTCATCCGCGGGAATGAGTTCGCCTCGGTCGGCCTCAGCCAGCGAAAGTAGCAATTCTGCATCCGTTGTTGCGTCTAGTTCGAAGCTCTCATCAACCTCGCGTGCGAGTACGTGCTTAGGACGTTCAAGCAAGCGTATCAGGCGCTGGTCCGGGCCTCTCACGCGCGGTTGCGCGGTCAGCTCGAATTTCGCGTGAGAGGATGCGATGTAGAGTCCGATGAGTTGGGGCGGCAGGCGCTACGCGATCTTTTGGAGCTGTTTCTCTACCGCATGTGGAAGGCTGACGCGGACAAAATACTCACTCGGGAAGAGGTAGTCATCTCCGGATTCATCGACGACGCGGACGAGTCCGTGGTCCGACGCAAACTCATCTTCGAGCACAGGGTAGAGCTTTCGAAGTTCGAGTGAGGCGGGATAGTCGTCGTTGCGGATGCAGACAGCGAAGTGCTTCGCTGACTTGACCGGTGAAACGGTGCGAGGTGTAGCCTTCGCCGCAACTCGTTTACCGGACGTCGAGCGGTTTCTTGAACTTGAGCTCTTTTTTGCCGATGCCATGCGCTTCGTACCAATGAATCTCAGCTCTGCAAATCGTACCATCCCGCAGACGAATCGTCGCCTGACCCTTCATCTTCCTCCAACTTCCGCGGCCGTACAGCCGGGTCAAGCGCCGGCGATCACGCACGGCTGTTCCGCTCGCAATCGTCTCGGAGTTCGAGATCGGACTGATCAGGTCAAACTTCACTTGTGACGATCCACCTCATGCCTCTGCCGCCCAACGTCCCGAGCTCACCGGCGTGGAACCGCCCACCGGAGATGATACAGCCTGCCTGTCGCGGTGCGGTTCCACGTCCGGTGCAGCGTGAGAGTTGAACGAAGCCGCAACGCGAACTCGCTTCACGTGGTTGAGCGATCTAGACGGTGTGGCCCGCTTCCTCCCACCGGCCCTGCGGTCTCGAGCGCGAGTGTGGCGAGAAAACTCACACGGCTGACGGCTCACTCCGCGCGAGTGCCCGGTGGACTCAAGTCCACCGCTCCACAGAACAAAGTCCACCGCGGGCAGGATGCCCGCGGCCCCTTACCGGAGCGCCTAGGCTCGATGAGCCATGGGGCGCGGGCATCCTGCCCGGCGCACTTCCGGCGAATGGCCAAACTCCAGTGGAGCGGTGGACTTGAGTCCACCGTCGCTCTCGCGAGGATCCGCCCCTCTGCCCTTCGCGGCTCTCGAGAGTGATCCACTGCGCGATATTCCGCCGGCTGACGGCCGTACGCGAATGCGGGATGGAGTCCTATGAGTTAGTCCGCGCCGCTACTCGTTACGCGACGTGCTCCCGCGCCAGAGTTTCGAGCGGAGAGCAGCACGACGGCAGCCAAAGAGACGTTTATAGCAGCAGCCAATACGAGCACCAAGACGGATTGGGCTGGAGTCACACCCGTTCCGTACTCTGGCACGAGGAGGGTCAGGCCGCTGCTGCGCAGACCGAAAGCCTCCTGGAGAACGTTCATTCCAACGTGGAAACCCAGGACCAGCGGAACGCTCTGCCACCTCACGAATAGCACCGCGAAGATGAGCGCTGAGGTCAACACCCCCGCCAAAGCGTTCGGCCATGGCACCCCCGCTTGGATGTGCAAGAGAGTGAAGAGAGTCGACGTTGTGACGATGGCCACGATCTTTCCGTAAGATCGCATGAGAAGCCGGAACATGTAGCTTCGATAGGCCAGTTCCTCGCCGAGATTGTTGAAGAAGATGAAGGTGAATGCCCCCACCCCTGTCGACGCCTGAACCGGCGGAGCGACTCGCCAGGCTACCGGCAGAACCCAACGCAAGGCGATGATCCATGCGCCCACAGTCAGCGCCCCCGCGACGAACCCTCCGGCCATCTGAAGGACCCGGAGAAGAGGCCGATCAAACCCAACCTCCGCGAGAGAGCTGCCCTCCGACTGGAAAAACCGCCAGTTGATTGCGAGCACGGCGAGGGCCAGAAACATGGCCGGAACCGCCGCGCTGAATGGGCCGAGCTTACCGCTCAGAACGTTGAGAAGAAAGAGGTAACCGACAACCGCAAGCGCGGTGAAGCCGAGAAAGAGCACCACCGAAAGGAGCGGGCTACGGCGCACGCGATCTAGAGTAGCAAGTGGCGCGCCCGCCTATCGAAATTGCGGCGCGCTAACGGCCTGACGCTCAGGCGCGCCAACCCGCACGCGAAAGGACCGTACCTGGTTGGACACCTCATGAACGCCGCAATGACCTGTTCCGACCTCTTCGATCGAAAGCGTCATCACCCGTGAGCTGGGTAGGCGCATTGAACGCTCGCGATGCGACGATTGACATGACGTCCTAAGACCGCTCGTGTTTTGCTCTTCTATCTCGCAGACTTTGGACATGACTCATAATCATAAGATAAAGAGGACCCACTCCAATGATCGATGGGATTAGCATGAAAACGGCGGCCCAAAAGCCAGGCTCGGCGGTGATCGTGACTGTCAAGATGAGCGCCAGAAGCAAAGTAGCTAACATCACGACCAATGTGTGAGACCAATGCTCATCTCTCAATATTTGTTGAACCGCACCGGCGATGCTGAACGTGATGACCAAAATAAAGATGAAGATAAATGGTCCCCAAGACCAGTGCTCAGAAGAATAGGGAAAGCCCCGCGCAAGTGCCGACGGAGACTGTGCGATTCCTGTACCGTTGGTGAGTAGAACGGCTACGAGTGCTCGGACGGAGATCTTAACCGTCTGACTCACTATTGAGATCGGCAGGCCTGGACGTTCTTGGTCGACACAATCATCATGCGCCATCGGCTCTTCTCCCTATCGGATAGTGATCGCGAAGCGCGTAGCGTTTCAGGCAATCATGGAACACCCGTTTCACGACGTCGTTGCAATCGATGTTCGGTCCGGCTAACGCCCGGGCGCTCAGCTGACGCGAGCCCCCGCGTGCCGAGAGCGCAGCGGACGAAGTCCGCTGTGCGTGAGGCGCTTCAGCGCCGGGCCAAACGAACTGGCCGCAGCCAGATGCAGTCAGAGTTGAACAAAGCCGCTACGCGATGCGCTTCGCGTGGTTGAGTGATCTAGACGGTGTGGCCGGCTTCCTCCCACCGGCCCTGCGATCTCTAGGGTGATCCGCTGAACCGATCTCACTGAAAAAAGATCGTTCATGGTCATCACCACCACCCCTCTCCGCGAGCAGATGCGCCAGGCCTTGCGCATCCGCAACGTGTCCCCGCGCACCGAGTCCATCTACATCCACATGGTCGCTGGGTTCGCAGTTCACCTTCGCCCCTCTCCGGACCGGCTCGGGCGTCCGCACGTCGAGCAGTACCTGCTGTTTGTCCGCGACGTGGAGAAGGTCTCGTGCTGCTGGTACAACCTTAGACTCTACGCCGGGGCGGGCCGATCGAGCGCGGCACCCGCGCTCCAGACCGGGCATTACCGGCTCTGATCGCCGTCCGAATCGGCGACCTCGTCCCGATTCAGTCGCTTGAACCTCGCCCTGCGACGACTACTCGTGCCCAACCAGCTCGGAGCCATACTTTGCCCAAGAGGCCCGCGGCTCGCCCAACTGAGCTCATCACCGCATCCGGTTCACTTCTCAAACACGAGCATCGGCCTCACACGCGGTTGCGCGGTCAACTCGAATTTCGCGTGGGGGGATGCGGTATAGAGTCCTATGAGTTAGCCGACGGTTGTCGGTTTCGGTCGGTCCATCAAGCTAGAGCTAGATGCTCATCCCTATATCGTTTGCGATGGCCTGCTCATCGTACAGGGTCGGCCGGCGATCCGGTCGAGCGGCGCCGTATCGAATACGACCGATGCGAAGTGCAATCGCCTTGAACGGAGGAGCGCCCGCCGTAGCGCGCACCTGCTCCAGCGCACGGCGATAAAGCCAGTCTGCCTCTGCGATCTCGCTGAACGCGAGGACAGAATCCGCGATCCTGTTGAATAGCTGCTCGTGCGCCGGGTCTGTGATGGCTGCCAAAAGTTGATTAAGCCAATTCATCACAGCGCTCTGTTGACTCGATGGAAATGAGAAACACTCAAAATATAGAGCAACGATCTCGGCCGCGGCTCCCCCGGTGAGTGCCATTGATCGGAGGCCGGGAGCCGCCTGTTCAAACCAAATCTCCGGCTGCTGCGTGAGCTCTGGCAAAAATCCCATCGGCTCTGCTTTCAATAGCTTGTGCAGTTGACGCAGAGATTCGGCAGGGGCAGGTGCCTGAGAGAAGGACCCTAGCAACTCCGTAGCCTTCAGGGCTCGAGCGCGCCGCATCCGTTGCGCAACCGCAGCCGCTGCAGACGCTTCCTTGGCCTTGTTCTCCGCTGTCACCTGATTACGCCAAATGCGGTAACTCACGAAAAAGACTGCCGGCAGGACGATGAACGTAAAGAAGCCCAGAACGCTACCGAAATCCAGCATGACGTCATTTTACAACCTGATTCTCAAGCTGGACTTCATGTCGAAAGCGCGATTCGAGAGCAACAAAAACGACGGCCAGGAGGAATGGGCCCTCCCCGTCGCCCGAGGCCATAAAACGCGACGTTCGCGCGGACGCCAGCTCTCCGCTCATCTTTGCGGCGCTCAGTGCGCCGTCGCTTCCTCTGGTTCCTCGCGCCGGCTCATCGCCGCGAGCCGTGTCTTTACGCGATCCGCCACGACGAAGAAGGCCGGCACCACCAGCAGTGAGAGGGTCGTGGAGATGATCAGGCCGCCGATGATGGCTACGGCCATCGGGCCGCGTGTCTCCGCGCCGGGGCCCAGCGCCAGCGCCGGTGGGACGGCGGCCATCATCGTGGCCAGCGTGGTCATGAGGATGGGCCGCAGCCGCGTGGGGCCGGCCATCATCATCGCGTCGTGCGCGCTCATGCCGCGGTCGCGCTGCCCCTGCACGGCGTAGTCGACCAGGATGATGGAGTTCTTCTTGGCGATGCCCATCAGGAGGAGCAGGCCGATCATCGAGAAGATGTTCAGGCTCTTGCCGGTGATCAAGAGGGCGAAGGCCGCGCCGGCGATCGATAGAGGGATGATCGACAGCACCGTCACCGGGTGCATGAACGAGTTGAACTGCGAGGCCAGCACCATATACGCGACCATCAGGCCCAACACGAGGGCGAAGAGAAGCTGGCCCATGGAGTCGCGGAAGGCCACGGACGAGCCGCCCAGCACCGCGCGATATCCGGCCGGCAAACCCTTGCTGATGGACTCGACGTACTTCAGTGCGTCGCCCTGCGCCTTGCCCGGCGCGACGTTGCCGAAGATGGAGATGGCCCGCTCGCGATCGCGCCGGGTCACGGACTGCAGCGCGGGCCGCTCGTCTTCCTTGATGAGCGCGGACAGCGGCACCAGTTCGCCCGTGCCGGTGCGTACGCGCAGACGGCTCAGGTCTTCGGGACGGGAGCGCTGTCCGGCCAGGAGGCGCGTGCGGATGTCGATGCGCCGGCCTCCGGTGGAGTACTTGCCGGAGCGCACGCCGCCGACGAGCGCGTTGACGGTGGTGGCCACCGTTTCGACCGGCACGCCGAGGTCGGCGGCGCGGGCGCGGTCCGGAACGATGCGCAGCTCGGGCATGCCCACCTGATAGTCGGTGTCGACGTCGGTGGCGAATCCACTCGCGGCCAGCTTGTCGCGCATTTCGGTGGAGAGCTTGATCAGCTCGTCCCACTCCGGCCCGCGCACGGAGAACTCGATGGGGAAGCCGCGGCTGGCGGTGAAGCCCTGTTGGGACAGGTCCTGCACCACCGCGCGCACTCCTGGGTAGGAGTTGAACTCCTTGCGGATCTTCGCGGCGAAGTCCTGCTGATTCATGCGCCGGCTCGGCGGGATCATGGTCACGAAGACGATGCCCGAATTGACGCCGCCCCCGCCGCCCCCGCCCACGTTCCCGAACACGCGCACGACCTCGGGCTGCTCGAGGAGGAACTGTTCGGCGCGACGGAACACGCGGTCCGTCTCCTCGAGGTTCGCGCCGACGGCGGTCTGCAACCGCACCATGAGCCGGCTCTGGTCCTGCGTGGGAACGAACTCCATGGGCAGCTTCCAGAAGACGAAGATGGAGGAGGCGAAGACGGCCAGCGCCAGCAGCAGCACGATGACGGGGCGGCGTAATCCGAGGGCCAGCACCTTTGCATAGCGTGCGGCGAGCTTGTCGAAGGTCACGTCCACGAGATGGCCCAGCCTGGACTGCCGTTCGCTGCCGGCCTTGAGCATCTGCGCCGAGCGCGCCGGTGCGAGCGTGACCGCTTCGACGTAGGAGAGCAGCACCGCCACGCAGAGCGTCACGCCGAACTGCAGGAAAAACTTCCCGATCACGCCGGCCATGAACACCACCGGCAGGAAGATCGCGCAGACCGCCAGCGTGGCCGCCAGCGCGGCGAAACTGATCTCGTCTGTTCCCTCACGCGCCGCGGACACGCGGTCCTTGCCCATCTCGCCGTGGCGGAAGATGTTCTCGAGCACCATGATCGCGTCGTCGACGACGATGCCCACGGCCAGGGCCAGCCCCAGCAACGTGAACGTGTTCAGGGTGAACCCGAAGAAGTAGATGCAGGCCACCGTGCCCAGGAGGGACATGGGAATGGCCATGATCACGTTGACCGTGGCGCCGAATGAGCCAAGGAAGAGCCAGCAGATGAACGCGGTCAAGAGGACCGAGAGCAGCAGCTCGAACTGGATCTCGTGGACCGACTCTTCGATGAACTGGGTGGAGTCGAAGTTGATGCCCAGCTCCATCCCTTCGGGCAGAGTCTTCCGGATCTCCACGATCGCGGCCTTGACTCCTTTGGCCACGGCCACGGCATTCGAGCCGCGCTGCTTGCGGATTCCCAGGCCCTGGGCCGGTTCCCCGTTCACGCGGGAGATGCGGCGGATGTCGTCGAAGCCGTCTTCGACCATGGCCACGTCGCTGAGGTAGACCGGCGCGCCTTCCACCTCCTTGACCACCAGGCGGCGGAACTCGTCGAGGTCGAAGGCCTCTCCGAGCACGCGCACGTTCACTTCACGTCCCGAGGTCTCCAGCCGCCCGGCGGGCAGCTCGACGTGCTGCTGCGAGATCGCGGCGAGCACTTCGGTGGCCGTGACGCGGCGCTCGTCGAGCTTGTCGGAGTCGATCCAGATGCGGATGTTGCGATCCACGGCGCCGGACTGAATCTCGCCGACGCCCGGGACGGTCTGCAGCTTTTCCTTGACGCGATAGCGCGCGTAATCGGCGAGGACCTGCGGCGCGAAGGGACCGGACAGGCCGATCCAGAGAATGGGCTGATCCTCGGGGTTGGTCTTGGAGACGACCGGCGGCTCGATGTCGCGGGGCAGGCGCCGCTGCACCTGCGCCACACGGGTCTGCACGTCCTGCAGCGCCAGATCGACGCTGCGGGAGAGGTCGAGCTCCACGGTCACATTGCCCGATCCCTGGCGCGAGGTGGAGGTGATGTTGCGCACTCCCTCGACCTGCATGAGCGCCTCTTCGATCGGCTCGACCACATCATGCTCGATGACCTCGGGGGCCGCACCTTCCCACGCCGCGCCGACGCTGATGGTGGGAAAGTCGACGTCCGGGAACTGGGAGATCCCGATGCGCGTGGCCGCCACCCCGCCGAACAGGACCGTGGCCAGCATGAGCATCCAGGCAAAGACGGGGTTCTTGATGCAGGCTTCAGTGATCTTCATGTTCGTCTCCCGCCTAGCGATTACCGACTACCGCGAACCGCATAACGTCTCCCGCCAACCGCCAACCGCCAACCGCCAACCGATTACCGAGTCACCTTCACCTTCACGCCGTCCTTCAACGCCTCCGCTCCGCGGATCACGAGCGTCTCTCCGGGCTGGAGGCCTTGCTTCACTTCGACCTGACCATCGGCGGTGCGCATGCCCAGGGTGAGGATGCGTT
>JBDTOZ010000295.1:0-5762 GCA_039932995.1 Acidobacteriota bacterium | reverse complement strand
TTTCTCTTCCATCGCGGAGTCGTCGTCGGCACGTTTCGCGCGAAGACCGGCGATGATCTCCGCATTGCGCGCCAGCACGCGCTTGTTCGTGGGCGAGTCGCGCGGCTCGTTCACCGCGGGCTCGGGGAAACGCGGCACCTGCACGGTGTCGCGAAAGTTGATGATCACGGCCTCGACCGCGTCCGGGTCGCGCGACGCGATCCATTTCTCGAGCAAGGGATGAATTTTCTGCGGCGGACTCACCTCAGGCGACCGCTCGTCTTTCTCATCGAAGGGCTCGAACGAGAAGGCGTCTTTCGGGATCTCCGCACTCGAGCTGGCGACGAGCTTCCCGTCCTCGATGCGCAGCGTGTGAATCACGTTGTCGGGGTCGGGAGTCTCGCGGAGATCGGTCTGCAAAGGCGGCACGAGCGTGGGCGGCGCGAGCGTGGGCGGCGCGAGAGAAGTGGCCTGACGTTGCGAACTACAGGCCGCAGCGAGAAGCAACGCCACGACGAGAATCGCTGAGTGCGATCGCTTGAAGATGATCTTCATGCCGATGGAGGGTCGTCAGAACGGGATATCCCTACCCGCGACGCGATAATCGTCGGGATTCTGCCCTGCCGGGGAGGGAAGGGGGTTGGGGACCGAAGTCTCACCGCAGCAACAGGAAGGAAATGGCTCCGGCAGTAGGACTCGAACCTACGACCCGCGGATTAACAGTCCGCTGCTCTACCAACTGAGCTATGCCGGAGTGCTGGACTCCGAAGGGGGCGGAAAATAGCACCCGCCCCGCGCCCGGTCAAGGACGAGGTCCGGCCGGGCGGTCGGGGTAACGCCCTATCCGGCAAAGGGATTCCATTCGCCGGCGTCTTCTTCAGTTCGACATCCACTGCCGCGGCGAGATCATCGGCTGAAGCATCTGGCCCGTTCCCGCAACCGTGGCAGGACCGAGTCGATGTCTGTGTACTCGATGAGCTCGATGAGTGGATCGCCCGCGATCATGGCACTGCAGCGCCGGGTGCGTCCGGGGCGAAAGAGGGCGATCACCGGGATTTTTCGGACGTGGCGCGCGTAGGCGATCTCGTAACCAACCCCGTGGGAGGGTGTCGAGACCTCGGCCACGACCAGGTCGGCCTCATCGATCCAACCGAGGTCGCGGGCGAAGATCTCGGCCGCGGCCAGGTCCTCGCCGCCCGTCCCGACATGCTCGGCGGCCACGGAGCCGGCCAGAACGCGGTGACCCTCCGATTCCAGCGTCTGCACCATCCGGCGGTAAAGCATGACGTCCTCCCGGCCGCCTGTGATGGACCCGGAGAAGTAGATCGTCGTGGACATGCGTGCGCAGTCTACAATCCGCGGCGAATGTCCCGGGAGATCGTGATCAATGCGACGCGCCACGAGTCGCGCATCGCCGTGCTGGACGAGGGTCAAGTCGTCGAGCTGTGGGTCGAACGGACCCGGCACCGCACGATCGTCGGGAACATCTACAAGGGCCGGGTCACGAAAGTGCTTCCGGGAATGCAGTCCGCCTTTGTCGACCTGGGCCTGGAGCGCGACGCGTTCCTCTACGTTTCCGACGTCATCGAAGAGTTCGAGGACTACGAGAGCGAGAACAGCGACGACCTGCACCTCGACGACGTCGGCCAGCCTCATCGCCCCGAGGCCTCGATCGCCGATCTGTTGCGCGAAGGACAGGAGATCGTCGTGCAGGTGTCGAAAGACACCATCGCCGGCAAGGGCGCCCGGATCACCAGCCACATCACGCTGCCCGGCCGTTTTCTGGTCTACATGCCAACCGTCAATCACGTCGGGGTCTCCCGGCGGATCGAGGACGAGGCGGAGCGCACGCGGCTCAAAGAGATGCTCGAGCGCATCCGTCCCGGCGGGCATGGGGGCTTCATCGTCCGCACGGCGGGAGAAGGGCGGGGTGATGAGGAGTTCCTGGCCGACCTGCGCTACCTGACCGAGCTGTGGGAGCAAATCCGCAGACGGGCGGAAAAATCCTCCGCGCCCACGGCCATCCATCACGATCTCGACCTGGTCCTGCGCACGATTCGGGACGTGCTCTCGGCCGAGTTCAAAAGCGTGTGGGTCGACTCGATCGAGCAGTACCAACGGATCGTGGAGTTCCTCGATCAGATCCAGCCGCAGCTCGTGTCGCGCGTGCGTCTCTTCCGCCGCGAGGAGCCGATCTTCGACGAGTTTGGCATCGAGCCGGAGATCGCCAAAGCGCTCAAGTCCAAGGTCTGGCTCAAGTCCGGCGGCTACATCGTCATCAACCAGACCGAGGCGCTGGTGGCCATCGACGTGAACACGGGCAAATACGTCGGCAAAAAGAATCTGGAGGAGACGGTCTTCCGCACGAACCTCGAGGCCGCCAAAGAGATCGTCCGGCAGATCCGTCTGCGCGACCTGGGCGGCATCATCGTGCTCGATTTCATCGACATGGAAGAGCCGGCCAACCGCCAGAAGCTTTTCGAGACTCTCGAGAACGAGATCAAGAAGGACCGCTCCAAGACGAAGATTCTCCAGATCTCCGAGTTCGGCCTGATCGAGATGACGCGCAAGCGCGTCCGCCAGAGTCTGGAGCGGTCCCTCACGCAAGCCTGTCCGTATTGCGGAGGGAGCGGCCGGATCAAGTCGAACACCACCATCGCCCTGGAGATCTGGCGCGAGTTGATGAAGGTGCGCGATTTCCACGAGGGACAGGACGTCATCGTGCGCGTCAACCCCATCGTCTACGGAACGCTGCATACCGGCGATCCGATCTTCGAAGAGATGGAGCGTACGCTCGGCATTCACCTGGTCTTCAAGCCGGATGAGGCGCTTCATCACGAACAGTTCGACGTGATGCGGATCTGAGGGCGGAACGTTCATGGCGTGGGTCCGGATCCAGTCCCGAGGAGATGGTCGCTGACCATGCGTCGGAGCCCACCCGCGGCCGGACTGTTGCTGGGCGCGATCGTCGGGATCGCCGACGCGATCATCCTGCAGACCAATTTCGGCCGCAGCCAGGGACCCGTTTCCGTCGCGCCCCTGACCTGGGCCGCGGTGATCTGGACCTGGATCACGATCGGGTGTCTGACCGGGGTCGTCTTCGCGTCGCCACGTTGGGGACCCTTCCGCGGCGCGGCCCTGGCGCTGACCGGGCCCTGCCTGCTCCTCCTCGGTCGGGGAACGACTCCATTCAAGGCCCTGCTGCATCTGTCGACCTCTCAGGTGGCCCTGATCTGGGCGGCTCTCTCGGTGGGGATCTGTCTGGCGGCGGCATTCGTTCGTTTCGAGAGAGCCCGGTCGCTCTGGCCCTACGCCATCGGCAGCGTGATCAGCGCCTTGCTGCTGGTCTGGTTCGCCGCAAATGTGCGGGTGGGCGGAAGCACCGGCGCACGCTCCGTCGTGCCGGGCAAACACAATGTCGCGCTGATCGTCCTCGACACGGTTCGTCATGACGACGTCGTTGCGCAGATGCCGCAGTTACAGGCCTTCGCCCGGGGAGCGCTCACGTTCGACAATGCCTGGTCCTCGGCTCCGTGGACCGTGCCCGCTCACTTCGCGTTGCTCACCGGCGCGGATCCCTGGACGGTTCCGTTCCCCAGCGTTGCCCGAGGCTTCGAGTATGCCGGGCCGCGCCTGGCCGAGGATTTCCGGTCGCGGGGATACGACACCAGCGCGGTCTTCGCGAATCCGCTCCTGAACGAAGGGGCGGGATTCGCGCGCGGCTTCGAGGAATTCACGGTGTCGATTCAATCCCGCGTGTGCCGTTCGGCCGTCGGCGCGCTGCTGGGAAAGAGCGTCACCCATGGAGGTCCGGCCATGCCGCTGTGCGGCTGGTTGATCGCGCCGCAGGTCTCCGCACGAGCGATGCAGTTCGTGCGGCAGAAGAGCGGACGTCCGTACTTTGTGGCGATGAATTTCATCGACGCTCACGATCCGTACTACGTGCCACCCGGTTGTCGCGATCGTTCGTTTCATGCAGTGCCGCGCCGCGATCAGCAGAAGCTCCTCGATGCCAGCCCCGGTCGCCGGCTGGATCCCTTGATGGTGGCGCGCACCCACGGGCAGTACCGGATGGCGATGCGTTGTATGGATCGCACCCTCGGGTCGCTCCTTCGCGCGCTCGACGACGGCAACACCGTCATCGCCGTCGTCGGCGATCACGGCGAGCAGTTCGGCGAGCATGGCTGGGGCGGACATGGGAACACGCTCTACCGGCAGCTTCTGCACGTTCCGCTGATTCTGAAGATCCCCGGACGCGTTCCGGCGCGCGTGAACGATCCGGTCTCGACAGCCGACCTTTTCGCAACGCTCATTCGCGCCTCGCAGGCCGGCCGGATGCGGGCCCCGATCCCCCTCCTCGATGCAGGCTGGCGCCGGCCGGTGATTGCGAATTTCGACATGCGTCGTCATCGCTCACTGGAGGGCGGCTTCAGCATCGTGCGCGGCGATCTGCATTTCACGCGCTCCACTTCAGGTCGCGAGAATCTCTTCGACTATCGCGCCGACCCGCTGGAAGACCTGCCGCTCTCTCCATCCACGCACCGTCCCATCATCGATCCGATGAGGGCCAGGCTGCTTCACGCGGCCGGGCAGCAACGGCGCCGGGTCGAGTTCGACGCGCTCGGATACCTGAACTGACCGGCCGCGTCACCTCGCTGGTCCCGTGCTTGCAGTCAGCGGCTCAGTCTTCCAGGTGACGTATCGCGGATGGCCGGACGATTCATGCCGGTCAGCTCCCTGCCGCCGACCGCGGCTGGGACCGCAAGCGCCTCTGGTCGTTTGCAACTTTAAAATTACATTTAGGAAAGAGAGAACTCATGAAAACACTCGCATCCCTCGCGTTATCGCTGTCGCTGGTCGCCTTCGTGGCGTGTAAGAAGACCGAGCAGGCCACGGGCGGAGACGTCCAGGTTCCGCAGACCGCAACGACCTCCGAGATCGCCGGCACGACCAGCCCGAACGATCTGAATCCGGTCGCGGCGCAGTCCTACATCGACGACGTCACCATCGGTCACGAGCTCGGCGCCGACGGCACCGTTCCGGCCGGCCAGGGCGGTGATGACTTCGCGCCCGGCCAGCCGATCCATATCGCCATGAAGGTGAAGGACGCACCGGCAGGAGCCGCCGTGAAGTTGGTTTGGTACGGCCCCAACGAGACCAAGATCAACGAAGAGCAGAAAGACGTCCCTGCCGGTGCCACCACTCTGGCCTTCAGCGCCACGAACACGGCGGCCTGGGCCAAGGGCGACTATCGCGCGGAGGTCTGGATCGGCGACGAGAAGGTCAACACGCAGCAGTTCCAGATCGTCGACGCCGCGGGCGCAGGCAAATAGCTTCAGGTGAGGCGCCGCGGTCGACGCGGCGCCTCCCAACCCTCTTCCGATGGTTTCCGAGAACAAACCTGCCAACGCTCCCCGAGTCCTGGTCGTCGAAGATGAGCCGGCCATCCGGGAGCTGGTCACACGGGTCTTCGCGCGTGCCGATTACATCGTCGACTCCGCGGCGGATGGACAGGAGGCACTCGACAAGCTGGCCGGCGACCCAGGCTATTCCGTCGTGGTGCTCGACCTGACCATGCCGCGGCGGAGCGGTTTCGACGTCATCGAAGCACTGAAGCATGAGCATCCCGACGGCCTGAAAGGCGTGATCGTCACGACGGCGCTCGACCGCAAACTTCGCCAGTCCGACAGGACGGTCGTCTGCGGAATCGTGCGCAAACCCTTCGATCTCGCGGATCTCAAGAAACGCGTGCAAGCCTGTCTCGATCGTTGCGTGCCTGAACC
>JBDTOZ010000294.1:0-2500 GCA_039932995.1 Acidobacteriota bacterium | reverse complement strand
AGACGACGACGGACCGCAACCAACCAGCAACCAGCAACCAGCAACCAGCAACCAGAAAACTCACCCCTTGGCGAATCTGGCCAGCACTCCCAGCACCAGCGCGGTGAATTGATGCTGGACGCGGGCGGTCGTGTCCATCACTTCCTGGTGGGTGAGCTTCTGTTTGATGACGCCGGCGGCCATGTTGGTGATGCAGGAGATGCCGAGGGCGGGGATCTGCATGTGGGAGGCGGCGATGACCTCGGGGATGGTGGACATGCCGACCGCGTCGGCACCGAGAGTGCGGAAGGCGCGGATCTCGGCGGGAGTCTCGTACGTCGGACCGGACAGCCCGAGGTAGATCCCTTCCTTGAGATCCAATCCCTGTTCGGCCGCAACCTCCTTGGCCACGTCGCGCAACGACTCGGCATACGCGTCGCTCATGTCGGGGAAGCGCAGGCCGAGATCCTCGACGTTCGGGCCCCGCAGCGGATTCTGGCCCATGAAGTTGATGTGGTCGGAGATGAGCATCAGGTCGCCCGGCGTGTAGGAGGTATTCACACCTCCCGCGGCATTGGTGACGATGAGTTTCTTGATCCCCAGCTTGCCCAGGACGCGCGTGAGGAACATGACTTCGTTCATCTCGTAGCCTTCGTAGAAATGCACGCGTCCCTGCATCACCACGACCGGCAGGCCGGCGGAGTGGCCGAGGATCAGGCGCCCCTGGTGACCGAGCACGGTGGACGCGCGCGCGCCCGGAATCTCGCCGTAGGGAATGGCCACCTCGACGTCGATGGCGTCCACGACATCCCCCAGGCCAGAGCCGAGGATCACTCCGGCCTCGGGCTGAATGGAGGATTTCGAACGAATGAAGCTCACCGCTTCCTGGATGCTGGTCATCATGGCGGGGAAGGATAAACCAGTTGGCCTCACGCCAGCCGGCAGGTCTGACCCGTCAGCAGGTCGCAACGAATCGGCGAACCCCTCGCTGCCGACTGCTCGCTGCCGGCGCGGCTCGGCAGCGTTGACACGGGCGCGATCATCAACGACTATCCTCGCGGTCTCAAAAAAACAGTAGCGCGGAGTGTGCGATGGAGCGTTTCACAGGCCTGTTCGGGTTTGTGGCGATCATGCTGATCGCCTATGCGATGTCCACCAACCGGAAGGCCATCAAGTGGCGCCCCGTGGGATGGGGACTGGCGCTGCAGATCGTCATCGCCATCTTCGTGCTGAAGGGGCGGGAGCTCGCGGCGCTGCTGGCCGGCGTCGCTCCGCCACTCGAACAGTGGGGCGCTGCGCTGATCTTCATCGCCATCGCCATCGTGGTCACGCAGATCGCCAAGCGCATGCCTCCCGGCGGTGCGCGCCGCGGGCTGTGGATCGTCTTCGCGCTGGTCTCGCTCTTCTTCTTCCTCTCGTACAACCTCCTGGCCTACCTGTTCGAGTCGATGAAGCACGTCGTGAACAGTCTGATCGGCTACACGCAGGAAGGGTCGAAGTTCGTCTTCGGCACCCTGGGTGCGCAGGACAGCAACCTCGGGTTCATCTTCGCCACGCAGGTCCTGCCCACCATCATCTTCATCGCCTCCATCTTCGCCATCCTCTATTACCTGGGCGTGATGCAGGTCGTGGTGAAGTTCTTCGCCAAGGTCATGACCCGCTTCCTGGGCGTGTCCGGCGCGGAGTCGACCTCGGTGGCCGCGTCCATCTTCATGGGCCAGACCGAAGCGCCTCTGACCATTCGGCCGTTCCTCCCGGACATGACCCGTTCCGAGCTGATGACGGTCATGACCGCGGGCATGGCCCACATCTCCGGTGGAATCATGGCTGCCTACGTGCTGGTGGCCAAAGTGGACGTCATTCACCTGCTCACGGCCGTGATCATGACCGCGCCCGGCGCGATCATGATGGCCAAGCTGATCGTTCCCGAGACCGAGCAGCCACTCACGGGTGGGGACGTGGAAGTGGTCGTCCCGCAGCAGGACGTCAACGTCATCGACGCGGCCGGCCGCGGCGCGATCGAGGGGCTGCATCTCTCCCTGAACGTGGCCGGCATGCTCATCGCGTTCATCGCCCTCGTGGCCATGGTGAACGGCATCTTCGGATTGGTGCACGGCTACTGGGTCTGGTTCCCGGCCAGCCTGGACATCGTCTTCGGCTGGATCTTCCGTCCCATCGCCTGGGCCATGGGCGTGTCCTGGAAGGACAGCCTCACGGTCGGGAACCTGCTGGGCACGCGCATGGTGCTCAACGAGTTCGTGGCCTTCGTCAAGCTCGGAGAGCCGGGTGTGCGCGAAAGCCTCGATCCGCGCAGCGTGGTCATCGCCACTTACGCGCTTTGCGGCTTCGCCAACTTCTCCTCCATCGCCATCCAGATCGGCGGCATCAGCTCGCTCGCTCCCAGCCGGCGCGGCGACCTGGCCCGGCTCGGCTTACGCGCCATGGTGGCGGGAACGCTGGCCAATTTTCTCACCGCCGTGATCGCGGGAATCCTCTTGTAGCCCCGGGTACTGCGGTTGCT
>JBDTOZ010000293.1:0-5556 GCA_039932995.1 Acidobacteriota bacterium | reverse complement strand
GGGCAGCTCCTGCCGCTCTCGCAGAACACCGCACTGTTTTCGCTGCTGGGCACGACCTACGGCGGGGACGGCAAGTCCAACTTCGCTCTCCCCGATCTGCAGGGACGCGCTCCCATGCATCCGGGGCAGGGTCCGGGCCTTTCGCTGCACGACCTCGGTGAGACCGGTGGGTCGGAGACGGTGACGCTGCTCGAGTCCGAGATCCCGGCTCACAGTCACGCCCTCAATGCCTCGAAGTCGGACGGGCTGGAACGGATTCCTAACGCCCAGCTTCCGGCAAACGGAATCGGCGGCATCGTGGCCTTTGCCGCGCCCGGGGCACTGACCCCGCTCAACAACAACGCCCTCGCACCCGCCGGCGGCGACCAGCCTCACAACAACCTGCAGCCTTACCTGACGTTTTACTTCTGCATCGCGCTGCAGGGTGTTTACCCGCCCCGCACTTGATTCACTCCTGGGTTGTGGCCCCATGAGAGAGAGATAGGCCAAGGAGATTCTTATGAACACCAACGAGCGCAAGATGGGAAGACGGCAGTTCCTGGCCGTCTCGTCCACCTTCGCCATCGCCGCTGCTGTCGCTCCGAAGCTGTTCGGCGCCGAGATCCTCACTCCGCTCAAGCGGCTGGCGGTCGGCTTCGCGCGTTTCGACGAGGACGCGACCTTGATCGCCGCGGCCGGCATTCCAGCCGGTGACGGGGCCTTCATCGGCCGCGGTGCGCGCATCACGGCGTCGGGTGCAAGTGGGGCGTCCGTCGATCCGCGTCAACGCCGAGGGGTCGAGCTGCTCACTCACTATTCGTACCTGGATGGGGCGGAGCGCCGCGAGGCGCCCTTCACCGCCTGGGCCTGCAGCCGCAGCACCGGCTGCCAGGGGAACTCCGTCGGCTTCAACGTACCGGTCGACGAAGTGCAGCGCCTTCGTTTCAGCGTGATCGTGGAGTCGGGAGCGGACGCCGCTCCCAAGACCTCACGCCGCCGTGCCATCGGCGGAGCCCCTGTCCAGTCGCAAGACATGCCGGTCACGTTGTCGCTGCTCAGCGAGCCCGGGGCCATCAAACTGGTGCGCGGGTTCTACGTCATCGTGCCCCTGTTCGAGAACGACTCCGAGCCGCGCTGGTCCGCCTTTCAGGTGCGGCGCGTGGACGGACGGCTGGCGCTCGTCGACGCCGGCGGCAACGCCGCGCCGTTCGAGCACTTCGTTCTGCGCATCGACTACGCTACGCTTTGAGTGTGAATGATTCTTCGCCGGGAGGTCGCGTTCGCAAGGACGCGATCTCCCCGGTCGACGGGGTCACCCTCCGTCCCGCCACGCAGGCCGACTACTTCTTCATGCGTCGTCTTTATGGCGCCACTCGCGAAGAGGAGATGAAGCAGTTCCCCTTCGACGAGCTCCGGAAGCAGCAGTTCCTCGACCAGCAGTTCGGCGCCCAGTATCAGCACTACCAACTCCACTACCCCACCTGCGAGCGCAACATCATCGAGAAGGACGGCCAGCCGATCGGACGTTTCTGGGTCGACGAATGGCGCGATCAGATCCGGCTCGTCGACATCGCCCTGATGGCCGAGCATCGCCGCTCCGGGCTGGGTACCCACCTCGTCCGCGACGTGCTGGCCCGGGGTCAGGCCGCCGGAAAGCCGGTGACCATCCACGTGGAAGGATTCAACCCCGCCCTTCGCCTTTACGAGCGCCTCGGCTTCGAGCACGTGGATACGAACGGCGTGTACTACCTGATGAAGTGGACGCCGTCCTCGCTCTCGCCGGAGCGCTGAGCCGCGAACCTCTTTGATTCGCGACACCGCCCGCTACTTCAGCGCTTACCAAAGGGGCAGTGCTTGACCGGGTGTCAGCTCGAGGGCTCGGCAGCGGCCTCGTAAAGCTCGCGAACCTCGACGCGCGCGCCAATCATCAGATCAGCGACTCCGCCTTCCCGCACCAGCACCGATCGCCATGAGGAGCCCGCTTCCCGCGTCCAGACCTCGATAGCCCGTTCCCGGTGTGAGATGAGAACGTATTGCTGCAGGGACGGGATGGTCTTGTAGTGCTCGAACTTGTCTCCGGCGTCGTACTCTTCGGTGCTGCGGCTCAGCACTTCCACGATGAGCGTGGGATTCGTGACCGCCTGTGAGTCGGCTTCATGGCGCTCGCTCGGCCCGCAGAGCACCGTGACATCCGGATAGGTTGCAAGTCCTGATGGGGTTCGCACACGAAGATCGGCGTCGTACGCGCGGCATCGGCCGTCACGGAGCTGAGCGAAGAGCAGACCGATGAAAGCGGCTGCCAATGCGGCGTGCTCGGGCGTGCCTCCGGCCATGGCGTAAATCTGACCGGCCAGAAATTCGTGCTTGACGTTGCTCGACTCCTCCAGCGAGAGATACTCCGCGTACGTGTAGTGGATTCTGTGAACCGGGGCCACCATCGACATTCATTGTGGCATGTGTCCTCATCGCAGCACCAGCCGGCCTGGCACTATCCGGAGCGCTGGTGACCTCGGGTGTCGCGGTCGTTTCGCGCAAAGTGTTTCTCCCGCGCGCACTTCCCCAGGTGATGGCGCGCACCACCGCACCGTCACCCAGCCGGACTGCCGCCTCTCCTGCTCAGTGCTATCCGACTTTCCATTGCTGCCTGGCCTTGTTAGGGTGCCTCGACGGCGGCGTCTCCGCGTACGCCCTGCTGTCAAAGGAGTCCTCCGTTCCTATGTCCACGCCCTCTGTCATCGGAAGACGCGAGTTTCTCGTCGCGTCGTCCGCTACCCTCGTTGCCGCCGCCACCCTCGGACCCTCGCTCTTTGCCGGCGCGTCCGCTTCCTCGCTGCGGAGTCTCGCGGTCGGCTTCGCCAATTCGGCGGAAAAGTCGAGACTCGTCGACGCTTCGACGATCTCCTCCGGAGACGGCGGCTTCATCGGCGCGGGCGCAAGGATCGCCGTCTCCGGTTCGAGTGGCACTTCGGGCGCCGCGCGGGACCGCCGCGCGGTCCAGTTGCTGACGAACTTTGCCTACTTCGAAGGGGCCACGCTTCGGATGGCCCCGTTTCAGGCCTGGGGTGCGAGCCGCGTCACCGGAGGGCAGGGAAGTCCCGTTCGGTTCACCATCCCCGTGGATCTCACGCAGAGCATCTCGCTCACGGTGGTGGTGGAGAGCGGCGACACGTCGCCGAGCGCGCCGACCTCCCGTCGCAGAGCGATGGGCAGTCCCGGCGGGGCCGGTAGTCCGGGTGTGACGTCGCTGCCTCTGGTGCTGTCGGTCAAGGGCGACTCTTCGGCGATCTCCCTGGTGCGAGGCTTTTACGTCGTGGCCCCGCTGTTCGAGGGTGACCGTGCGCCCGACTGGTCGCAGTACCGGCTGTTCCAGGTGGACGGCCGGTGGGCCCTGATCGACGAAGCCGGTGGACTGGCTCCATTCGAGCACGTGGTCCTCAACATCAGCTACGCCGTCGCGTGAAGCAGCTCGGCCACCGGAGCTCCTGCGCGTAAGGCCTCCGCGGCGACCGCCTGCCGGCTACTCTTTTCGCGTCAGGATGAGAATCCCGGACGGATCCTTGTTCAGGTCGTACCCCACGAGATCGGTGTAGACCAGGTGCAGCGTCTTCGGCGTGTCCTCGATGACCTGCCCGCGGATGAGTCCACGTTCGCGGTCGAGGTTCTCGTAGATCAGATAGATGTTTCGATTGCGGATGACACCCACGATCGAGTTGAAGGTGATCGGAGTCTCCACCAACTCTCCGCTGATGTCGAGCACGGGATCATTGCGGCGTTGCCGGATCGTTGCGCTGCCATGGACCACGGCGCCGGACGAAGGATGCAACTCCAGGGACCACTTCCCGGCCAGGGAGATCGGGGTGGTCTCGCCGGGATCACGGCGGAGCTGGTGAAAGGCTCCGAACAGCAGCCCGAAGACCAGCACGAAGCCGGCCAGCGAGCCGCCGTAGCGAATCGTACCGCCGAGGAGTTTCCCCTGGCCTTGCGCGCTCGACTTGAGGAAACGGAACAGGACGAACGTCAGACCGAGACTGATCAAGGCCAGTCCCGTGACGATCAAGAAGAACCCGAGGTCACTCATGTGGATCTCCCCGTTTCAAGGTGCGCGCGGGATGGCAGCACCGCTGACCGATCACCCGCATGCGGAATGGATGCGCGGCGCGGCGTCGAGGCGAGCATCGCCGCGCATCCATGATCCGGCGCGCGGAACGGGACGGCTCATGTGAAGACCGCTTCGTACTGATAGCTCTGCGCATCCTGCCCGGTAGGAACCAGGAAGATGTCCATCGGTTCGAGCGCGGGGTGAGTGACGTGATAGATCCGTTGGGAAAGCTTGAACGACAGCGGTCCGACGAAGTAGAGCGAGAACGGGTGTCGGGGGAGGTGGGCGGCTTCGCTCTCCATGACCTGCGCGGCCCGGTTCAGACGCAGCTCCACTTTGGCCCCGTTCTCGAACTCGACCCAGAAACTGCTGCCCACGTGCGGTTCGAAAGACTCGACCGTGATCTGATCCAGCATCGCGGCTTTGTAGCACAATTGGAGGATGTCCGCAGACCCGCGTCCCACCCTCGTGCCGCCACTCGCGGGAGCCGACGTCGACCTCGGCTTCGGCTCCATCGTTGCTCGGGAGAGCAGGCAGCGTCTCCTCAATCGCGACGGCTCGTTCAACGTGCATCGTTCCGGCCTTCGGTTCTGGGAGTCGCTCTCCGCCTACCAGTCGCTGCTGACCACGTCCTGGCCGCGGTTCTTCGCCGTGATCGTGGGGACCTACCTGCTGGCCAACGCCTTCTTCGCGGTGATCTACCGGCTGGCGGGCGACCACGCGCTGACGGGCGTACACGCCACCACGACTTGGGGGAAATTCTCCGAAGCCTTCTTCTTCAGCGTGCACACGCTGGCCACCATCGGCTACGGCTCGATGACCCCGGCTACGCTGACGGCGAACATCGTCGTGACCATCGAGACCCTGATCGGGCTGGTGGGTGTGGCGGTCATGGCCGGAATCTCGTTCGCGCGTTTCTCCCGGCCGGTGGCCCGGATCATGTTCAGTCACAACGCCATCATTGCGCCGTACCGCGGCGGCCGGGCCTTCATGTTCCGAATCGTCAATCAGCGCAGCAGCCAGCTCATCGACCTCGAGGCGCGGGTGCTGCTCAGCCGGCGCAAGAAAGACGGCGCCACCAGCTCGGACCGCGAGTTCCTGCAACTGACCCTCGAGCGCGATCGCGTGGCGTTCTTCCCGCTCACCTGGACCATCGTCCATCCCATCGACGACCAGAGCCCGCTCCGCGACTGGATCGGCCAGGACCTCATGGACTGCGACGCCGAGTTCCTCATCCTCATGAACGCCTTCGAGGAGACCTTCTCGCAGACCGTCCACACCCGCTCGTCCTACAAGGCCGCCGAAGTGATCTGGGGAGCCCGCTTCCGGACCATGTTCGAGCCCCCCGACGAGAGCGGCGGAATCAGCGTCGACATCCACAAGCTCCACGACCTCGACAGGGTGACGGTGTGAGGTCGTTGCCGGTTGGCGGTTGGCGGTTGGCGGTTGGAGGGAGCTCGATCACGCAAACTCCGTCG
>JBDTOZ010000292.1:0-5968 GCA_039932995.1 Acidobacteriota bacterium | reverse complement strand
CTTGGCGCGAGCAACCATGGGGCGCGGGCATTCTGCCCGGCGCGCGCCGCCCTCCCGACCGCCCAGCCCCATGCCCGCGAAGGCCGTCGCGAATCGACGCCACGCGCGAGAGAAGGCCCTGCCACCCCGGCACCGGACATCCAACCTTGTTATGATCCCGCCGGTTCACCCCAAAACACGACAAGGTCCAGGAGGATGCACATGCAGGAACCCAGGACGCTGAATGACATTTACAAAGTGACGGCGGCCATCGAACGGCCGGCGATCATGAAGTTCAAGCGCGGCGACCAGTGGATCGACGTCACCCTGCCTGAGTTCCGGCAGACGGTGCGCGCTTTTGCCTGTGCGCTGCACGAGATCGGGATCAAGGCCGGCGATCGCGTGGCCATCCTCGCGGAGAACCGCCCGGAGTGGGCCATGGCCGACTTCGCCATTCTGGCGGCATCCGCCGTCACCGTGCCGGTCTATCCCACGCTCCTCGGCTGGCAGATCGAGTACATCCTCAACGACGCAGGCACGGTGGTGGTGCTCTGCTCCAATCAGGAGCAGCTCGACAAGCTGCTGAACATCCGCGCGCACGTCCCCACCCTCCGGGCCATCGTGGTCTGTGAGCCGCCGGCCACGCTCCCCGAGGCCGTGCGCTCGTTCAAAGAGGTGGTGGAGCAAGGCATCCAGTGGGAGAAGACGCACGGCACGAGTTGGTTCGACCAATCGATCGACTCGCCGCAGCCCGGCGATCTGGCCACGCTGGTCTATACCTCGGGCACGACCGGCAACCCCAAGGGAGCCATGCTCACGCATGGCAACATCACCAGCAACGTGGCCACCGTCCGCGACGTGGTGCCGTTCCGTGCCGGCGATCTGGCCCTCTCCATCCTGCCGCTCTCGCACATCCTGGAGCGGATGCTCGACTACCTCTACTTCTTCAAGGGCGTGACCATCGCCTACGCCGAAAACGTGAACAAGGTCGCGGACAACCTCGGCGAGATCCGGCCGCACTACTTCGCCGCCGTGCCCCGGCTCTTCGAGAAGATGCGCGCCCGGGTGCTGGACAAGGTGGCCGGCGACCCGCCGGCGAAACAGAAGATCTTCCGCTGGGCGCTGAAGGTGGCCGAGGAGCGCCTGCCCTACATGGTCGAGCGTAAGCCGCTTCCGTTCGGCCTGAAGATGAAGTCCGCCGTCGCGGACAAGCTCGTCTTCAGCAAGATCATCGAACGCCTGGGGGGACGGGTGAAGTTCGTCGTCTCCGGCGGCGCGCCGCTCTCCGCGGAGCTGGCCGCGTTCTTCATCGGCGCGGGCGTGGAGATTCTCGAAGGCTACGGTCTCACCGAGACCTCGCCGGTCATCGCCGTCAATCAGCCGAACAAGCGCCGTCTGGGCACGGTCGGTCCGATCATCGAGAGCGTGGAAGTGAAGATCGCCGCCGACGGCGAGATCATCGCCCGGGGTCCCAACATCATGAAGGGCTACTGGAACAACCCCGAGTCGACGGCTCAGGCCATCGACCCTGATGGCTGGTTCCACACCGGCGACATCGGCGAGATCGACTCGGACGGCTTCCTCAAGATCACCGACCGCAAGAAGGACATCCTCATCAACGCGTACGGCAAGAACATCGCCCCGCAGCCGCTGGAGGCTCTGCTCAAGAGCTCCCCGTACATCGGCACGCCGGTGCTCATCGGCGACCGTCGTAAGTTCCTGGTGGCGCTGATCGTCCCCAACTTCGAGAAGCTCGAGCGCGAAGCCACAGCGCTGGGGGTGGTGTACAAGACGCCCGAGGAACTGGTCGCCAACGACAAGGTCAAGGCGCTCATCCAGGGCGAGCTCGATCGCTTCAACCAGAATCTGGACCGGCAGGAGAAGATCCGCCGCTTCGCGCTCCTTTCCCGCGACTTCACCATCGAAGAGGACGAGATCACGCCCTCGCTCAAGGTGAAGCGGAAGATCATCGACAAGAAGTACAAGCCCATCATCGACAAGCTGTTCGAAGACGAGAGCTCGGTCGAAGGAACTGCATGAGCGCAAGCGTTCAGGCAACACGAGGCGCGGTGAACGCGTTCACCATCGAGCGCGAAGGCGAGCTGGCCATCCTCTGGTTCGACCTGCCCGGCGAGAAGGTGAACAAGCTTTCTTCGTCGGTCCTGCACGAGCTGTCGGGCGTGCTCGATCAGCTCGGCGCCAGCGACGCTACGAAGATCATCATCGCCTCGCGCAAGAAGGGGATGTTCATCGCCGGCGCGGACGTGATGGAGTTCACCACGGTCACGACGGCCGAGGAAGCGAAGACGTACATCCAACTGGGCCAGGAGGTCTTCACCAAGCTGGCCAAGCTGAAGCAGACCACGGTCGCAGCCATCGACGGCGCGGCACTGGGCGGCGGTTGCGAGCTGGCCATCAGTTGCGACTGGCGCGTGATGTCGGATTCGCCGAAGGCGTCCATCGGATTGCCCGAGGTCAAGCTGGGCATCTTTCCGGCGTGGGGCGGCACCAGCAAGATGCCGCGCCTCATCGGCCTCCCGGCTGCGCTGGATTTGATTCTCAACGGCAAGACTTTGCCGGGACGCCGCGCGAAAGCCGCCGGGCTCGTGGACGAAGTCGTGGAGCCGGGCATCCTCATGCAGGTGGCCCGGAAGTTCGCCGACAAGGGAAAGCGCAAGGGGAAGGGACGGACGAAGTTCTACATCGAGGGCAATCCGCTGGCCCGTTCGGTCATCTTCGGCAAAGCCCGCAAGTCCGTGCTGGCGCAGACCAAGGGGCACTACCCTGCCCCGCTCAAGGCCATCGACGTCATGGAGTACGCCATGTCGGCGGGCGTCGCCCGAGGCATGCAGCGGGAAGTGGAAGAAGCGTCCAGGCTGGTCAACAACGACGTGGCCAAGAACCTGGTGCAGCTCTTCTTCCTGATGGAAGAGTCGAAAAAGGATCCGACCACCGTCAAGGCCCGCCCCACCGCCTTCGTCGGCGTGCTCGGCGCCGGAGTGATGGGTGGCGGCATCGCCCAGATCGTGGCCGACAAGACCGACGCCGAAGTGCGCATGCGTGACATCAACTGGAACGCCATCGCCGGCGGCATGAAGGCGGCCTCCAGTGTCTGGAAGAAGAAGGTGGACCGCCGGCACATGACGCGCTCGGAGATGCTGCGCAAACTGGCCCGCATCGGCGGCACGACGGACTGGAGCGGCTTCTCGCGCGCGGACGTGGTCATCGAGGCGGTCGTCGAGAACGTGCAGATCAAACGGCAGGTGCTGGCCGAGTTCGAGGCCATCTCCAAGACCGACGCCATCTTCGCCACCAACACCTCCACCATCCCCATCACGCAGATCGCGGCCCAGGCCAAACGTCCTGAGAACGTGGTGGGCATGCACTTCTTCAACCCGGTGGACCGCATGCCGCTGGTGGAGATCATCCGCGGCGAGAAAACCTCGGACATCGCTCTGGTGACGACCGCGGCGCTGGCGCGCAAGCTCGGCAAGACGGTGGTCTATTGCAACGACGGACCTGGCTTCGTCGTGAACCGCATCCTCGGGCCGTACATGAATGAGTCGGGGTTCCTGCTCGAAGAAGGGAACACCATCGAGTCGCTCGATGAAGCCATGGTTGCCTTCGGGATGCCGATGGGCCCGATGGCGCTGCTCGACGAAGTGGGCATCGACGTGGCCGCGAAGGTGGCGGGCATCCTCACCGAGGCCTTCGGCGCGCGCATGCAGAAGTCGACGGTGGTGGAGAAGCTTTACGCCGACGGCCGCCACGGCAAGAAGAACGGCAAGGGTCTGTACCGCTACGAGGGCGGCAAGCGGCTCGCTCCCGATCCGACGGTCTACAAGGTCCTGGGCATTCGTTCGCCCCACCCGGCGGACCCGAAGGCAGTCGTGGAGCGGATGGTCCTGGCCATGATCAACGAGGCCTCGCTGATCCTCGACGAGAAGATCGTGGCCTCGGCCGGGGAGCTCGACCTGGCCATGATCATGGGCACCGGCTTCCCCCCCTTCCGCGGTGGCTTGCTGCGCTACGCCGACGCGCTCGGCGTGCCGTACATCGTCTCGCGTCTGGACGAGTTGTCCTCCACCGTCGGCCCGCGCTACCGTCCCAACGAGCCACTCAAACGCCTCGCCGAACGGGACGGGAAGTTCTATCTGACGTACGCGCGTTCGTAGGCTTCCCGCCGGGGACCGTTCACCACAGAGGCACAGAGACACAGAGATTTTGTTGTCATCCTTTGTGGCCCACTATGTCTCTGTGCCTCTGTGGTGAACGGTCCCCGGCACTCGCGACGCCCGCCAAGAATCCACCATGTTCACCACCCCGCCCGAGCCGCTCACTCCGCGGCAGAAGATGATCCTGGCGATCGTGACGGTGCTCGGCGCGGCGTCGCGCCTGCTCGCGTTCGCGCGCTCACCGTGGGACTGGGACGAGGCCCTGTTCACGATGGCGCTGCGCGACTACGACGTCACGCTTCACCATCCCCACCCTCCCGGCTTCCCGGTCTACATCGCCCTGGCCAAAGTGGCCCGGCTGTTCCTGGCCGACGACTTCCGGGCGCTGCAGGGCGTGAACCTGGTGGCGGCCATGCTCGTCTTTCCGGCGGTCTTTCTGTTCGCGCGCGAGCTGCGCATGCGGTTCGGAACCGCCGTGGCCGCGGGCGCGCTGTTCGCGGTCTTTCCGAACGTCTGGTTCTTCGGCGGGGGCGCTTTCAGCGACATCCCTTCGATCGTGCTGGTCCTGTTCGCGGTGACGTTGCTCTTCCGCGGTGCACGCAGCCGGAGCTCCTATTGGTGGGGAACGCTCCTGCTGGCGTTGGCCATCGGCATCCGTCCCCAGAACTTCCTGGTCGGACTGGTCCCGGGACTGCTGGCCTCCCGCAAGCGGCGTCCGGCGGAGATCCTGGTGGCGTTGCTGATCGGAGTGATCGTGGTGGCCGCGGCCTTCGGTGGGGCCATCGAGGCCACGGGGTCGGTGCACGACTACCTGCGCATCGTGCGGGAGCACGGCCAGTACATCGCCCGTGTCGATTCCTTTCAGGCCGCCGGACGTCCGCCGTTGTGGCGGCTGTTCGACCGCTTCTTCGTCTATCAATATCAGGGACGCGTGCTGAGCACGATCGCCTCGCTGTTCGTGGCGCTCTCGATCGCCGGCTCGCTCCGCGAACGGGATCGCTCCATGCTCTGGAACGCACTGACGTTCGTCCCCTTTGCGCTGTTCGCCTGGCTCATGCTGGACCGCTTCAGCATCGGCCGTTTCTCCATCGGATACCAGCCGATGTTCGCACTGCTGCTGGCCGACGGCATCCGGCGGGTGACGGCTTGGAGGGCGCCGGGTGAGAGGCCGCGGGCGGAGGGCGTCCTGGCCGGCGCCTTCGTGGCCGCGTTCTGCGCGTATACGATTCCGGCGCTGACACCGGTGCGCAACGAGATCGCCCCTTCGATCGTGGCCGCGCAGACCATGGCCCGGCGCCTCGACCCGAAGAGCGAACAGCTCTTCGTGGGAGACAGCATGAGAGTCTTCCTCGACCTCGTCGCGCCCACCCTCCCCTACACGCGCATCGCCGACGATCGCGGTTTGCCGGTCCAGGCATCTGGGCGAGCGTGGCTGCTGGCCGAGAGCACTTCCACGAAGGGAGAAGGCCTGCTCTTCCGCCGCGAGCGGGGCAGCCTCTGGAACATCACCCGCCGCCACTACTTTTCGATCAAGCTGGCCCCGCTGGACCGCCGCGCCCAATTCCCCTCCGGCTGGCAGCCCGCCGAAGCCTCAGCACACGAGCAGTGGCGCTGGATGGGCGAACGCTCCACGACCGTGCTCCCGCCCGCGCCAGGGCCGACGTCGCTCTTTCTGCGCATGGACGTCCCGGAGGAATCGGTGACCGCACACGCCACGATCACCGTCACGCTCAACGGCCGCGTCCTGGCCCGCATCCCCGCGACGGCACTCCTCGAACGCGAGCTCGCCGTCACCCCTGCTCCCGCCGGGCAGG
>JBDTOZ010000291.1:0-11522 GCA_039932995.1 Acidobacteriota bacterium | reverse complement strand
GCGGCAGCGTCTCAACCCCCGCCGCGGCATCCGCCACCATCGCTTCCAGCAGCCGGACGTAATGACCGGCCCAGCGTTCCACTGTCGCACGCTCGAACAGATCGCTGGCGTACTCGAGAGCCCCGCCGATGATCGACCCTTGATCGGATAAACCGGCCGACAGTTCGAAGTGCGTGCTGGCCGTCACCCGATCTACCGGCGTCAAGGTCAGACCCGGAAGCTCCACGCTGCCGCGCTCGCGGGCGTTGTCGAACGCCAACATGGTCTGGAACAGCGGACTGTGGCTCAGACTCCGCTGCGGTTCCACCGCTTCGACCACTTGCTCGAAAGGCAGATCCTGATGCGCAAACGCCGCGAGCGTGGTCTCTTTCACCTGCGCGAGCAATGCTTCGACAGTGAGCTGCCCATCAATGACCATGGGGAACCGGAGCCGCAGAGCCAGCGTGTTGACAAAGAAGCCGATCAGGTCCTCGATCTCGCGCCGCTGACGGTTCGCGACCGGCGTACCAATGACAATGTCCTGTTGTCCCGACAGCCGTGACAGCAGCAAGCCCCAGCCTGAGAGGAGAGTCATGAACGGCGTCACGCCATGACGTTGCGAGAACGCTCGCAGATTCGTCGTGAGCTCCGGTGACAGCACGAGCGGTACCGCGCCGCCGGCGTGGCTTTGTACGGCCGGCCGCGGCCGGTCCAGCGGCAGGTTCAGGAGCGCCGGTGCGTCCGAGAGATGGTTCTTCCAGTAATCGAACTGACGCGTCAGCTCCTCGCCTTGCAGCCAGCTGCGCTGCCACTGCGCATAGTCGGCATATTGGATCTCGAGCGGAGGCAGTGGATCCGTTTCTCCACGACGGAAAGCCGTGTACAGCGCAGCCACTTCCCGCACCAGGATGCCTACTGACCAGCCGTCACTGACGATGTGGTGCTGGGTGACCAGCAGCACGTGCTCATCGTCGCTGACCCGCAGCAAACAGCCGCGGATCAAGGAGCCCGCGCTCGAGTCAAATGGCGCTCGGGCTTCTTCGGCCGTAAGGTGGGTGACGGCGGCTTCGCGCTCCTCCGCGGGCAGTGAGCTCAGGTCTTCGCGGCGCAGCGCAAAGCCACACTCTTCTGGCGCGATCTGCTGATACGGCACACCGTCGATTGCAACGAAGTGCGTGCGCAGCCCTTCGTGCCGCGCCAACACGCGATCCAGGGTGGCCTGCAACGCAATGACATCGAGTTGACCGCGCAGCCTCAGCGCCGCCGGCATGTGGTAAGCCACGCTCGCCGCCGGATCGAGTTGATCGAGGAACCACAGGCGCTGCTGGGCCAGCGACAACTGCAGCGGCCGGGTGCGATCCGCGCGTCGCATGCGGCCCATCGTGCTCGCCCCGGCCGCTTGCACCGCCTCGGCCAGAGCCTCGAGACTGGGCCTGGCAAACAGTTCGCGCAGCGGTAATTCGACGCTGAGCACCGATCGGACCCGCGAGACCAGTTGCACCGCGAGCAGCGAATGACCACCAAGGTCAAAAAAGTTGTCGTGCCGGCCAACGCGCTCGACACGCAGCAGCTCTTGCCAGATGGCGGCCAGCGTCGTCGCGATTTCGCCCTGCGGCGCTTCGTACTCGTGCGTGATGAATGCTGACGCCTCCGGGGCCGGCAGGGCCTTGCGATCGAGCTTGCCGTTGGAAGTCCGCGGCAACGCATCCAGCCGCACAAAGGCCTGCGGCACCATGTGCTCGGGCAAGTGCACCGACAGCGCCGCGCGGAGCTCGGACGTCTGTATGGTGACGTTTTCGTCAGCAACGAAATACGCGACCAGACGCTTCTCTCCCGGCACGTCTTCGCGCGCGATGACCACCGCTTCACGCACACCCACGCACTGACTGAGCTTCGCTTCGATTTCGCCGAGCTCGATCCGGAAGCCCCGGATCTTCACCTGGAAGTCATTGCGTCCCAAGTACTCGATGTTGCCGTCGGAAAGCCAACGACCCAGGTCGCCGGTCTTGTACATCCGCGCGTTTGGCGCAGCGCTGAACGGATCGCGCAGGAAACGTTCGGCGGTCAGCTCGGGGCGGTTCAGATAGCCGCGTGCAACACCGGCACCACCGATGTAGATCTCACCAGCCACGCCCATCGGCACCGGTTCCCGATGAGCATCGAGGATGTAGATCCGGGTATTAGCGACCGGCCGGCCGATGTGCGCTGCAAAACCTTCTTCACGGGTCATCCTGACCCAGGTCGAATATGTCGTGGTCTCGCTGGGGCCATACAGATTGGCTACGCTCTCGGCCGCGGTCTCGGCAAAGAGCCGCTCCACCAGCTCCCGTTTCAACGGCTCGCCGGCCAGGTTCACCAACCGCGTCGCGGCGGGCACTCCGCCGGCATCGAGCACGGCTCTAATGGCCGAGGGCACGGTATTGATCAGCGTCACCGGTTCAGACCGCGCAGTCAGCGCCAGTGCATTGCGGACCAGCGTCAGTGTGCTGCCGGCTGCCAGCGGCACGAACAGCTCGTACACCGCCAGATCGAAGTTGATCGAGGTCGAGAACAGGCTGTTGGACAGCTCTTCATTCGTGAAACTGGCCAACGCCCAGTGCAACAGATTCGCGGTATTGGCATGTTCGATGGCCACGCCTTTCGGCAGCCCTGTCGAACCGGAGGTGTAGATCACATACGCCAGGTGTTGCGTCGTCAGCCCCAACTCGTGCGGATCCAAGTTGGTATCGGCCTGACTGGACACCGATTTCCGGGAAGCTGTACTCGTTCCCTCGCTGTCGAGCAACAAGGTCGGCACGTCGGCCGCGGGGAGTTGTCCCTGCAAGTCCTGCTGCGTCAGCAGGACTTTGGGCGCGCCGTCGTTCAGCAGGTACTGCAGCCGCTCATTCGGATACGCGGGATCCAGCGGCAGATAGGCACCGCCGGCTTTGAGAATGCCGAGCAGTCCCACCACCATCTCGAGACGACGCTCAACGCAAACCGCCACACGATCGTCGGGCCGCACCCCCAGCGCGATCAGCGCATGTGCAAGCTGATTCGCGCGCGCATTGAGCTCGTGGTAACTCAGGCTCTGCTCTTCGAAGACAACCGCCACCGCATCCGGCTGCGCGGCGGCCTGCTGCTCGAACAGCTCGTGAATGAGCTTGTCTTGGGGATAATCCGCTTCGGTGGCGTTGAGCTCGACCAGCAACCGACGGCGTTCCGCATCCGACAGGAGCGGCAGCGTATCGACAGCCGTCGAGGCGTCGAGCACCATCGCTTCAAGCAAGCGAACGTAGTAGCCAGCCCAACGCTCCACCGTCGCGCGATCGAACAGCGCGCTGGTGTAGCCGAGCGCGGCCTCGAAATACTCCCCCTTATCGGCGACCAGGAGCGACAGGTCGAAGTGCGCGCTGGTCTGCTCACTGGCCACCCGCTCCAGCGCCAGCCCAGGCAGCTCCAACGCGCCGTCGCCCAGCGTGTTGGTGTTGTTGAACGCCACCATGGTCTGGAACAGCGGACTGTGGCTCAGGCTGCGCTGCGGTTGCAGCGCCTCGACCACTTGCTCGAACGGCAGTTCCTGGTGCGCAAACGCCGCAAGCGTTGTCTCTTTCACCTGCTCCAGCAGTGCTTCGACACTGGGCTGCTCGTCGAAGCGCAGCCGCAACGCCAGCGTGTTGACGAAGAAGCCAATCAGCTCCTCCGTTTCACGCCGCTGACGGTTTGCGACCGGTGTGCCGATGACGATCTCTTGTTGTCCCGACAGCCGGGACAGGAGCGAGCCCCAGGCTGAGAGCAGCGTCATGAACAGCGTCACGCCGTGACGCTGCGAAAACGCCCGCAAGTTCGCCGTCAGTTCCGGTGACAGCATGAGCGGCACCATGCCGCCAGAATGGCTTTCGATGACCGGCCGTGGGCGGTCGAGCGGCAGGGTCAGCAAGGCCGGTGCATCCGAGAGCTGGTTCTTCCAGAAATCGAGCTGGCGTGTCAGCTCCTCACCTTGCAGCCAGTTGCGCTGCCACTGCGCGTAATCGGCGTACTGAATTTCCAGAGGCGGCAGCGGATCGGCCTCGCCACGGCGGAAGGCCGTGTACAGCGCCGCCACTTCGCGCACCAGAATGCCCAGCGACCAGCCGTCCGTAACGATGTGATGCTGGGTGATCAGCAGCACGTGCTCCTCATCCGAGAGCTCGAGCAACCGCCCGCGGATCAACGGCCCCTTGCTCAACACGAATGGTGCGCGTGCTTCGTCGGCCGTCGCCGTAGCGACGAAGTCCTCGCGCTCGCCGGCGGACAAGCCCGTCCAGTCTTCGCGGTGTAAGGCGAAACCAACGTCCTCGGGCGCGATCTGCTGATAGGGCACACCGTCGATGGCCACGAAGTGTGTCCGCAGATTCTCGTGACGCGCGACCAGCCGGTCGAGCGTGGCCTGCAGCGCGGCGACGTCGAGCTTCCCGAGCAGCCTGAGCGCGGTGGACAGGTGATACGCGGCGCTGGCCGTTCTGTCGAGCTGGTCGAGGAACCACAGGCGCTGCTGTGCCAGCGACAGCGGCAACGGTTGGCTGCGATCCACAACGGGGATCAACGACTCGGCGCGGCTCTCCCACTTCTTGCCGTCGCGCTGTTGAAGCCGCCGCAGCAACACAGCCCGCCGTAACTGCTCCAGCTTCCGGGGGTCCTTGGTGGTCACTGTGCAGCCCTGCCCGAATCCGACAACATGGAAAGAAGTTCTTCTTCTGAGAGGGCGCCCAGGTCTTTCTCCAGCCCTGCAATCTCGTTCTCTGAGAACCCGCGCAGCTGTTCCGCCACCACCATGTCGGACAGCTCACAGAGTGTGGGAGCCTCGAAGATCTTTCGCAACGGAAGATCGACATTGAACTTCTCGCGGACACGGACCACCAGCTGCATCATCAGCAGGGAGTGGCCGCCGAGCAGTTGGAAGTTGTCCTGCCGGCCAATCCGCGGCAGCTTGAGCAGCGCTTGCCACAGCTCCGCCATCGCTTCTTCGATGTCCCCCTGCGGCGCCTCGAAGTCGCGTGTGCGCAGTGCGGCGAGGTCCGGCGCCGGCAATGCCTGCACATCCACTTTGCCGTTCACGGTCAGCGGCAGCTCGTCGAGCCAGACATACGCCGCCGGCAACATGTATGACGGAAGTTGCGCGGTCAACTGCGCTTGTAGGGCGCTTTGCCGTTCGTCCTGTGTGCCCTCATTGTTGGTCGCCACCAGATAGGCGACGAGTTGTGCGGCATCGGCCTCGCCCCAGAGCCGCACCACGGCCTCGTCCACGTGCTCGCTCTGCTCGAGCCGGCTTTCGATCTCGCCCAGCTCGATGCGGAAGCCGCGCAGTTTCACCTGCCGATCCACGCGGCCCAGGAACTCGAGCTGCCCATCGGCGCGCCAGCGCACCCGGTCGCCGCTGCGATACAAACGGCCGTCGCCGAAAGGGTTGGCGACGAACTTCTCCGCGGTCAGTTCCGGGCGGTTCAGATAGCCCTTGGCCACGCCGGCTCCGCCGATGTACAACTCGCCCGGAACGCCCGGCGGTTGCATGCGCCCCTGGGCGTCGAGCACGTACAGCGCGGTGTTCTCCATCGGGCGGCCGATCGGAATGCGCGCCTCCAGTGCATCCGGGTTCGCACTGACGTCGAACCAGGCGCAGCCGACCACCGTCTCGGTGGGACCGTAGTGGTTATAGATCCGGCTGGCGGGGAACTTGCCTTGCAGTTGGCGCGCGAGGGCCGGCTCGAACGCTTCACCACCGATCACGAACACGTGCGCCGCGTGACGCGGCGCGGCATCGGACAGCGTCAACAGCGCCTGAACGTGCGACGGCGTCAGCCGCAGCAGAACCGCGGCGGCATCACCGGCCAGCCAGCGGCTCAGCGCGTCGAGCTCGTCCTGCTGAGGCAGCAGCTCGACACAGCCACCGGTGAGCAGCGGTACGTACAGCGCCGGCAGAGTCAGATCGAAGGCCGGCGAAGTCGCCACCAGCGAGCCTTGCAGGTGCTCGCCGTAATAGTTGCTGCGCGCAAACGCGCAGTAATCGATGACGCCGCCGTGATGCACCTCGACACCTTTCGGCTCACCGGTCGAGCCGGAGGTGTACAGCACGTACATCGAGTCATCGGCCCGAAGATCGACCGCGGGTGACGCGTCCGGGTAATCGCTCAGCCAGTCGCTCTCGGTGGCCGCGCCATCGACGAACACGGTGTCGACGCCCAGCACGGGCAATCGCATCGTCCGGCTGTCCAGCAGCACGATGGAGATGCCGGCATCGCGCACCATCGCCGCCAGTCGTTCGCCCTGTTGCGCCGGATCGAGCGGCACATAGGCCGCGCCGGTCTTCATGACCGCCAGTTGGGAAATCAGCAGCTCGATCGAACGCCCCAGGTGGACGCCCACGCGAGAGCCGCGCCCGACGCCCTGCTCGAGAAGCAGCTGCGCAAGCCGGTTGGTGCGTGATTCCAGCTCGCGATAGCTGAGCGCGAGCTCGCCGCAGCGCAGCGCCATCGCTTCCGGTGTACGCGCGGCCTGACCTCCGATCGCGTCCGGCAGCATTTGCTCGCGGCCCTGCGCACTGACCTTGCCTTGCCCCAGTTGCAGCAGCGCCGATTCCATGTCGGGCGAGAGCACGGACAAGCTCTCGAACGGGCACTCCGGATCACGCTCCAGCTTGTCGACGAGCGTGGACAGGACCGACTGCAGGCAGCGGCCGACCAGTTCCCCATCGACGCCGGCAGCCGTCAACGCAATCAGCAAGAAATCGCCGGCGGTATCCCCCACCGTCATCGTCAACGGAAAGTTGTTGTGCGTGTCAACCTGCAGGATCTCGATGCCGGACTCGCGGCGGGCCGCCGCCTCGTCGAGAGCCAGCTCCGTGTTGTGGGTGTAGTTCAACAATGCCGTGAACAGAGGCAGCGGCGGGCGCACACCACTGGCGCGCTGCGCCCATGCCAGAGGCGCCTGCTCGTGTTCGAGCAATCCGGCCAGCCTCGTCCCGGTGTCACGGATCACCTCCTGCACACCGAGCCCGCTCAGGCGTACGCGCACTGGCAGCGTGTTGATGAACATGCCCACCGCGCGCTCGCCTCCGCGGATGTCCTGGCGCCCGGACAGCACGCTGCCGAACACGACGTCGTCGCTCCCGCTCAGCCGGCCAACCACCAGCGCCCAGGCGGCGTGAAACAGGACCGCGGGCGACAGCCGTTCGCGGCGCGCTGCGTCACGGATGCGCCGAGCCAAATCAACGGGGACGGCACGAACCGTTTTCGTGACCTCGAAACCTTTCCCATGCGTATCGATGACACCGAACGGTGCTGTCGGCTCGAGAACATCGCCCAGAGAATCCCGAAAATAGGTTTCATGCTGTTGGGCCGACATCTGTTGTGCCTGCGCAATGAAGCGGCGATAGGCCAGCGGTGGCAATAGTTGCCATTCCTGTCCATTCAAAAAAGCAAGAGCTTCGCTCACCAGGAATTCCATCGACTGGTGATCGCTGATCAGATGGTGATAGAGCAACGCGAGATAGCAGGGACCTCCGCTCTCCTCACGGGCAACGAAGGCAGCCAGCAAAGGAGCTTGCCGTGGATCGAGGCGGCAACGATCCGACGTCGTTGCGTCGAGCAAAAAAGGCAGGCGCGGTTTCGATCCTATTTCCTCGACGGCCAGCTTCACCTGCCTGAAAACAACCTGCACCGGCCGCGACAGCCCTAGCCACCGGAATGCCGTTCGTAAGACATCGTGGCGATCGATCACCTTCTGCAGTGCGATCAGAAATGCATCGAGCCGGTCTGACCCGTCAAACGAAAGGACCATGCGCGACGCATACGGGTCGCCTTCTTCCTGGATCAGGTGATGAAAAAGAATTCCCTCCTGGAGCGGAGACAGACCATAGATGTCCCGCACATTGCCGATACCACCCGGTACACTGGCGACAACGGCGTCGATCTCCGACTGCGCAAGATCTGCCAGGGGCAACAGCTCCGGCGTGATCCGGCGACAGTCGAACGGGATCGGGTCGCGCGCGACCTCGGACTCCGGCGGGTCATCGGCTACGCTCTCGGCAGCTCTCGCCGCCAAAGCCATCAGCGTTGGCTGCTCGAAAACATCGCCAAGGGCCAGCGACAGTCCCCGATCACGCAAGCGTTCGATCAGACTGACCACCATCAGCGAGTGGCCGCCGAGCTCGAAGAAGTTGTCGTGGCGGCCGACGCGCGGCAGCTTCAGCAAATCCTGCCAGATTTCCGCCAGGCTCTGCTCAATGCCGCCTTGCGGCGGCGCGTACTCCCGTACGCTCGAGGTTGTCGCTTCCGGCGCGGGCAGCCCTTCTCGATCGAGCTTGCCGTTCGTCGTCAGGGGCAGGGACTCGAGCTGCACGAATGCCGCGGGCAGCATGTATTCGGGCAGTTGCGCCGATAGCGCCGCACGCAGCTCCGATGCCTGTAACGAGAAACCTTCATTGGCCACGAGGTAGGCGACCAGCCGTTTGTCCCCCGGCCCGTCTTCGCGCGCGATCACCACCGCCTCGCGGATACCGGCGCAGGCACAGAGTTTCGCTTCGATCTCGCCGAGCTCGATTCGGAAGCCTCGGATCTTCACCTGGAAGTCGTCACGGCCCAGGTATTCGATCGTGCCGCCGGGCAGCCAGCGGCCGCGATCGCCGGTCTTGTACATACGCTCGAGCGGTTCGCGACTGAACGGATCGGGCAGGAAACGCTCGGCGGTCAGCTCGGCGCGGTTCAGGTACCCGCGCGCAACCCCAACGCCGCCGATATAGATGTCGCCGGCCACTCCCGCTGGCGCAGGCGCGTAGCGCGCGTCGAGAATGTAAATGCGCGCATTCGCAAAAGGCCGGCCAATTGGCACCATGTCCTGGTACGTCTCTTCGCAGGACTGCACGGTCGCGCAGACGGTGGTCTCGGTCGGGCCATACGCATTGAAGAAACGGACACTCTGGCGCAAACGCCGCACCAGCGCCGGCGGGCAAACATCCCCGCCGACGATCAGACAACGCAAAGCCGGCAGGCCTTCGAAATCACAGACCGCCGCGACGTGGACCGGCAACAGCACATGGGAGATGGCGAGCTCCCGCAGCGTCGTCCGCAGGGGTGTGCCCGGCAGCAGTTTGTGGCGTTGCGCAAGGTGGAGAGCGGCCCCGCTCGTAAGCGCCATGAACACTTCGGCCGCGCACACGTCGAAGGCCACGGACACGAATTGCAGAACGCGGCTGTCCTTCGCGAGCGCAAATCGCTCCGCATGGGCAATGGCCATATTGCAGAGGCTCCGATGCTCGACCATCACGCCTTTCGGCAAACCGGTCGAGCCCGACGTGTAAATCACATAGGCCAGGTTGTCCGGGGTGAGACCGAGTGCGCGCAAATCGGGATTGTGCGCCGGCTGCCTGCGTGCCAGCACCGGGAGGTCGACGTCGAGCCGCAAGACCGGCACGTCCCCGGACGACAAATGCGCTTCCGTCTCCGACTGCGTCAGTAACACCCTGGGCGCGGCGTCCTCCAGCATGTACTGCAACCGTTCGGCCGGATACGCCGGATCGAGCGGCAGATACGCACCACCGGCTTTGAGAATGCCGAGCAGGCCCACCACCATCTCGAGACCGCGCTCGACGCAAATCGCCACGCGATCGTCGGGCTCGACGCCGAGGGAGATGAGGTAATGCGCAAGCTGATTGGCGCGGGTGTTGAGCTCCGCGTAACTTAGACTCTGTTCCTCAAACGCCGCGGCCACGTCGTCGGGGCGCGCCATCGCCTGCTGTTCGAACAGCTCGTGAACGCACTTGTCTTGGGGAGCATCGGCATCGGTGGCATTGAAGCCATAGAGCAGTTCCGCGCGCTCGCCTGCCGGCAGAATGTCCATCTGGGACAGCAGTTTGTCGTCCGCAGCATCCAGGGCATTGACGAGAGTGGCCAGGGCCGTGGCCAGGTAGGCGTTGATGCGCGCCACTTCGATTCCTCTCGCACAAACCGCGGTCACCGCGAAGTTCTGACCAAAATCATCGACCTTGAGGCCCACCGGAAAGTTCGCGAGATCGCGAGCACCGGAGATCGATCGCACGCCATGAGCACGCCAAAGGCTTTCGCGGTCTTCGCCCTCCGCATCCGCGCTGTGGCGATAGTTCAGTGAAGTCGTGAACAGCGGCAACGGAGGCGATACGCCGCTGCACCGCTGCGCCAGTGACAGGGCGGCCTGCTCGTGCGCCAGCAGTGCCACCATCCGCTGATAACTCTGCCGCACGACCTGTCGCGCATCAGCATCGAGCGAGACCCGCAGTGGCAGCGTGTTGATCAGCATTCCCAGCGCTCTGTCGGCGCCGGCGGCACCTTGCAGACGTCCCGAGAGCACGGTACCGAACACCACGTCGCTGCGGCCGGTGCAGCGCGCCAGCACCTGTGCCCACGCCACATGAAACAGCACCGACGGCGGCACGCCCATCTGCCCGGCGCAATCGCGCAGCTGTCGCGCGAGGGCGCTATCGATTCGCATACCGGCGGTCTCGAGCGCGCTGCTCGTCACTTGCACATCGAGCATGCCGAACGGCGCTGTCGGTGCGTCAATATCACTGAGTTGTTCGCGGAAATACGCTTCATGGTCGGACAGCGGCACCCCACCGGCCTGCGCCACCACATTGCGCAGCGGCAAGGGTGGGGCAAGGCGCTCGCCTTCTCCACGCAGTAGAGTGCGCACTTCGGCCAGTATGATCTCCAGCGTCACGTGATCGCAGATGAGGTGATGTACGAGCAGCGACAACAGCCACTCGCCACGCCGAACATCTTCGGCCACATACGCCGACAGCAGCGGCGCACGCCGCAAATTCAACCGGATATTCTGCGGGTCGGTATGTTCACCCAGTGCGTCAACGGCGTCGCGCTCCGCGGGCAGGGCCACCGTCTCCAGCGGCAGCACGACGTTTCGGTACACCACCTGCACCGGTCTCGACAGCCCTTCCCAGATCACCGCCGTGCGCAGAATGTCGTGCCGTGCGATGACCTGTTCCAGCACCACCAGGAAATGGTCGAGACGCTCCCGGCTGTCAAAGGCAATCAGGTCCCGCAACAGATAGGTATCGCCTTCGGTTTCCAGCAGGTGGTGGAACAGCATGCCTTCCTGCAATGGCAGCAGCGGATAGATGTCCTGGATGTTGGCGACGCCGCCCGGCACCGTCGCGACAATGCGATCGATTTCCGCTTGCGTCAGCGCAATCAGCGGCAACTGTTCCGGTGTGATCTCATCGGTCTCCGGCGTGATCGGATTCGGCGGGACATCCGTTCCGTCTGCCTCTGCATCACGGCGGAGCGTGGCCGCGTATTCCCAAAGCGTCGGCGCTTTGAAGATCGCCAGGACCTCACCGCTCAGCCCCTGTGTACGCAGCCGCTCGACCATCGCCGCCACCAGCAGCGAGTGGCCGCCCAGTTCGAAGAACTGATCGTGGCGACCGACGAGCGGCACGTTGAGCAGCGCCTGCCACAGAGTGGCGACGACGAGCTCGATTTCACCTTGCGGCGGTTCGTACGCGCGCGTGATCAGCGCCGTTGCGTCCGGCGCCGGCA
>JBDTOZ010000290.1:0-3607 GCA_039932995.1 Acidobacteriota bacterium | reverse complement strand
GGCGGTTGGCGGTTGGCGGTTGGCGGTTGGCGGTTGGCGGTTGGCGGTTGGCGGGAGTGATCGATGCGTCGTGGACTTCAGTCAAGGAAATTGTTGTGCAGCTCGTTCCATGTGAAGGTTGGGTTCTCAACGAAGCAGCAGTGACCACAGAAGACGACTGCGCCCGCAACCCAAGGAACGCCGGCGTCTCGCCGGCTGGCTGTGCGGCGTCCTCGCCGCGGGCGGGGGAAGCGTTCGAGGGGCAGCAATCACCGGTCTCGCAAGAAGGGCTCGCGGGCGAGACGCCCACGGGCCAGCCGGCGAGACGCCGGCGTTCCAATGCTCCACTTGCAAATCTTCGCGTCCCGCGAAGAAACGCGAGGTTAGTCGTACAGAAGACCGCTGACCGTGTCCACCGCCAACCGTCAACCGCCAACCGTCAACCGTCAACCGTCAACCGTCAACCGCCAACCGCCAACCGCCAACCGCCAACCGTCAGTGCTAACCTCCCATCCTCATGGATCCGCGTTTCCGCAATCTGTTCAACGCGCAGTTCACACCCGCGGTGTACGACCGTTATCGTCGCGACCTCGAACGGCGTCTCCAATGCACGTTCGAGTTCCGGCTGGCGGAGACACCGGTCTTTCTCCCCGACGACTTCAAGCGGCGGGCGGTGGAGGGAGCAACGGCCATCATTCGGCAACTCTCCGATCCTGCGCTGATCGAGCGGATGAAGGCCGCCATCCCTGAACGCTGGAACACTCCCGGGATGGACCGGCTCCCCAATCTCGCTCAGGTGGACTTTGCGGTCGTGCGAGACGCCGATGGCGCCCTCGTGCCGAAGCTGATCGAGCTGCAAGGGTTTCCGTCGCTCACCTCACTGCAGTGCGTGCAACGCGACGTATGGCGGGACACCCTGGCCACCCTCGATGGCCTCGACGCGGCATGGTCGTGCTGGTACTCCGGTTACGACCGGGAGGCGTTCCTCGACCTGGCCAGGCGAACGATCGTCGGCATGGAAGACCCGGCCGAGGTCATCCTCATGGATCTCGATCCGCCGGGGCAGAAAACCTACCCCGACTTTGCGGCGACGAAGCTGCTCTTCGGTGTCGACGCTGTGGATCCGACCACGCTGCGCAAGCGCGGGCGACAGCTCTTCCGCGAGGATGGACGACCGGTGCGCCGCATCTACAACCGCGTGGTCTTCGACGAACTGATCGCCAAAGGGATCGCTCTCCCGTTCGACTATCGCGACGAGCTCGACGTGCAGTGGGCGCCGCACCCGAACTGGTACTGGGTCTGGTCGAAGTACTCGCTGCCCTTCCTGCGCCACGAGTCCGTGCCGAAGGCGACCTTCCTCTCGGAGCTCGAGCGCATCCCGGACGATCTCACCGGCTACGTGCTCAAGCCGCTCTTCTCGTTTGCCGGTGGAGGGGTGAACGTCGATCCGACGCGCGCGGACGTCGATGCCATCCCGGAAGGCGAGCGGCATGCCTGGTGCCTGCAGGAGAAGATCCTTTACGAGCCCGCGCTCCACGCCGCGGACGGCGGCGATGTGAAGATCGAGATCCGCCTGATGTTCCTCCGCCCCGACGACGAAGCGGAGCCCATCCTGGCCCAGAACCTCATCCGGCTCTCTCGCGGAAAGATGCTGGGCGTCGACTTCAACAAAGACTTCACCTGGGTGGGATCGAGCGTGGGACTGTCATTGACCTCGTAGCTGAACGCTGTCCGTGGACAGGACGATCGGTCACAACCTGAGCGCGGCCAGACTCTCAGGGACAACGTTCGGCGCCGAGAGCCCGAAGGCTCTTCTCTCCGCCGATCACCGCGCCGGAAAGAGCTTCGAGATCGGGCGGCAGAGGGAGCGGATCGTCGATCCATTTTGTCTTTGTGATCGTGCCTCCCTCGTCGAGAGTGAGGACGTACTCGAATCGGTCGCAGCAAGGGTTTTCCGGAACGTAGGACGCTTTCCACGATGCGGGCCGGGCATTTCGCAGCAGATCGGCAAAGCCCCGCAGCTCGGTCGCGGTCAAAGCGAAAGTACAGCGCCTGCCGTCGGTGAGCGTCGCCGTCACCTGACCGTCCGATGCCAGGGCATACGTGCCGGCGCCCCGGCCGGCAATGCCGCCGCTGGTGGCGATCTCGAGGCGCCAGGGCTCGAGGGGCCGCGTGGAAGATGCGGCACATCCGCCGAAGAGAAACGCTGACAGGAAGAGCACGGAAGGCTTCATGACATTCTCCATGTTGTAGAAATCCGTAGCCAAAATACCCAGAAAAGGGCCTTTTCTTGCGCCTCTCCTGGGGCCATCGTACACTCGCTCCACCACACGGATGACCACGCATTCGACCGCTTTCCCGCGCCTCTTCTCGGCGGCATCTCCCGGGAAAAAAGAATGAAGGAGCAGGCTCATGGCCACTGTACCGAATGACAAATTGAAGGCTGCCGAGACGGCGCTCACCCAGATCGAGCGTCAGTTCGGCAAAGGGTCGATCATGCGGCTGGGGGCGAAGGAATTCGCCGCGGTCAGCGCGATCTCGACCGGATCGATCGGAGTCGATGCAGCCCTGGGCGTAGGGGGCATTCCCCGCGGCCGCATCATCGAGATTTTCGGACCGGAATCCTCCGGCAAGACCACCCTCTCCCTGCACATCATCGCCGAGGCTCAGAAGGCGGGCGGACTGGCGGCGTTCATCGACGCGGAGCACGCGCTGGACGCCGAATACGCCAAGAAGCTGGGCGTGGACATCGACAACCTGCTGGTCTCCCAGCCGGACTCCGGTGAACAGGCGCTGGAGATCGCCGAGGTGCTGGTGCGCTCCGGGGCCATCGACGTGATCGTCATCGACTCCGTCGCGGCGCTGGTGCCGCGGGCGGAGCTCGAAGGCGAGATGGGCGATTCTCATGTAGGTTTACAGGCACGATTAATGTCGCAGGCGATGCGTAAATTAACTGCGATCATGGCGAAGTCGAAAACGTGCATTGTTTTCATCAACCAGATTCGTGAAAAAATTGGTGTCATGTTCGGCAACCCCGAGACCACCACCGGCGGCCGCGCCCTCAAGTTCTACTCTTCCGTGCGGCTGGACATCCGTCGCACCAACCAGATCAAGGAAGGGGAGGAAGTGGTGGGCTCGCGCGTGAAGGTGAAGGTGGTCAAGAACAAGGTGGCCGCTCCCTTCCGCCAGGCGGAGTTCGACGTTGGCTACGGCGAGGGCATCTCCAAGACCGGCGAGCTCCTGGACATCGGTATCGAGAACAAGATCATCGACAAGTCCGGCTCCTGGTTCTCCTACGGCGACGTCCGCCTCGGTCAGGGTCGCGAGAACGCCAAGCTCTTCATCAAAGAGAATCCCGACCTGATGTCGGAGATCGAAGTGAAGGTCCGCCGCGTCCTGGGCATCGGTGGTCCGGAGCTGACCGTGATCGAAGGCGGCGAGCCCGCCACTCCGGCCAAGCCCGAGCGCATGGTCCGCAAGTAGGTCTTTCGCTGTTTGCATTCGCTTCAGGGCGCGGCCGGTTGGTCGCGCCCTTTTCGTTTATGGACTCACCTCGAATTTCATAGGCGCGGTATTGGAGCGCCGGCGTCCCCGCCGGCTGGCCCGTGGGCGTCTCGCCCGCGAGCCT
>JBDTOZ010000289.1:0-10504 GCA_039932995.1 Acidobacteriota bacterium | reverse complement strand
AACCCGGCTCCACTGTTGCCGTGTCGGCCGGCGTCGAGCCGAATCGCTCGATCGTTACATCCACGTCCCCGCAGCGGATGCGTGAATGCGCCTGCAGCGGCATGGAACCGGTGATCCGCTGGCCGGCTGCGAACGTCCCGTTCTTGCTCCCCGCGTCTTCGATCATGAGTGTGTTCCGGCCAACGTGCAACCTGGCGTGGATGCGCGAGACCGAGGCTGCGTCGATGAAGACGGCGCACTCCGGGAGCCGTCCGATCTGATGGACTCCTTCCGGCAGCAGCAGCACCCTCCCCAGTACTTCCACGCGGATGCATGGCGCGCCTCGGGCTTGCGGCGGAGCTTCGACGGCCTCTCCCTCGAAGGCATAGCCGTGAGCGAAGACGGTGCGGATCACTTCCGGCCGGCCGCCGCGACGCTCGATGGCCGTCCGGATCTCCAGCACCAGCGACTTGAGGCTCGACTCCTCCACGATGCTTTCGCCCCAGACGTTATCCATCAGTTCGCGCTTGCTCACGGCCCGCGGGCGCTCGGCGATCAGGAACGACAACAGCCTGAAGGCGCGCGGCGTCAGGTGGATCGCCGTGCCTCCGCGCTCCAGCACCTTCCGTTCGGTGTCGAGAATGAAATTGTCGAATCCGATCCGCATCACGCGCCTCTCGTTCCCCGCGGTCCTCGGGCCGTGCGCCAGTCTGGCGGCGGAGCCTCCGCTCGCTACCGCTTCGCTACCACACCCTCATGACTTCAGCGGAACTCTCTGCGAAAGTTGGATCATGCCTCAAACGAAACCTTTCCGGAAAGCGCGCGTTCACGCCTTGCGCCGTTGCGGAGAGGTGGCATCGGGTAGGGAAAAGCACCCGGTGGCTCACTCCTTGAAGAGAGAACCATTTTACTTAGGGCAGCCTCTCCACGGAATCCGGACCGGCCATCGATTCGACTCCGACCCCGCAATGATCGGTACTCATATCGGTCACACCCGCATCACCGGTCTGCTCGGACAGGGCGGCATGGGCGAGGTCTACCTCGGCTTTGACGAACGGCTGCAGCGGCGGGTGGCCCTGAAAGCGGTTCGGAACGAGATGCGCCTTTCGGCCGTGAGCCGGGAACGGTTGCTCCGGGAGGCGCGAGCCCTTTCCGCCCTCGACCATCCCAACATCTGCAGGATCTACGACTACGCCGAAGGACCGTCGTGCGATTTCCTCGTGTTGGAACTCGTGGATGGAGTCACGCTGCGGCGAGCGATCGAGGAGGGGATGAGCCGGGCCCGAAAACTTCGCATTGCCCGCGACGTCGTCTCTGCGCTGGCCGCCGCGCACCGGCGGGGAATCGTCCACCGCGACCTCAAGCCGGACAACATCATGATCGCCGCCGACGGCACGGTGAAGATTCTCGACTTTGGGATCGCCGGGGTCGAGGCTCGCCCCTCCCAGACCCCGCCGGTTCAGGACGAGCCCGAGATCGAGTCCGCCGATACGCTGATCTTCGATTCCGTCCGGCCCGGCTGGAGCGTCATCGCCGGAACGCCGCTCTACATGAGTCCCGAACAGGCCCGTGGAGCCGCGATCACCACTGCCAGCGACCTCTTTTCATTCGGGCTGGTGCTGCAGATGCTCCTGACCGAGCGCTCCCCTCGCGCCGACCTCGGGCGCGATGAGGCCTTGAAGCTCGCGGCGGCGGGGGATCGCCTTCCGATGGAGCATCAGCCGCGCGCTCTGACCACGCTCGTCTCGCGGCTGACCAGCTTCGCCCCGGCCGACCGGCCGACGGCGGTGGAGGCGTTGCGCGGGATCGAGCGCATTCAGTCGGCACCGGCGCGTCACGCACGCGCGATTGCAGCAGCTGTGGCGATCGCCTTGCTGCTTCTGGGCGGCATCAAGTACACGATCGACGTCACCGCGTCGCGTCGTGAGGCGGAGCGGCAGCGCAATCAGGCCGAGGGGTTGGTGTCGTTCATGGTCGGCGACCTTCCACGTAAGCTCGAGCCGGTGGGACGGCTTGACGTCCTCGACAGCACGGCCGAGAAGGCATTGCAGTACTTTGCGTCGCTCAGCCCGGAGAAGATGACGGGGGACGAGTTGCAGCAGCACGCGCGGGCATTGGCCCAGCTGGGCGACGTCCGCGTCAAGCAGGGGAAGCTCCCGGAGGCGTCGGCCACGTTCCAACAATCGCTTCGCTTCGCCGAAGCCGCAGCGAAACGGAATCCGGCCGATGACGACGCGCAGCTCACTCTCTCCAACAGTCACTTTTACGTGGGCGATGCGCTGCGTCGGCAGGGCGACCTCCGAAGCGCGCTCGCACACTTCCGTGACTACTACGACATTTCCGCTCGCCTGGAAGCCAGGCATCCGAACGATCCGAAGGTCGAAATGGAGCTCAGCTACAGCCACAGCAACCTCGGCTCCATCCACGAGGCCCTCGGTGATTATGGCGAAGCGGAGACGGAATATCGGACCGCCGCCGCCATTGACCGCCGCCGCGTGTCGCGTGATCCCGGCAACGAGCAGGCTAGCTCCGATCTTGCGAACTCACTCAACAAGCTCGGCGTCCTTCTACAGAACGACGGCCATCTCGCCGGAGCACGCGCTGCATTCGAGGAAGACACCGCGATCTGCAAGAAGCTGGCCGCCGCGAAGCCGGCCGATACGCGCCTCGCCGTCCGCCTCGCCGCCAGTCTCGCGTTCCTCGGCGAAGCGCAATTGAACACGGGCGAGGTCGATGACGCCGCGGCTTCGGACCGCGCCGTCCTTGCCATTGTCTCCGGCCTCGCCGCCCGCGACCCTCAGAATCTCGACTGGCAGCGGAGGCTGGCTGTCGCAGAGCTCGCGCTGGCCGCCACCGGCGCTGCCCGCTCCGCCTGGAACGAGGCCACGCCAATGGTCGCGCGCGCCACCACCACTTTGGAAACGTTGACCTCTCGCGATGCCCGCCCATTGTGGCTGCTCGATCTTGCGTCCGCGTATGACTTGCAAGCGCATATTCACCGCGGCATGGGCAATCGGGACGCGGCCGTGCAGCAGTTCGAACGAGCAATCGCGCAAGGCGCAAAAGCGCGCACGAAGCAGACAATGGGGGGCTCCGCAATACCGCCGCTTTCGGGCGCCCTGGCTGGCGTGGCCGAGCTCGAACTTGCCAATGGCAGGCAGGATCTCGCCAGGCAATACGCCGCGCGGGTCCTCTCGCTGACCTCTGCCGCGCCGCCCCGAGGTACGAGCCCGAAGGTCATGGACAGTGTAGCCAGATCCTTGGCAATACTCGATCGCCCGGCGGAGGCGGCGGCCATCGTGACGCGCCTGACGTCCCTCGGCTATCGGCGCCCGGACTTTGTGGCCCGATGGTCCAGACCGACAGCAGGACCGCCGTAACACCAGGAGGATCCTGAGCATTCGACGCAAGAGTGTGGCGAGGCGCGTTGCCCGCAGAGGAGAGAACCATTCACAACCCGGTGGAAACACGAAGAAGGAGGAACCCCATGAGCGCACTTTCGAATCTGGCATTCAGTGAAGAGGAAACGGTATCGGACCGGATGCCCAAACCGGTCACCGTCATCCATACAGGAGATCCGCTCGAGCCCCTGAAAGCCTCGCCGGATCCACTCATCCTGGACCCAGGGCAGTACAGGATCACTTGGACGGGTCCCGATGATTTGTCCTTGACCATCATCGGACTCCCCGTGTCGGTCGACAATCTTTCCTGTGACTGGGACAACACGCTAACAGGGGGACAAAGGCCGCAGAGTTTCGCCTATACCATATCCGCCTTACAAAACCCGCCGCGGGAAGGCGTCGCGCCCATCTCGTTCGACCCCGTCATCGAAAATGATCCGCCCCGGCCCGATGACGGCGATTCCGATCTGGCCGGCTAATGGCTCCGTAGCGGCGAACTGACGCCGCACCTGCGGAGGGTCGTCGGGCCAAAGCGCCCGACGACCTCTCTCCGCGAACGCCTCCCCGGGTCCCTCCCCTCCAATGCGCCCCCACCACTTCGCTACCGAAACCGCACGACAACGACGCTGAACAATGCGATGGTCGTCAGCGCCATGAGCGTGTCGCAATGGATGGGCCCAGCCGCCGTCGATCTCAATGCAATCTGCGCAGCGAGCGAGGGCATCGTGCTGGGACGATGTCTCGCGTGGTTGGGCGGACATACTGACGACGCGCGCGAGGCACTGAGTCGTACATGGCTGCGTGCCGCGTCGAGTGTCATCGAGGGCGGCGTCGTGCTGCGCGATCCCACTGCGTGGATCCTCACCGTCGCATACCGCGTCTGCATGGATCTTCATCGCGAGCGCGCCCGTCGCACCGAGGAGCGCCTGCCGGACGGCGCCGTGGAGGAGCGTTCGCCAAGGCCGCTCCGAGCGCGCGAGCGCGATCCGGAGCGCATCGCCCTTGCCAAGGAATTGATCGGTCGCCTGGAAGGCGCAATCGATGGGCTCCCGCCGCGCCTGCGCCACACGATGCGGGAGTTCGTGGCGAGTGGCGAGTATGGCGTCGTGGCACAGCGGCTGGGCATTACCGAGGTCAATGCGCGCAAGCGCATTCAGCATGCGCGGGCGATCCTTCGTTCACGGCTCCATGAGTATTGAGCGGAAGAGATCGCGGCGGGCAATTCACAAAATGCGGCCCATCGCGTCTTAACAGTGCGCAATGCCTACGTCCGGACGTGAAACACCGTGAACCATCGCAGCATCAAACAGCAGAACAACCAAGAGAGGATAAGAGCATGGCCAAGATTGATGCAAATGCATTGTCAGACTCCGGGACTTCCGCGGTCATCTACGTGACGATCGTGATTGACGCCGATACCGTCATCACGACTTACCCGAATCCGAGCAAAGACCCCAACAGCCCGACTGGAATCTCCCATGGGATGGGATTCATGACGACGTCGAGCGAGTACGTCGTCAGCGGCAATGGGACCGGCGACCTGTCGATCAAGGCCGAGGTTGGCGACGTCATTCGGTGGACGTCGTTGTCCGAGTCGGGCAACATGGACGCCGCCGTATTTACGTATGCCTTCGACAAGTTCGGCGGCACGCAAGTCACAGGTCCGGTTACGCTGGAACCGTTCACGAAGATGACCATCTTCCCGACCACTGCCAATCCGCCGGCGGTGAAGCAGGTGAACCAGAACTTCTGGTTCATGGTTTGCGACGTGACCAACGTCGGAACCGAGAACTACAACGTGAAGTTCGGGCTGTATACGCGGACTCGAGGCACCGATGGGCAGAGCCTCCTCGGGTATTTCTACTGGGATCCGACCTTGCAGGTCAACCGGTAGGCACATCGGGCTGAATGCTGACGGCGCATGGACTGTCCATGCGCCGTACGTCCCAGTCATCCATGGCTCCGCGGCTCGCGCCGGCCTCCTCGCTCTCTCAGGTGGATAGTCTGAGGGGTAGACGTGGCCGTTCGACCGCCGATTGGTGATTCTGGATGCGAACCGGCGCAGGATCCCGTCCCAATGGCTCCGGATTGGGCTGCTCGAGGAATCAACAGCCTCGAGTTAGGCTGCGAAAGCCAAGGCCCGCGGCGACAGAACTTCGCGCAACCTCATCGCCATGAACCGATGCTACGCACGAGCGTGTCATCGACGTCGATGTATGCGACAAGTGGTCGGTCCTGCATCGATCTCAGGCGGCTAGCGTTTGCCGCTCAGCCGCGGCAACCGCACGCGAGATCGTAGCACCTACGACGGCGAAGCAGCGGTTGGCGTCGGCTGCGGCGGCCGAGTTGGACGAAGCCGCTGATGCGGCGCGCTCCGCGTCCTTCAGGAGTTGAGCCCAAGACACATGAGCCGGTGACTGCTCACGACTGAGGCGCCGTTGGGAGTCCACTGATCGGATCTCACTGAAAGGAGATCGCTCACTGGGCGGTCACCGTGATCACTGTGACCGCTGCGACTATCAGCACATCTTCTGGAACTCCTGCCGCGACCGGCATTGTCCCGGGTGCGGCGCCGAGGCTCGGGAGCGCTGGCTCGAGAAGAGACGCGGGTAGGTGCTCGACGTTCCCTACTTCCACGTCGTCTTCACCATTCCGGACTCTCTGAATGTTCTCGCGCAGTACGCACCTGCGATCCTGTACGCGATCCTTCTACGCGCGGCCGGTCAGGCTCTCCTCGATGTTGGACGAACCAAACTCCGCGCTCTCGTCGGCGTTCTCACTGTGCTTCACACCTGGGGGCAGACCCTGGTCTTTCACCCTCACATTCATTGCATCGTTCCCGGCGGCGGCTTCTCTCTCGATGGCCGCCGCTGGGTACGCGTTCCCACAGGCACGTTCCTGCTCTATTACAAGGCTCTCTCTCGCTGCTTTCGCACTCACTTCAAGAACGCCATCACCGAGGCCTTCGACGACGCCACGCTGAAGGTGCCCACCTCCGTCCTTGCTGACCGGCAAGCTCTCGACCTGATGCTCACTCTGGCCTCGAAGACGTCGACAACCTCGTGACGTTCAACACGAGCTCGGTGTGACCGGATGCGGCAAAGAGTCCTATGAGTTGGGCCGTTCGAGGCGACAAGATCAAGAGCACGCGGTGTACGCTGGGCGACACTTTTCTCGCTCTCGAGTTCTTCCCATGTGCCTCCGACGCGTATAATCCGTCGTGCCGTGATACGCTCGGAAGAACAGCATGTCATCGATGTGCTCGCGCGCGCAGGCGTGACAGCAGAGAAGATTCGCGAATCAACGCATCGCACCCCGGATCTTCATGGCAGCGACGGTACGCTCCACTACCTGATCGAAGTCAAGCTTCGTACGGACGATGAGACCTTAACGAAAGAGGTTCAGGAAAGGGGATATGCGTACCGCAAGACGCCGGTTGCGTGGACCAACACGACTGCAACCATCTTTCAAGACGCAATCCAGCAGCTTGATGCTGCCGACGACCCCGACGCAATCAAGCTCGTCTGGGTGTGTGCGAGGAGCCGGCGGGGTTCGGAATGGACAGTAGCGGCGCAGGTCCGGCACACCCTCTATGGAATTAGTCGCGTCAGTGGGTCTGGGCGGGGTAGCAATGCACCGGAATGCCTATTCTTCAACGAAAGTATCTTCTTTCGCTACAAACAACTGACGGGAGTGGTCCTGGACATCGGAACAGGTCATGCCCTTTGGCTCAATCCATTCAATACTCGATCGAACACGCTTAAGACAAGCGCTCTAGGTATGTTTTTGCAAACGTCGGTGTTTGATCCGATCGAAGCGGAACGCAACGGCAGCTTTCTTCTGGCCGATTGCGATATCGATCGGCACGAGTCAAAGAGAGTGCTTGAGTATGTAAGCTCGAAGTACGGAATCGAGCATGCTAGACGTTTCAACGTCGACGAACATTCGACCTGTGCTGTTGTTCGAGAGGACGTGATCGCAGAGCTTGAAGCGGAAGAGCAAGCGTTGCGTGATGCGGAGAAGGAAGGCCACCGAGGGTGATCGAGCTTCGCTGTAAACCGTTTACGTCTACCGCTAACGGCCGCCAAAGCCCTGATGCACACGAAAGCGGAGTGTGCATGTTACGCGGAGTGTCATGGGAAAGCGTGCGCAAACGGAGATCGTGTTTCGACCGCCTAACGGCCTTGCAGTTCACCGGCGCGAACAGCGACGGCGATGACCGTAAGCTCTTGGAGGACCAGTAAAGCAGCGGTTCGCGCAATGCGGTGCAACGATCCCCTCGTTCGCCGACCTGTCTCCAGAGCTGGAGCAAGAGGTTCTCGAGGACATGTTCGTGATGCCCAACGTTCACAGATCAGCGGCTCCGGCCCGCCGCCCTGAACGCAAAACCCAAGAATACCGGCGATCGGGCCGGAGTCCGCTGGAGCTGAAAGTTAGCCCGCCTTACGTGTCCGCACTCCAGCGGAGCCTTTCGAACATGGCTTCGGCAGTGATAGCCACTCCGGTAAGATTAAAGCTCTTGAGGCGCGCCTGAGTCGTTGCATCGATGGTTGGCGCGACGAAATAGCCTCCCTTTAGGGGACGCGATTCGTGAAACAGCTTGACAATCGAAGGGTCGCGCAACTGCGTTCCGACAACGATCACCGGTCTTGTGCGCAGCGCTTGTCGTGTCGCTGACCATAGTCGGTGCCGCGCGATCTCCATGGAGGCGATGTCTCCCTCGGTCATGAGCAGCGTCTGTGGTCGTAACAGAGTTCCATGAAGTTTCACGAGCGCTCGCTCAGGAAGCGCATCTGACAACTCTTCCGTCAGAACCGGCCGCGTGTCGAGCGCCGTCTGTAGCGCCTGCTCAAACAGGTCATCCCAGTTAGTCGTGAAGATTAGTTCAAAGAATCGCACGGCGCTGCTATGCGCGGATGTCTCGGTGAGGCCTTGGGGTGGAGTTAGTAGCGAACGCACCTTATCGACAAGTGTTTGACGCGATGTGATGGCCTCTAAATCAGCGGCGACACCCGCGAATGTCGTTCCGCCAACATAACCAGGGTCGATTTCGCGTATCGTGTCCGATAGATACTGCGCAAATGCCGCCGCTGAGGGCAACCCAGCTGCTAGAGACATACCAGCCCCGGCAAATAGCATGGCGTCGCCGTTAAGCACGTCGTGAAGTAGTGATTCCGGAGCCGACGGCGGAACATACTCACCAAACTCGAGTACTTTCCCAGGTTTGGACTTCGTCTGCACGCGTTCGCGAACTCTGCTTCTCTGGAACTCACGTGTTAGCACGTCCACAAGTGCTTTGGCTACACTATTCGCCAAATCGCTGGCGAGATCGAACCTGCCGACAAAGTAACCTTCCTCCCACTCCATCACCTGTTTCCGAAATGCGTCTCGCCGCTTAGCTTCCTCCGACACGCTGTCGGCGCCATACGGGAGATTCTGCAAAAAGGGCAACACCGGAATGGCTTGTGCGCGCGCCTCGCGATACTCGATCTCCGAGACCGCCAAGTCGTCCCCTGCCTTAGGGCCCTTGGTTGGGATCCAACCGTACGACTCTCCGAGAAGTAACACGAACAGATCGCTGCCCTGAAGTTCGGCGGCTATTCGCTCCCACGATGTCGTACCGTCAGGAAGCCAGCCCTCCGCATTGACGGGAGTGAAGTTGAACTCCTTGAGCTTTCGACATACCGCATCGCGCTCGTTCACGAGGTCTTTCATCGTGCTACTAATAAAAACGCGCAATGCCGTCGTCATGAGCACTTAGTGTACTCTTCTCGGGTTCTCCCTGGGTCGGGCTAACGCGTTGTTGAGAGGATTGTAGACCGACCAAAGGCCGCGGCCAAACGCGGATTTCGTGGCGGCCCGTGAAATTTGATGGAAGTGATTGAAGGAAGGGAGGTTCGGTAGGGGCAAGGCACATCGGCGTTCGCTCCCCGGTCCGTCTATCCTCCTCCACAGGCGCATTAGCCGGAACGGCAATCCGGCTATTCTTCCGGGGATAGGCGGATTCACAGGCGCTCCAGGGGGGGCCGCGCACGCCCGAGTCCTCGTGCCCACCCACCCAGCTCGGAGTCATAATTTTCCCAAGAGGCCCGCCGCTTCGTCCAACTGAACTCATCACCGCATGCTTCACTTCCTCAAACACGAGCATCGGCTTCACACGGGGTTGCTCGGCGCAGCTCGAATTTCGCGTGGGGATGCGGTGTAGAGTGCCATGAGTTAAACGTCGTGGCGGCGCGCCACGACGACACGCATCGGCCGCTCGAGCGTGGCTTCCACGCATCGTCGCCCGCGTGCACACCAGACGGTGAAGTAGCCCACGATCGCGGCCTCACCAAGCGGCCAGTCCCGACGTACTCCACCACTCTCGACAAAGATCCGCTCTTCACCGGGTTCGAGCGTGATCGGACCTGAGCAGTCTGTGTCGGTGGTCAACCCGTGGAGGACCATTGGCCACCTCGCGCCAGAAACGGAACGCAGAACCATGCTCACGCCCCCGGCGCTGCAGAGCTGCAGCGATTCTGTGGTGGTGTTTCGAAGCGAGTACCGAACTTCGAGACGTTCGCCCGCGATCACGGATTTCGGCGGCTGAGGTGCCTGCAGTTCGAGTGCGCCTGCCAGCTTCAGAGGACGCGAAGAGGTGCAGCCCAAGAGGACGAAGATGAGCGCCAACGAATTTCGCAAGGTGGCCTTCGGCGTCGTCCCAAGGTGAGGGGACTTCGGCCCACGCTGAGAACCTGCAAGCAAGCCTATCAGACGCTGGGCCGAAGTCCGCTCCACCGCCGAGTTAGGCCCTCCTGGAAGTCACTCGCTCCGTCAACAGCTACCAGCCGTCGGGTGCGTTCCCATGAGCGGTGCGAAAACCTCGCGAACAACACTCAACACCGCCTCGCCTTCAAATGGCGAGCAGTTCAGTCCCTTCTGGATCTCGTTAAGAAACTGATCGTCGAGCGTCTTGACGGAAAGACGATCAACCTCGGTTCGTTTCGGGCGATTCGATCCCATGACATTCCTCCTGTCTCCGATTGGAGGTTGCCATATGTCAAGATAGTAGGGGTGCCGGAGCTCGCAGTGCCCGCAGCATCGGCTCGGCCACAGCCTCGTAGTAAGCCACGAGCTCTGTCTTG
>JBDTOZ010000288.1:0-22315 GCA_039932995.1 Acidobacteriota bacterium | reverse complement strand
TGTGAGTTTTCTCGCCACGCTCGCGCTCGAGAGCCGCGAAGGGCAGAGGGGCCGACCCTCGCGAGAGCGACGGTGGACTCAAGTCCACCGCTCCACTGGAGTTCGGCCATTTGAACGCGGGAAGAGCGCCGGGCAGGATGCCCGCAGCCCACTACAATGGCCCCATGCGCACACAGCGCGGCTTCTCTCTCATCGAAGTCCTGGTGGCGTTCCTCATCCTGACGCTGGTCATCACGATCGCGCTGACGGCATTCCTGGAGCGCAACCGGCGGTTGCAACAAGCGGGAGAGATCATCCTCGCCTATCAGGCGTTGGCGAACGAGGCCGAGTACCGGCGGCGGATGAGTTTCGGCTCACTGGAGACGCAGCCCGCGGAGTTCGTCAGCGACACCGCGGTGCTGGGGCCACTGACCCCGTTCACCACCATCGTGGCCGTCACGCCGGGAACGCCGGGAGTGAAGAACGTCCTGATGACGATCCGCTGGAACAACGGCGAACGGACGGCGCGGCTGGAACTGGTGCGTACCGACACCGGAGGGTCGAACCTGTGGTGAAGCGCGTGATGTCGCAGCGGGGTTACAGCCTCATGGAAGCGATCGTGGCCATGACCATCTTCGGGATGTTTCTGGCGGTGCTGTTCATCCTGACCGCGGAGATGCGCGGCTACGAGAAGCGACTGTCGGTCAACTTCCACCGGCATCCGCAGGTGATCGCCGTGCTGGCGCGGATGCGCCGCGACGTCATGGACGGGCACGGGAAGAATCCCTACCTCAACTCCTACGGCAACTACACCGCGTCGGACAAGGTGTTGATCGTGAACACCGTGCAGCCCACCGGTGGCGTGGAGACCGTGGTCTGGGATTTCCGCACCCCCGGCCAGGTGCTGCGGCGGTCGTACAACGTCGGCGTCCCTTCGGATTGGGTGGCGCGCGGTCTGCCGCCCGATTTTTCGCGCATCGACATCGACGCCATTCAAACGGGGGCCTCCTCGGGATGGGCGACGCACATCACGGCGCGGGACGGGAGGGGCCAGCTTGCGATCGACGCGATCCTGCAGCCGCGCGCGACGGAGTAGCGAGCGCGGAATCGCGCTCGTGCTGGCGCTGGTCCTGGCCGTGCTCTATTTCGGGCTGATCCAGCTCCTGATGCTCGACTCCGCGCGCGAGCTGTCGGAAGCGCGCCGATTCCGGGCCCGCATCGTGGCCGAGACGCTTGCCGAGAACGCCGTGGAGCTGGCCGCCCGGGACATCGTGACCGAGACCAACACCAACGCCAACGCCAAGGACTGGCAGGGCTCGATGGAGGGCCGCATGGCGAAGGCCGGCAGCGGCCAGTTCGACATCGTCGCGGATGGCACGTCCGGCGGGATCACGGAATCGCACGCGCGCGTCCTGGTGCGCGGCCAAGTCACCGGAACGCAAGTGAGCGTTCGCTACACGACGCACACCTATTGAGACGGGCCCCGGACTAGAACTAGACCGTGCCGGCGACCGGCACGGTCCGATTCCACTGAGGCGCAGGCTTTAGCGGGCCGAGCGCTTGCGCATCAGACCGGCACCGATCACGAGGGCCGCCAGGCCGCCGAGCACGAGGCCGGGATTCTTCTGCGCCATGCCGCGGGCCTTGTCGATCTGGCCGCGGACGTCCATGTTCTTGAGGCTGCCGCCCATCGAATCGATCTTGCTCTGATCCATTCCCAGCTTGCCGAGGATGCCTCCCAGGATACTGGGGGCCGGCTTCTCGCTGTTCGGAACCGCGTCCTGAGGCTGGTAGGGATGGAACTGACTGGTAGGGTTCACGTTATCAACCATGGAATGATCTCCTTCGCTTCGGGTTATTTGAATTGCGATTGAGGTGCCAATTCATTACGATTCAGGCAGTTACACGAGGAGAATGGATGGCCGGAAATCCACGCGAGCATGTCAAGGGAAAGGGCTTCTGGGACGGCGGAGCCGCAGGCCAGGACAGCAACGATCAGACCGCCGGCCGCCCCAGCGGTTTCCCCGGATTCCGCAAACCGTGCCGAGCCGGAATCCGCACCGACATCGAGTTCCCGAAGCCGGAAGAGAAACCGTCCCCGTCCGGCAGTTGAGGGAAGTCGTCGAGTCGTCGAGTCGTCGAGTCGCCAGGTCGCCAGGTCTTCGAGTCGCCAAGTCGTCGAGTCGTCGAGTGGCCAAGTCGTCGAGTCGCCAAGTCTTCAAGCCGTCCAGGGGTTCCGGGAGTCTCACAGGCAGTCGGCGGTGAGGTCGATTCTCGCCAACCGCCAACCGCCAACCGCCAACCAATCCATTTCCCCCCGCACGGCGTAGACTGTCAGCACACACAACAGTCGCGATGAACACCGCCGGCGCACCTGCAACAGCGCTCCTGCCCGACGTCGCCCGAGGCAATGTCTCGGCGTTCGAGGCGTTCTATGACCGCTACGCATCGACGGTCTATGCGCTCCTGCTGCGCATCCTGGCGAATGCGGATGACGCGCAGGAAGTGCTGCAAGAGACGTTCGTGAAGGCGTGGAGCAGCGCGAAGATGTTCGACGCCGTGCGCGGCAGCGAAGTGGCCTGGCTCATCTCCATCGCCCGGAGCCGCGGCATCGACCGTCTGCGCTCGCGAAAGATTCGCAACACGAGGGAAGACGAGGCCGGCCGCGAAGTCTCCATCCACGGCTCGTTCATCGAGCACACCACCGGCGCGGACAAGGCCATTCAATCCGAGGAGTGCCGGGCCGTGCGCAGCGCACTGGCGGAGTTGCCCGAGGCACAACGGACGGCGCTCGAGTTGGCGTACTTTGAAGGCCTTTCGCAATCCGAGATTGCGGCACGGCTCACCGAGCCGCTGGGCACGATCAAGACGCGCATGCAGTTGGGGATGAGGAAGCTTCGGGAGCGTCTGCAGGCATTCCAATGACGCACGAGGACATGGAGTCGATCGCGGCCCTCGACGCACTCGGTGTGGCGGCCGCGGGAGACCTGTCCGCGCTCGCGCAGCACATCTCCTCCTGCATTCCCTGCCGTCGGGCCCGCGACGAATACCGGCGCGCCGTCACACTCCTGGTGATGGCACTGGAGCCGGTATCGCCGCCGCCCGCCTTGCGGGAGCGCGCCAGCTCATCGCTTTGAGCAGCCGGTCACCGGCAACTTCCGCGAGAGCAGACCACACTCCGCGACGCCGTCACAGTCCGACGATGTTGTACCCGCAGTCGACGAACATGATCTCTCCGGTGATGCCCGAGGAGAGCGGAGACATGAGGAACAGTCCGGCGTTGGCCACTTCCTCGAGCTCCACATTGCGTCCCAATGGCGCGCGCTCCGCGTGGTGCTTGAGCATGCCCGTGAAGCCGCGGATGCCGCGTGCGGCCAGCGTGTTCACCGGGCCGGCGGAAATGGCATTGACGCGGATCTTGCGCGGACCGAGGTTGGAGGCCAGGTAGCGGACACTCGCTTCGAGCGAGGCCTTGGCCACGCCCATCACGTTGTATCCCTCGACGGCTTTCTGCGCGCCGTAGTAGGTCAGGGCCAGCACGGAGCCGCCCCCGGCCTTTTCGAAGAGAGGAAGGGCCGCACGCGTCAGGGCTACGAGCGAATAGGCGGAGATGTCGTGCGCGAGCTTGAAGCCTTCGCGCGAGGTGTTGATGAACTCCCCTTCCAGATCCTCTTTCGGCGCATAGGCCACCGAGTGCAGCAGCGTGTCCAGCTTGCCGAACTCCTCGCCGACGCGAGCGAAGACCGAGTCGATCTCCGCATCATTGGTCACGTCGCACGGGAGGAGGAGTGAGCCGGGCATGTGCGCGGAGGTGAGCGCTTCCACGCTCTCCTTCAAGCGCTCGCCCTGGTACGTGAAGGCCAGCTTCATTCCCTCGCGGGAGAGTGCCTGTGCGATCGCCCATGCGATGGAGCGCTTGTTGGCGACGCCGAAGACGATTCCGGTTTTCCCTTCCAGTAAGGCCATGGCCGGATGATATCAGCCACTCAACCCCGGCAATACCGCGCCACTTCGTCGCCCATGCGGCCGGTGACGATCTTCCAGAGCATCACGTAGTCGGCCGCGAGCGAGTAGAGAGGGTGGCCGAACGTGGCCGGCTTGTTGTGCTCGACGAAAAAGTGGCCATACCAGGCGAAGGCGTACCCGATCACCGGGGCGGCCAGAAACAGCCAGGGATTGACGATCACGCCGCCGGCGATGCAGGCCAGCGCCAGGATGGACCCGATCGCGTGCAGGACGCGCGTGCGCGGAAGCGAGTGCGCGCGGACGTAAAAGGGCCAGAACTCGGCGAACGTCTTGATGTCCATGCCCTGCATTCTAGTGTCGCGTCAAGGCTGAAAGCGAGGGACTGCATCGACCTACTCGATGTCCGACACTGCGACACAGCGCGGGCCTCGCCCGCAACCCAAGGAACGCCGGCGTCTCGCCGGCTGGCTGTGCGGCGTCCTCGCCGCGGGTGGGGGAAGGGTGCGAGGGGCAGCTATGACCGCTCTCGCAAGAAAGCTCGTGGGCGAGACGCCCACGGGCCAGCCGGCGAGGACGCCGGCGCTCCAATGCTCCGCCGGCAACTCGTCGCGTCGCGCGAAGAAACTCGTCGAGGTTAGGAGTACAGAGTGCGGGCATTCCACGCAGCCTCTGGGTTGGCGTGGACCAAACAGGTATCGCAGAATACGAGGCGATGGTCACAGGACAGCTCCAACGCAATCGACTCACCTCTGCCGGGACCCCAACCATTCGCCCCGCGAGACCGCGCACACCATGATGAAGGGGTACGCGCTCGCGGTTCCGCTACCCGTCTGGCAGGACCCGCAAGGCAACCTCCGCGTCACGATCAGTGAGCGTGGCGCAACCGTGGTCTTCGACTGCTGGACGGACGCGGGTGACGAGGCGGACTACTCTGGCGCGCTCGAGTTCGTCGGCGTCTGGGCTGCGCGCGTGGTGCGCTCCGAATTCGTTCCATACCAGATCGAGGAGCACGAGCATCACTCGTACATTCTCCGTGTCGTCGAGTCGTCGTGGATCGAGGAGCTCGCCGCCGTGAGGAAGGCAACGTACACCGAATGGCCGCGCATTGACGCGAGCGCATATCAGCACTACGTCGTCGCCGGGCATGATGAGTATGCTGAATTCGTGGCGCGCAGGTACACCTTCGAGCGCCAACCACCCGAATGATGTCCGGTGGAAAGCCAGCGATGAAGCGCTGCCAGTACAGCTTCGGCTTCGAGACGCTGCGGCAGAAAACACTGAATCGCCGCCACGGCAGAAAAACGCCCTTCTTGCGAGAACCTCAGAACGCGTAGCCCAGGGTGAAGAAGTACTGGAAGCGGTCCTCGTACTACTTGCGCTGGAACGGTGAGGCGATGTCGATCCGGAGTGGGCCGACGGGCGAGAGGTAGCGCAGTCGGGAGGAGGAGTGCCGGAGCCGCCGGCCCACAGGGCGCCTATCTCGCGCGCGAACTGCTGGGCGGCGACGTCGCCGTCGCGGGTGAAGGCGAAGACCTCCCGGACGTCGGCGCGCGCGATCTCGACGAAGATCTGAGCCGCGGAGCCGAAGCCATAGATCGCCGCACCGTCGACCGAGATGTGCTCTCGGTCTGCTAGAATCGGAAGCGATCGAGCAGTCGCTCGGCAATGAAACCTCCTCAGGCATGCCGAAACTCGTGAGACTCGCTGCGCATCTCCACGTGTGGCCCCTGTCGCGGCATCGCCACGGCGGCGCGCCCTGAAGCGAGCTGGATTTTCACGACCATGGATGTCATCGCGAACGTCGCGATGATCTTCCCGGCACTGCTGGTGCACCTGCTTGCCTCAAACGTTCCCGATCTCCTCGTCACGGTGCTAATCGCGCTCGTCGTGCTCAACGGTGCGATTCGGCTTCTGCGGCGGTGGTCGCGTGTGTCGCGAAGGTGCCGCCCGCGAGTCAAACGATATCGGCGAAGTGGAATTGCCCTTCCGATGCAAGCTTGTTCACAAAACCGCGAGCACTCTCGCCGCTCACAGGAGATCGCAATGCGTTTTGAACGATGTGGCGGCCACTGGCTTCATCGATGAGGAAACGATGCTCATCGAGCGCGATGAGCCGCCTGTAGCATTCGAACGCCAGATCGGCGTTCTTCGTCGAGTAAACGGCGAGTCGCTCGATGATCTCGTGATGGTCGACTCGAACACCCAGCGCCAGAACGGCGCGCAATGTCTCAACGGACCAATCTTCGTCAAAGCGGCCGATGGCGAAGAAGAATCCGTACCACGACAGCTCGTCGGAGCGATCGTCCTGATCCGCCGCGGCAGCAACGCGCCACGTCCAGAGCGCGGTGATTCGCTCGCGCACGTCCGTGGGCAGGGTCTCCTTGAGTTCATCGACGCCGCGAAGGACATACCACAGCGCGTGTCCACGGAGCCGCCCGGCGGCGAGGGCGAAGAACTCCTTCATCAGTGGATCATCGAGATCGAGAAAGCCGGACCAGTATTCATCCATCAAATGGGTGGCGATGGCTTGAGCAACAAACGAGTGTTCCGGAGCCCCGGGGACGAGCCGCCGAATCGCGAGTCCGTAATGCTCGCGCAGCCATTCAAACTCCTCGCGCGACGGGGGCCAGCGCGAGAGAAATCCGCTCCACGTCACGCACCATCCGAGGATCTGATCGTCACCACGCGGCAATACGCGATCGAGGTTCTCCGTGATCCATGAGCGCTCGAGATCCAGGATATGGAGAAAGTTCTTGCCGAGGGCTGCCCGGATTGCCAGCGAACCGTTCGCCCCCAGAACGGAATCAAGAAGCATCGTGAGCTCGGGCTGAAATGCCGAAGCATCCGTCTGACGCATCCATCGTACGAGCCTGCAGGCGCCATCGAACGCCTCACCCCGTGTGGAGTTCTCGGCTTGCGTGACTGCTTGGCTACCAGTCTTCGCGAGACTGTCAGCGACTTCGACTGCCTCATCGCCGGGGTCTCGTTCCAGCAGTTCCGTGAGCACCGACCACAGTCGGGGCGCCACCTCACGAGTTACCGTCGGCTCATCTACCACGAAGGCTCGATCCAGCAGCGAGGCCGCGGATTTGCGAGCCGCCGCCCACGAATTCTCGAACACCTTCGTCGGCTCGAGCGGTTGCGCGACGACGTACTCGAGAAGATCGGCAATGGATGGCCAGTCGAGCGCGTCGTGCTGTTGATTTACGGCCTGACGGAGTCCGTAGAAATACCAGTGGATCAGATATGGCTCGAGTTCACGAACCTCGCGTGCGACCCGCGAAAACTCCGCAGGTGCAGCCGCCACGGTCTGTTCAAGGTCGCGGCCGAGGTCGAATCTCGAATGCCCGAGCCGCTGCGGCAGTTCGATTGTGCGAAAGTAGATGATGACCTCGGCAGGCTGCATCTCCCGAAGCTGATCGAGCGTTCGTGTCGCGGGCGCAGGCTCCAAAGTGGCCGTCACGTTTGCCAGTTCCTGCTTCCACGACGCGTATCGTTCGCGCAGTTCGCCCGGTGCATGTTCGATAATCCGTTCGACGAAGCGCGTTTGCCAATGCAGCACGTAACGCCGCACGTGCGCATCGGTGATCGTGAACCCGCGCGCCTCGGCACCCTCGCGAAAAGCGTTCACGTCTGGACCGGAACGGATCAAGTCGGCGATGCGATCTCGATCGCGCGGCGCCAGGTGCGGGAACCCGGCAGCGACGACAAGGCCGAACTCGCCGCGATCGAAGTCCTCACGGAGGCGCTCGGGATCCGAAAACAGTTCCGTCGCGACGAGATCCGCAGTTGCAGCAGGAAATTGCGAGAGGATGAATAGCGCCAGCCGCTCGAAGATGGCGAGCTTCCTTGCGAGGAGACGCGTCACGATGTCGTTTGCGCTCACGGCTTCGGCGCGAACGGCGGCCACTGCCGAGGTCCGCACGGCGGTCACAAGCTCATTCCGCCGGCCGACATGCAGCCCGCGATCGCGTGTGATCGATTCCCGCCAAAGTGTCGATCCATCGTAAACACCGGCGAGATCGTCGTGTCCCTGCCCGAGGACCGAGGCGAGGAGATCTGCGAACGTTTCGAATGCGAGGAGCGGTGCATGTTCGACAAACGGTGGCACGACCTGCTCCATGAAGCGCTGGACGGCGTGCCATTCCATGCGCGATGGAGGTTCGTCAAACACCGATGTTGTCTCAATACCCACCGGATTGGAGAGAACGCTCTGCAGGAGCTCTGCTACCGCGTCATTCTCGCCCGCGTGAAGCAGCGTGATGATCACGTCGGCGTACTTCTGCGGCAGGGGCCAGCCGAGCTGTCGCTGGGGCTGAATCCAAACTGCTTCGTGCCGCGCCCACCGCGCTGCGAGGTCCGGCGGAAGCTCTTTCGCCGCCGTCGCGAATTCGATGTGTGTCCAGAGGCCGTCGGTGACGACCGACAACATCACATTCAAGACTTCTTGCGGGAGCGCCGGCGCCATCTTGCGCAGGTAGACGGCTTGCGGCCAGTACCAAGGGAAGGGAGAGGTAAAGAAGCCTTCGCTCCGCAAGCGAACGAACCATCCAGGCGCTGCCAGTTGCTCGAAAAAAAAGCGGTACGTGACGACGGTGCGGGGTACTGCTTCTTTTAACGTCTTGACGTCTTCGTATTCGGGCACATCCTTCGCCAAGAGTCGTTTGAGGATCTCGATATAGGTGAGGTAGCGTTCTTCGAATCGCTCGAGAACAGCGTCGAACACTGCCTGAATCTGCGACCAGAACTCGCGGAACTCTTCATCGAAGGGACGTACAGAGAGGCCCGTTCTGTGTGCGCGTTCACTCAGTCCCAATTCTTTCTTGGTGCCGATGAGGCGCAGCCAGTTCACGGCAATGTCGTCGGAGTGGGCGATCCCGACAGCGGAGAGGATCATTCTGATCTGGGCCTTCTGTGTCTCTCCACCCTTGGCCTGGGCGATCTGCCGCCAACGAATCGCACGCGGATCGTCGTCCGCCACGCCTGCAGCAGCCAGAACTTCCTCGATCTCTGTCACAAGCTCATTCGGAGTGAGCTGAAAAGGGTCACGGCCGAGAGGCACGAGCAACTTGCGGAGGGCGCTCTCGATCTCCCGAATACAGTGACCGACGAGATGGGTCGTCGTCGCGAGCGATGGCTCGATCGTCATCAAGCGACACGCGTCGAGGAAGAACGCCGCGGGTCCGTCCCCGGCCTTTTTCAGGCGCTCATAGATTCGTTGCTGCCGTTCGTCGAGTGTCTCTTCCATTGTCATCAGTAGCTCGAGCGGCTGGGAGACAATACATGTCCCGAAGCGACCTCATCGTACTTGAGTGCAATGTGGGTTCGCGAAGTACGCGGGTCCGTGACGATGGCTTCGCGAGACTTCTCGACGAGCGGTTGATACCTCGTCGAGGCAACTCTGATAGCAACGCGTGCGACATCTCACGAGGCACTATCTCAACGTACATCCCTGGCTCGGTACGTCGGTGCCGCTTCGGCATTTTCTCAACAGCATTCGCAGAGACGGAAGGACAGCGGCATTGTCTTCGACGAATTGCATGACCTCCTCATCCTCCCAGTCCTGCTCCGGCATGTCGTCCATGTCGTACTGGAGAACGATATGCCCTGAGCGCCTTCTTCAGTGATGCCGTAGTTTGTCAGGAGCCACTCGTACTCGGGAAAGTTCCCCCAAACCCATCGTCGCCCCGCACGCGTTGCATTTCTTCGAGGACTGACTCGATCAGTTCTGCTCGGTTCATGGGAATGGCACGCTATCAGAGTCGCGGTCGCCTTCTCACGGTGATGGTCTCCTCCGAGCGGTACAGACACAAGCCACACCTTCACCGCCGCGGAGGCGCATGCGCCTGTTCGCAACGCGTGGATGGCGTATCGGTTCCTGCTTGCGAGTCTCGACGAAATCATGGCCACACCGCCGCCCGAGGAGCCGAGACCGTTGCGCCAGAGCGGCACGCTGGCGGCAGCCGTTCCTCGTCGTCGTGCCGAACGACGACGGGCCGTTCCGCCTTGTACGCGCAACGGCTGCGTTCCTCCGCGCGCTCAGCCACGCAACACATCATGACGAGGTGATGGCGTTCGGTACGCTCGCACGGAATGGAGTCGCCCTCCGCGACGCCGAGGCCGAGCCAACACGCTGGACGGATTCATTGTGGGCGACGGCGCTCGCGAACGTTGTGAACGCTGTCGGTCGCGCCGGCGAACCTCGCGTCGGCTCTTCTGCGCGACATTCATCTCGCGCGGGCCCGCGCTCTGCCTGCCGACGTTCTCAGTAGGCGTGCAGGGTGTAGTGCAACGAAGGCGCCTCAGCGCCGGCGTCTCTGGCGCAGAAAAACGCCCTTCTTACGCGAAACCCTCAGAACGCGTAGCCCAGCGTGAAGAAGTACTGGAAGCGGTCCTCGTACCACTTGCGCTGGAACGGTGAGGCGATGTCGATCCGGAGGGGGCCGACGGGCGAGAGGTAGCGTAGTCCGAAGCCGGCGCCGTAGCGGAGTTTGTTGAAGTCGATCCGCTCTTCGGCGAAGACGTTGCCGATGTCGCCGAAGATGGCGCCGCCGACCGACTCGCCGAAGATCGGGAAGCGGTACTCGATGTTCATCAGCGCCAGCGAGCTGCCGCCCAGCGGGAGGATCCGTCCGATGCGCTCGTGCGTGGTCTCGTCGAACTGCGCGTAGAGCGTCTCGGTGCAACCGTCGATCTTCTTGTGCTCGGGTGTGTCGTCGCGACAGAGATCGCCGAGGAGGTCGAGCGGGAAGGCCCGGTGCGAGGCCTCGCCGCCGGCGGTGAACCGTTCGGAAAGCGGGATGGGGCTCAGCCCGCCGCCCGTCATCACGCCGTTTTCATCGGTCTCGACCGGCTTGCGTGCATACGCCTGGATGAGCCCCAGGCGGGAGGAGACCGCCAGCGTGGTGCGCTGGGATAAGGGCAGGTAGAACGCGCCCGACACGTACTCCTTGAAGAAGCCGGCGTCGGCCGCGAAGAGCGGGAACGCATACTCGACCGAGGCGCTGGTGAAGAAGCCGCGATGCGGATCGAGGATGTCGTCGCGTGTGTCCCAGAAGAAAGTCGGGGTGATGCTGGAGATCTGGATGTTGCGCAGGGTCGGATCGAGCGTCTCCACGGGGACGTTGTTTTCCAGGTTGCGACAGAGCTCGCCGCCGTCGCAGGTGGAGATCTTGTACTCGTAGCGAAGCGACCAGCGCGTCTTCTCCAGCGCCACTTTGCTGGCCTCGATCGACAACCCGCGCTGAAGGATGGTCGTGCCGGGCCGCGTCGAGTCGTCGCTCTGGAAGATCTGCAGTTGCACCGGGACGTCCCAGCGGCTGAGGAACGGCTCGCGGTACGTGAGGAAGAACTCCTGCTCTTCGCGGCCGGCCACCGCTTCGAGGCCCAGGTAACGACCCGTTCCGAAGAGGTTGCGGTGCGCGATGGCGAAGCTGACGCGCTCCTTGACCTGCACGCCGCGGCTGCCCTCGGACACCGCGTCGGTGGTGGGCTCGCCGCTGTTGGTGCCCGGCGCATCCTGTTCGCCGCGCTCGACGCGCAGACCGACCGAACCGGTCAGGGTCAGGTTCTTCCCTTCTTCGACCTGGATCACGACGTCACGGTCGCCGGTGCTCGTGCCGGTCTGTTCCGGCTGGATCTCCACCCGCTGGAAGATGCCCAGACGATACAGCTCGCGCTGCGCTTCGAGCATGCCCGTGTAGCTGAACGGATCGCCCGGGTCGAGATTCGAGCGGCGCAGGATGACGTCACGGTCCGTGTACGTGTTCCCGCGCACGACCACCTCACCGACGTTGACGTGCGGTCCCTCGGCCACGACGTAAGTCACCACGGCGCGGGTCTTGTCGTCGCTGACTTCCACGCGCGGAGCGACCTGCACCTCGGTGTGTCCGCGGTTCGCGTAGTAGGTCTGCAGCGCCACCACGTCGTCGTGGAGCAACTGCGGATTCAGCGGTGCGCCCGCTTCGAGCTGCGGAGCCGGGACCTTGGGATGATGGGACCGGTCCAAGCCCTCCAGCTTCACCTCGGCCAGCAGAGTCTGCGGCCCTTCCGTGATCGGGAAGTCGACCGACATCGTCCCCGCGGCATCGTTGAGCGCCACGACCGGCGTGGCCACGGTGGCGGTGGAGAAGCCCTGCAGATGGTAGTAAGACTCCAGCGCTTCGCGGTCGTCGCCGATCTGGCCGCGGGTGACGCCGGTGGCCTGCCGGAAGAGGGAGCTGAGGGCGCGGCGCAGCCCGCCGGTGGGTGAAGTGGCCACCACTCCGCGGAGTTGTTTCCCGGGGATCTTGATGTTGCCGGCGAAGGTCACGTTGGCCACGCGGTAGCGCGGTCCGGCATTCACGTGGAAGGTCGAGGTCCAGACGTTCGTGGCCCGGTCGAGCTCACTCTCCGTGTCGACCCCGGCGGTGTAATGCCCACGCAGTTGCAGGCCCTGAACGATGCGGGCCGCGGCCTGATCGATGGCGTCTTCGCTGTACTCCTGATTGCGCGAGAACGGCAGCCAGCGCCGCACGGCGCTCCGCGGAATGCCGTCCACCATCACCTTCACCACCGGGCCGACATTGACGCGGTAGCGGACCGTGACCCGTTTGGTGGCGGGGTCGAAGACGTGGCTGACGAAGTCGACGTCGGCCCGGCGATGGTCGCGGCGCACGAGGAAGTTCTTCATGCGATCCGCATCCTCGCGCGCCAAAGCCAGTTGAAACGTCTTGCCTGGCTTGTCCTTCATCCGTTCCACGAGCTGTTCTTTCGTGTAGGGGGCGGTGGCTCCGTCCAGGATCACTTCCCCGACCTGGGCCTGTGCGCCGGGGGTGACGTGCAGGATCACGTCCGCGAGGCTGTGCTGGCGATCAAAGTTCGTCTCGGGATCGACGGTCGCTTCGAGATAGCCGTTACGGCGCAGGAGGTCCTGCACGGCGGAGGCACTGTCGTCCACGTCGTCGAGGGAGAGGATCTCCCCGTTGCGCACGGTGAGCTCGCGTTTCGCGCGCGTGCGCTCGCGCTTGGGGATTCCCTCGACGTCGATCCCGTCGACGCGGTAGTGCAGGTACAGCGCGAACGTGAGGATCACGCCGTTCTCGGTGACCGCCGAGTCGACGCGGACGTCCCGGAAATTGCCGGTGCCGAAGAGGCTCTTGATCGACGACTGCAGCTCGCGGATGGTCACGACCTGGCCCGGCTTCAACGTGACCTCGCTGGCCACGGCGTTCGTGTCGAAACGTGCGTCCGCGCGGAAGTTGATCTGGGCGATGGTCTTTCCATCGGCCGCGCGCGGGTTCACGGCGGTCACCGGGGGGAGGGGCGGCAGGACCGGGGCCGTCGACGGCGCGGTCGTGGCGGGCGCGGAGGCCGTCGCTGTGGCCTTGGTGGACGCAGCCCCGCGGCCGGTCATCGTGGCCGCTGTGGCGAAGTCGTCTTCGTCTTCGTGACCGAAGGTCCAGTGTGCGTCGTAGCGGCGCCGGCCGCGCGCGTCGAGCCGGTATTCGTCGGTCTCGTCGCGCGTCAGTTGCAGCGAGTAATCGCGGTTCACCAGCCACTCCAGGGTCTGGCGGCTCTGCTGGTTCTCGAGGTTGTAGACCAGGAGGAAGCGCACTTTGTTGGAGAGACGCTTTTCGAAGGTGACCTTGGCTCCCGCTCCGTCCGAGCTGAGCGTCCCCGGATCGTAGGAGAACGAATCGACGAACGGAAAGACGCGCGAGCCGATCAGGGAGCCGATGCTCTGATAGAGCAGCGACTGGCCCATGAGACCGATGCCCGCCTGTTGTGCGCCGGTGCCTCCGCCCAGTCCTCCCAGCCCGAGGATCGAGAAGAGCGTGATGTCGCTGGCGGGCGGATCGCTGGTGATGGTGGGCGAGATCCGGTCCAGCGTGCCGGTGATGTTGACGGTGACGTCGTACGGACCGCTCTCGTTCTCCGTCCCGAAGCCGTTCACCGTGCCTTCGATGGTCACGTCGAAGAAGGGATCGATGCGGAAGGGATTCTGGAATGCGATCGTGCCGCGCACGACCCGGTAGTCGACGTTCTGGATGCGCAGGTTGCCGCCCTCGTCCAGCGTCACTTCTCCAAGGATGACCGGGTTGGCCATGGTGCCGGTGACGTCCAGTTGCGCGGAGCCTGTCACCTCGGCCAGGTTGTTGCGGATGGCCAGCGTGCCCGGTGCCGTCAGACGGATGCGCAGGTCGATGCGGTCCTGCCAGGTGGCCGCGGAGGTGGTGGCCACGCGGGAGCGCGAGAGCAGCGCGTCGAGCAGCGTCTGCTGGATGTCGAAGTCGCGGAAGTAGAGCGCGCGCGTGACGTCCACGTCGCCGGTGATGGAGGCGCGGTCGAGGTCTCCGCTCAGCAGAAGCGCGAAGTTCCCTTCCACGGTCACGCCTTCGTAGCCGCGGAATGCGACGTCCGTCCCCTGCAGCGTGATGCGGACGCGCTTCGGCTTCATGCCTTCCAGGCCGATCGTTCCGCCGGCCACGACCTGACCGCCGCCGACGGTGGCGCGGAGGGACTCGATCTCGATGCGGTCGTTGAGGAAACGCAGGCGTCCGTTGATCTCGTCGATGAGCTGGGGCAGCCCGCGGATCTCCGCGTCGACGAGGTCGGCCGTTCCCAGGAGCGCCGGCGCGGTGAGCGTGCCCCCGATGCTCATGGCCACGTCCATGCGGCCGTCCACGCGGATGTCCTGCACGAAGAGTTGCAGCAGTGCCGCCTCGATGCGTCCGCGCACATCGAGGTCCACGCGCTGCTGGCCGGTGATCTCGGCGAATCCGGTCATGGCGAACACGGAGTCGCTGCTGTGCAGCACGACCGAATCGAGCTCGACACGACCGTTGCGGAGGGTCAGCCGCAGCGGATCGGGAGCGACGAGCTCGCGGTCGGCGATGCGCAGGTTGAACACCGGTGCAGTCGCTTCGACCACCAGCGCTTCGATGGGCGAGAGGTGGCCGCCCAGTTTCAGGTCGAGCACGAGGTTGCCGGAGGCGGGGATCGAGGCGGTCAGCGGCGAGATGGCCACTGCGCGGGCGATGTCCGTGACCGTGACCCGCACCGTCCCGTCGATGGCCATCTTCTCGCCCACTGCGCCTTCGCCCTCGATGGTGACGATGTCGGCGATCGAGCCGCGAACGATGAGCCGCCCGTTGCGAATGGCCAGATAGAGCGAGGGAGGGGCCGAGCCCGCCGGGAGGTTCAATCCGCGTAGCGTGGCGTTCTCGAGGGTGGCCTCGATCACCAGTTCGGGCTGGTCGAAGGTGCCGGCCCCGGTGGACTTCAGGATGATGTTTCCGCCAAGGAGCTCGGCGATTGCCGCCGCGAGCTTCAGTTTCGATGGATTGATGCCGGCCGATTCGATCGTGTAGCTGAAATGCTCGGTGCCGAGGTCGAGCTCCGCATCACCGCGGATCTCGCCGGCCGGCAGTTGCACCAATACGTTCGTGGCCTTCATCCGGCCCTTTGTGAACACCAGGTCGGCCGAGGCCAGATCGATCGGCTCGCCCATCACGGCGCCGTTGCGCACGGTCACGCTGCCGCTGCCTTCGAGCGCTTCTTTCCTTCCGGCGATCTTGAGCGTGCCGGTGAGCTCACCTGTGACGGGAAGGTCGCCGAAGTCCAGGAACGAGGCCAGGTCCGCGATCGGGAACTGCGTGGCCGCGACGGCCAGGTCGAATTCGACGTTCCCCTCCCCCGGCATCCAGTGCACCGTTCCGTTCAGCGCGAGCGTGGCCGGGCCTCGCCGGATGACCGTATTGACGAACGTGGCGCGACCGTCGTCAGGCGTGCCGGCCACGATCATCCGCCCGGTAGCCAGACCTTCGCCGATCTTCAAGTCGAGACCGACCGCGTCGATGGCGCGTTGCGCCGGATAGCCGGAGGCGTCGACGGCGATGTCGAAGCGCGGCCCGGGGCCGGAGTCGGGGAACGTCACCGTGCCGGTCAGACCGAGACGTCCGGCACCATCCGCGAAGAGGCCGCGCTCGAATGTGAGCGTGGAGGTGTTGCCGTCGTAACGGAGGTCGATGTCTCCGTTGCCGAGGAGGACGTTGTTGTAGCGGACCTGCGTCCCGGCGATCTGCGCCGCCACCTGCGGCTTCTCGATCGGGCCGCGCACGGTGCCGGTGATCGTCCCGGTGCCGCCCAGACCGAGCAATTCATAGTCGTTCTTGCCGGCGGAGCGGGCGAAGTTGAAGCCCAGGCGGTCCAGCTCGGAGAAGTCGCTGCTGCGGATGTCCATGCGCAGGTTGGTGAAGACATCCTCGATGCGCAGCGTGCCGGTCAGGCTCACGTGCGAAGAATCGGTGTCGAGGTCCATGCTTCGAAACGTGACCACGCCGTTGTCGAGCGCGAAGGAGGTCGTGCCGCCCACGGGAATGGGGTACTGCGCGCGCGAGAAGGCCACGGTGCTCTTCGACAGCCGCGCGGCGCCTTCTCCGGCCCCTTCCAGGACCTTGTCCTTGTTCCAGTGATAGGCGAGGGTGCCGGTGGCCGCGCCGCGAAGGCCGGTGTTCTCGATGTTCCAGTCGCTGAACAGAGGCTCGATGCCGATGCCCGCGTACCGGAGATCGACCTTCATCGGATAGGGCTCGGAGTATTTCGACAGCGTGTAGTGCGCGCCGATCGTGCCGCCGCCGTAGCCGGCCTTGTCCACGTCGAGAGTGAGGTTCTCGCCCGTGATGTTCATGCGGCCCTTGGCGTCGGCGAGCTCGTACGCGTCCGCGAGGATGCGCGGCGCGCTCCAGCCACCGGTCATCGTGAACACGCCGGCCTTGCCCTTCAGACGCGAGTCCAACGCGAGCGTGCCTTCCAGCGTCTTCTCCACGCGGAAGATCTCCCGGACGCGCGCCAGATCGAGGCGCGAGGTGACCCGCAGGTTGTACACGGCGTCCGTGACGGGATCGAGCCGGCCGGCCACGAAGGCCTCGATGCCCTTGCCTTCCAGCGCCACCGAGCGGAGATCGAGGACGCCGGGCGTGTAGCGGAATCCGCCGCGCATGGTCACGTCGAACGGCTCGTAGTCCTGGAGCCGCACGCGCATGCGCGGGCTGTTCATGATCCCTTCGTAAAGATCCTCGGCCTGCGTGACCGTGACCGTCGAGGCGATCTTTTCCGCGACCGCGACGATGTCGTGCTTGCGGTCGTTGAAGCTGAAGGCGCCGCCGTTGACGTACAGCTTGCCAATGGCCAGGTGATAGATGGCGAAGCGCCGCGGCGGAGTGGTCTTCCACTTCGGGAAGTTGTGCGTGCCGTCCGGGAAGACTTCGAACCACAACTGCGGATCGCGTACGTCCACGCGGTCCACCTTCACCTCACGGCCCCAGAACGACTGCACCCCGCCTTCGATCTCCACTTCGCGCACGGTGGCGAAGTACTTGGCGACGCCGCCCGGGGCGTTGGCGATGCGGAGATCGTGCAGGATGATCTTCTGCGGCGTGGTGCGGACGAACTCGACGCTCTTGATCCGGACGTCGCGGCCGAGCTTCGCCTCGAGCGTGGCCTCGACCTTGTTGCGCACGTACTCCGCGAAGCTGGCCGAGCCGAGGTACCACCAGCCGCCGCCTACGACGATGAAGAGCAACAGGCCGCTGATGGTGATGAGCCAGAACAGGCCTTTGAGGCAGCCCCACATCGGGCCCTTGCGCTGCCGCTCGCGCGCGGAGCGGTGATGCCCTTCCTTGGGAGGGGGCAGCAGGGGGTCAGCGGGGTCGTTGACGTTCATCGGATCGCGCGGCGGCTACCGTGGCGCTTGCTTGCTAAAGGCAAGCCACGAGGAAGAGGTCCCGGAGGTTGCTCCCCGTCGGCGCAATCATAATCGGCTCACCCATTTGCAGGGCAACGGAGTACGAGTCGGACCGCTCCAGCGCGGACTGCCAGCCCGCCGGAGCGCCGGGAGCGCGACGCGGCAGCACGAATCCCGCCGCGCCCGAGTTGCCGTCCACGCCGTCCGAGCCGGCAAAAAGGGCCGGAAATCCGCACTCCAGGCCGAAGCGCACGGCCAGCTCGCTGCAGCGTCCCCCCCGGCCGCCGCCCCGCACCGCCACGACCGGTTCGCCGCCGGCCACGAGGATTTGGCCGCTCTTCAGCGCACGAGCCCGTGCGGCGAGCAGGCGGGCAGCGTCTCCGACGTCACCCTCGATCTGTTTCTCGATCGTCACCGCGGCGTCGCCGAGGATCTCCGCCACCGCGCGAACGAGGGTGGTGTTGTCGGCCACGAGGATGGGCGAGGAGCCCGGTAGGGTCGGTCCGGAGGCCACGTCGTGCAACGCCCCGGTGGACACGTCGGAGTAGACCAACGTCACCGCGCGACCTCTTACGCGTGCGGCGAGCTTCCCGCCCTTGATGGCCGACATCCGTCGCCGCTCCGCATTGATCGCGCCGATCGCCAGATCGGATCGGATGAGACGCGCGTTCGCGTCCGTGATCTCGCCCTCGGTGAACGGGGGCAGCGCCACTTCCACGCAGGCCGATCCGCCGCCGGAGATCAGGAAGAGGATGTCGTCGTGAGCATCGACATAGTCGAGCAGCGCCCGTCCCGCCGCGAAGCTCGCCCGTGTGATGTGCGGGTGTCCACCCACGTACACGTTCGCCGAGGCGGAAGGAAGACGGTAGCCCTCGGGGATGGCCACGAAGGCACTGTCGACGCGATGCACCGCGGCCACGCCGTCGAGCAGCGCCCCGGCGGCTTTGCCAATGGCCACGACGTGGTGAGGCATGTCCGCGCGCACGTGCTGGCGCACGAGGACGTCGGGAGCGCATCGCGCGAGCGCGAGACGATGGATGTGACGCAGGTCCACGAAGGTCATTGTCACTCACGGTATCCTCCGCTCGTGCCTCGCCAGCGTCTTCGCACCCGTGTCCTGCTCCTCACAGGTGCGTTCACCCTCGCGCTCTTCGCGATCGCGTTCGGGCTGAGCTGGCGGGCGCGGGTGGCCCAGCAACGCTGGACGCGGCTGCTCTCCATCGAGACGCGCGCGGTGGCCGCGCTGGAGGAGCTGATTCGCGCGCAGAACGGATTTCGCACGCGCTTTCTGGCCGGACAGGAGACGCCGCAACGTTACCGCCTGGTGCTGCAGCTTCTCTCCGAGGAGTCGTTGTCGCGCATCGACCTGGGCGTGCTGCGAGCGCGGGTGGATGCGTTTCACACCATCATCGAGGAGCCCGCTCCGCGCCCGGAGGACGTCGACTCCACCTCGGCGGCCATCGTGGCCGAGGCGCAGCAGATCGTGGAGACGCGCAAGTCCGAGATCCGCCGGCAGCTCCCCGCACTGGAGCGCGAGACCTCCTCGATGATGTCCAGCGGACTGGCCATCGCCTGGATCGTCGCGCTGGTCGGATTCGCCGCGGTGCAGGTCACGCTTCGCAAAGTGGTGCGTCCGATCGAAGAGCTCTCGGCCGCGGCGGATCGGGTCGCAGCCGGCGATCTCACCGCGCGCGCTCCCGTGGCCGGAGACCGCGAGATCGCCACGCTGGGCGGTGCGTTCAACCGCATGGCCGACGAGCTCAAGGCGCGGGCCCGCACCGACGACCTCACCGCGCTGCCGAACTTCCGCGCCTTTCGCGAGCGCATCGACGTCGAGGTGGAGCGCGCGGACCGCTACCCGGGAGGCTTCGGCGTGCTCGTGCTCGACCTGGACCGCTTCAAAAAATACAACGACACCTTCGGGCATCAGGCCGGGAACGAAGCGTTGCGCCGCGTGGCGCAGTCGGTCCGCGAGACCGTGCGCGCCGTCGACTTTCCCGCGCGCTACGGCGGGGAAGAATTCGCGGTGATCGTCCCGCAGATCGACGGCCCGGCACTGGCCGCCATCGCCGAGCGCCTGCGCGCGAACATCGAAAGCCTGCCCGCTCCGCCGGGCGGCGCGACGCTCACCGTGAGCATCGGCGCCGCCCTCCACCCGGACGACGGGGCCGACCGCGACGCTCTCTTCCGCGCCGCGGACGAACGGCTCTACGAGGCCAAACGACTGGGAAGAAACCGCGTCGTCTCCGCGATGTCCAAGGAGAAGCGCCGGAGCAGTTGAGAGCAAGCCGTTTTGATTGCGGTCCGGTCCTTCCCCCAGAATCGTGGGCGAGACGCCCACGGGCCAGCCGGCGAGGACGCCGGCGTTCCTGTCTCATGGCGTGAGTGTTTCGAGAGGCGACTCTACTTGCCCAATTTCCGCAGGATGCGCGGGGTGAGGATCCATTCCAGGAGGGCCGTGCCGTCGCTGAGGATGCGCACGCCGTAGGCGCCGCCTTTCTTCAGTTCGAGCGATTCCGCATCGCCGAGGTGGACGAGGGCGCGGAGGTTGGCGCTCAGGTTCGGCTCGTGTCCGACGATGACCACGCGACTCTCTTTGATCGAGGCCAGCAAGGAGAGGAAGTCCTTGGCAGGCGCACCGGGCACGATCGCGTCGGTGTTCGTGACGCTCACGCGGGAGCGGTATCCCTTCGAGACCCACAACGCGGTCTGCACAGCGCGCAGCAGCGGGCTGGTGTAGATGGCCTCGACTTTGGGCAACGCCAGGCGCAGGCCACGGGCGATCTCTTTCATCCGTGCGTGGCCTTGCGCGGTCAGCGCCCGCTCTTCGTCTTTCTTGTCAGCGGAAGAGTCTTCGGCGATGCCGTGGCGCAGCAGGACGATGAACCGTTGTACGGGCAGCGGTTCGGGAGCCGGGGTGGCCGGCTTTCGGGTACGGCGGGAAGTCGCCACTTTGCGGGTGGACTTACGCGGAGCTGCTTTCGATGTCGACATCGGTCTCGAATACCTTTCCAAAGTATTTGGCACGTTTGGCCGCGGCAGCGAGCTCGACGTCCGCGTCGCCCCGCAACCGCACCTGAAAGCGGAGTGATCCACTGCCACCCTGCACACGAACGTCGCGCACCGCGCGCCGCCGTCCACGATCCAGTGCATCCGCCATGCGCAGTATGGCGGCGAGCTTGCGCACTTGCTCTTTCTGCACGGGAGAAAGCTGCGCAAAGTGGGCGTGCTCGTCTGAAGGAACGGCTTTGCGGTAATAGCGCGCCACATTGGCCACCACCGCCACCTGATCGCCGGTGAAGCCCCGCAGGCCGGCGTGACTGATGAGGTAGTACGAGTGCTTCTGGTGCCCCTGATACGAGACGTGCATGCCCACTTCGTGCAGGAGGGCTGCATATTCGAGGAGCTCCCGTTCCCCGGTGCGGAAGTGGTGCAGCTCCTCGGTCTGATCGAAGATGCGCAGGGCCAGACGGGCCACGTGGCCGGCGTGGGTGCGCTCGACGTCGCTGCGTTCCACGAGGCCGAGGACGGAGGAGCGGCGCACGCTGTCCTTGCGGACCGCGGCTTTCCGGCTGCCATTTTTGCGATCCAGGTCGCCGGCCTTGCGTTCGAGAATCGCTTCGACGATTCCTTCGCGCAGGGCCGTGTCGCTGGCGCGAAGTTGCTCGAGCTCGAGCTTGCGCATGATCTCGTCCAGCACGATCGCGCCGGCCAGGATGGTGGAGGCGCGGCGCTCGTCGATCGCAAAACGCCGGGCGCGCTCCGCCGCCGGGAGCGGGGTGAGCGCATCGACGAGATCGTGCAGGCGTTTGCGCGAGAGCCAGCGCAGCCCCGAGGCCGGACTGTCTCCTGTCGACGAGGCCGCGAGGCCGGCCAGGGTGACGATGGTCCCCGAGGTGCCGACGCTGAAGTCGAAGCCGAGGGTGGTGATGCGCGCAAACGTCTTCTTCAGGCGCTTGCGGACGTAATGGCGGCACTGGCCGACCATGGCCGGTGTGGAGGGTCCTTCGAGCGAGAACATCTGCGCCATGCGCAACGCGCCCACCGGCTCGCTGGCCGTGAGGAAGACCTCGTCCGCGGTGCCGACGATGAGCTCCACGCTGCCGCCTCCGATGTCGATCGACAACGCCGTGCCGCCGTGAAAGTCGATGGCCGCGCGCACGGCCCGGTAGATGTAGTCGGCCTCTTCCTCGCCGCTGATGACGCGGATGCGGATGCCCGCGGCCTTCTGCGCCGCGCTGATGAAGCGCCGCCCGTTGGGCGCTTCACGGATGGCGCTGGTGGCCACGGCTTCGACCTCGGTCACCTGCCAGCGCTCGGCGATGCCGGCCATGCGCTTGAGTGCTTCCACGCCGCGCTCGATGGCCTCGTCGGTGAGCGGCCGTCCTTCCAGACTGCCGCGACCGAGCTGCACCATGTCCTTCTCTTTGTCGATCACGCGATAGCCGTGACGCTGCTGCTCGACCACGATCATGTGGATCGAGTTGGTGCCGACGTCAATTGCGGCGATCCGGGTGCGAGGCATGCGCGCGATTGTAGTGGGCGGGCGGGAGCGTTCGGGGCCGCGCGGTCAAAAAAAAGGCGCGGGCAGATGCCCGCGCCTCCATGCATTTCGTCGAGATGCGCGATCAGCGGTGGTCGTTG
>JBDTOZ010000287.1:0-8657 GCA_039932995.1 Acidobacteriota bacterium | reverse complement strand
GAGAAGCGGTTGAACATGCGTTCGGACCGAAACCGTCGCTGCATCCCGGCTGGGACAAAGGAGGGCCAGGCGATCCGCCCCAAACAACCAGCAACCAGCAACAACTAATTCAACTTCACGCGTCCGCCGATCCCTTCCTCGTATCCGTGAAAGTATTCGAGGGCGGGCTCGGGGTGTTGCCAGCAGTAATAGCCGGCCCCGCTGTCGAAGTCGACGAGCCAGAGGCCCTTGACGTCGACTCCCATGGCCATGACCGCCTCGGCCCATTCGGTGACGATGCGTTCGTAGACCTCCGGTTCCTCGGAGGTGGACTCCTCGACGCGCCGCGCGGCGTCGCTGGTGAGACGGCGAACGTCAGGGAGAAGGGCCACTGCCTGCTCGTAAGAGAAGATTCGTTTTGGCACGCGGCGCGAATCATAGATGGGGTTTTGCAGGAAAGTCAGCTCCGTGCTAAAACGCGCCTTGCATCGCCCGCTACATCAGAGGGAGGACATACCGATGTCGGTACAGGATAGGGTCAAGGCCATCATCGTCGAACAGCTCGGCGTGGACGCGGAAGAAGTCGCTCCGGATGCGTCGTTCGTCGAGGATCTGGGCGCTGACTCGCTCGACACCGTCGAGTTGATCATGGCGTTCGAGGAAGAATTCGGGGTGGAGATCTCCGATGACGACGCGGAGAAGATCCGCAGAGTCCGCGACGCCATCGAATACATCGACAAACGCGCCGGCAACGCCGGCAAGCCTGCTTAGGTCGGCGGCACGGCGCGGGATGGGATCGCCGTCCATCCGTGTTTTTCGGGGCGGGCTCGTGAGCCCGCCCCACGTGTGTTGAAGGAGTCTTCGCTTGGAGAAACGTCGTGTCGTGGTCACCGGTCTCGGAATGATCTCCCCCCTCGGGATCGGCAATGAACCGACCTGGAAGGGGCTGGTGGAAGGTCGATCCGGCATCGGTCCCATCACGAAGTTCGATGCCACCGAGTACGCCTCCCGCATCGCCGGGGAGGTCCGCGACTTTCACCCCGAGCAGTGGATCGAGAAGAAGGAAGTCAAGAAGTCCGACACCTTCATCCACTACGCGATCGTAGCCGCGCAGTTCGCTTCGGACGATGCACGCCTGAACATGACCGCCGAGGATCCGGACCGCGTGGGCGTGATCATCGGCTCCGGGATCGGCGGACTGCCTCTCATCGAGGAAATGCACCGCAAGCTCATGGAGCGCGGGCCGTCCCGCATCTCCCCGTTCTTCATCCCCGGCCTGATCGTGAACCTGGCCTCGGGACAGATTTCGATCCGCTTCAACGCCCGCGGGCCGAGCTCCGCTCCGGCCACCGCCTGCGCCACGGGCGCACACGCCATCGGCGACGCGTTCAAGATCATCCAGCGCGATGATGCGGACGTCATGTTCGCCGGCGGCAGTGAAGCCGTGATCACACCTCTGGCCGTGGGAGGGTTCGCGGCCATGCGGGCCATGTCCACACGCAACGACGATCCTCTGCACGCCTCCCGCCCCTGGGACAAGGAGCGCGACGGCTTCGTCATCGGAGAGGGAGCGGGAGTGCTGATCCTCGAAGAGCGCGAGCACGCCATCGCCCGAGGCGCCTCCATCTACTGCGAGATCACCGGTTACGGCATGACCAGCGACGCCTACCACATCACTTCGCCTTCCGAAGACGGCGACGGAATGGCCCGGGTCATGGTGCGAGCCCTGAAAGACGCCGGACTCCAACCGAAGGACATCGGCTACATCAACGCGCACGGCACGTCCACCGCGGTCGGCGACAAGGTGGAGACGCGCGCCATCAAGACCGTGTTCGGCGAGGCGGCCTACACCGTCGCCATCAGCTCGACGAAGTCGATGACCGGCCACCTGCTGGGCGCCTCCGGCGGCCTCGAATCCGCCATCGCCGCCATGGTCGTGAAGACCGGCATCATCCCCCCCACCATCAACTACGAGATCCCCGATCCCGAGTGCGATCTCGATTACGTGCCCAACCAGGCGCGAACGAAAGACGTGCAGCACGTCCTGTCGAACTCTTTCGGCTTCGGCGGCACCAACGCCACGCTGATCTTCTCGCGTCCCAGCTAGGGCGGCACGGCCGCCAGCGCTGGTTGGCATAGCCTTGGGCACGTACGGTCGCGCTGAGCCATGGTTTTCCAGGAGAACGTCGCTCCTCAACGCCGGAGGCGTGACGCCGGCACGGCGCGCTTTCGCGCTGCCCCGGCTAATCTCCATGACGCCTCCGGCGTGGAGCCGGCACGGTGCGCTTCGCGCTTGCCCACGGCCAATCTCCGTCACGCCTCCGACGTATCTCTCCCAGCGCATGAAGCCGCCCTCCTTGCTCGCATCATCTTTGCAATGTAAAGTACTTGCCATGAGCCATCCCGAGAAAAACCCCGACGTCCTGGTCATCGGCGCGGGGCTGGCCGGACTTCGTTGCGCACGCCTGCTGGCCGGGCGCGGGTTGCGGGTCACCCTGCTGGACCGCAAGCCTTCCATCGCCGCTCCGGTCCACACGACCGGGATCTTCGTGCGGAAGACGTGGGAGGACTTTCCGCTGCCTGAAGAGCAGATGGGCCCACCGATCCGGGACGTGGTGCTCTATTCGCCTTCGCGGCGGACACTCTCGCTCCGCGCGCATCGAGATGAATTCCGGGTGGGACGCATGTCGTGGCTTTATCTGCAACTGCTCGAACAGTGCTCCGCCGCGGGCGTGCGTTGGATTCCGTCGGCTCGTGTCACGGCCGTGGAGGGCTCGACGGTGCGCTTTCTGCGCAACGGCAGAAGCGAGTCGATCGAAGCGCGATTCCTCGTGGGAGCGGACGGTGCCCGCTCCACGGTGGCCACGCAGCTCGGCCTCGACCGCAACGACGAACTGCTCCTCGGCGTCGAGGAGATCGTGCCTCCCATTTCCAGCGAGCCCGTGCTGCACTGCTTCCTCGATCCTCATCTGGCCCCCGGCTATATCGGCTGGCTGGCCAACGATGGAGAAGAGGCGCACCTCGGCGTGGCCGGATATCGCACCCGCGGCTGGGATGCTTCCCGGGCCCTTCTGGCGTTTCGGCAAACCCTTCCCTTCCCCGTGGGCCGCGTCCTGGAGCGACGGGGCGGGCTCATTCCCGTGAACGGGATCCTGCGGCGCATCTCCTGCGAGAGGGGACTCCTGGTCGGCGATGCCGCCGGTGCGGTCTCACCGCTCACCGCGGGAGGATTGGACGGCGCCATGCGCCTCTCGACCTTCGCGGCGGACGTGATCGCCGCCTATCTGGAGAGCGGCGACCGCCGCGTGCTGGCGCAGTACTCGGGCGAGCGCTTCCGCGCCCGGATCCTGGCCCGCAAGTGGATGCGCAACGCCATGAGGGTGATGTCCGTCCCCCCGCTGATGGAAGCGGGCTTTGCGATGCTACGCGTGCCGCTGTTGCAGAAACTGGCCGAGCACATCTTCTTCGCCCGCGGCTCCTTCCCGGACGCGAAGTTCGCGGCGACGACGGAGCTGCGTGTCGCAAGATGAGGGAGCAACGCCGCTCAGGAGCCCTGCGTCTCGATCCATGCGGCAAACTCGGCCTTCCCATACTTGCGGGCCATGTCCGCCACCGTCAGGTCGTCTCCCGTTTTCGCATCGCGTCGCGCTCCGTGGTCGAGGAGCAGCGTCGCCATCGCGACGTCCCCTCCGCTGGCGGCGGCGTGCAGGGGCGTGAACTGGCCCTGTTGCCGAGCGTTCGGATCGGCGCCACGCTCGAGCAAAAGTCGCATGGTCTCGTGATCGCACACCGCGGCGGCGGCATGCACCGGCGCCACACCGGCGGTGTTCGTCGCCGCGGCATGCACGTCCGCCCCCTGCCCGATGAGCCAGCGGGCCAGCTCGCCGTGACCGAAGAAGATGGCCAGCCCGGTGGCGGGAAAGCCGTCGGCCGAACGCGCGTCGCGAAGAGAGGGATCGTTCGCCAGCATTTCCTGGGCACGGGAGACGAGGCCGAGAGCGCACGCTTCCGGGAATGACACCGGAGCGCCGCGTGCGACCAGCAGATCGGCAATCTCGCGCCGGCCGTGATAGATCGCCAGCAGGACCGGAGTGACGCCATTCTCGGCAGCTTCCAGCAGCGAAGCGTCGGCGTCCACGAGTGCATTCACCCGCGCCACCTGGCCCGCCTTGATCGCGTCGGTCAGTTCCGTCATGAGGACGATGGTACGGCAGGGGTCTCTACGAAATGGAGAGAAACAGAGCCTTTTCCCTCGAAATGAGCCCAAAAACTCTACCCCTGCGGGAGAAACGCTCGGCACGTTTCATCCGGCATTAATCTTGATCTCCATCAAGGATGTGGAGGCCTGAATGAAAGTCTGTTCCCATTGCGGCCACTCCCAAGCCGCCCATGTCGACGGAATGCGATGCGCTCTCTGCGGGTGCGTCCCTTCGCGTCAGAACTTCGTGCAGGACGGGTTCGCGTTCCGCTCTTCCCTGCCGGCGCGCCCACCACGGAGCACCCGAAAACGCTGATCGCGCGCGTTGGATGATTTCGGCACGGTTGCTCGTTGCCGAAGTCATGGACGCTCAGACCAAGAGAACGTCGAAGCTCGTGACCGTGTCCGAGCGCAACCTCCAGAGCGCTGCGGCGCGCTTGCTTCCCAGGAGCAACAAGCTGGTCTCGTCGGAGGTCGAATATCTCCGTCGCGTCCTGGGGGACAAGGCCACGCAGAGCGAGATCGACGAAAAGGTTCAGCTCGTGCGCCGCCTCCCCTGGCGCGAGATCGTAGGCGACGGCTGAACCGCTCCGGCGCGATCGACAGCGGAGCGCGCGTGGCCCGAGAGATTCTTCGGGGATAGGCGCGAGCGCTGGCCCGATCGTCACCCTTTTGCGGCGGCGCGGAGCGGGCGGGCCATGAGCGCTTCCACTTGCAGGGGACCCATGCTTGGGCGCGCAGTGCAACCGTTTACCATTCACGGGTGACCACCTACTGCGACGCCGCGGTCAACCATCCGTTCCATGGTCCCTATCACGAGCACGAGTACGGCTTTCCCGTGCGCGAGGACGACCCGCTCTTCGAGAGGCTGGTTCTGGAAATCAATCAGGCCGGACTCTCCTGGCTGACGATCCTCAAGAAGCGCGAGGCCTTCCGTGAAGCCTTCGACGGCTTCGCGCTGGAGCGCGTGGCCCGTTACGACTCCCGCAGGAAGGCGAAACTGCTCGCGAACGCGGGGATCATCCGCAATCGCCTGAAGGTCGACGCGGCCGTGGAGAATGCCCGTCGCATCCTGGCGCTACGGAAGACGCATGGCTCCTTCGCGCAATGGCTCGACGCGCATCACCCCCGCGAGAAGGCGGAGTGGGTGAAGCTGTTCAAGAAAACGTTCGTCTTCACGGGAGGAGAGATCACCGGATCCTTCCTGCTCAGCACCGGCTACCTGGAAGGAGCGCACGAGAAGTGGTGCCCCGTTCATGCAAGGGCGGTCGAGGCCGGGGCGCCGTGGTCTTCCGGTCTTCTCGTCTAGTCTCATGTCTTCCGAGTCGTCGAGTCGTCGAGTCGTCGAGTCGTCGGGGCGTCGGGGCGTCGAGGCGTCGAGGTCTCATAGGTCACAGCGCGGCGCAGCCGCAACCAAGCCGCCGTAGGCGGCGGTAGCCAATAGCACCCCGCTTCAGCCGGGTGGAATGAGGCGATATTTGAAGGAGCCCGCGTAGCGGGCGATAGGAACCGGTCGCGTGAGTCTGTCGCCCGCTACGCGGGCTCACTCATGGGCCTCATCCGTCACCCGGCTGAAGCCGGGTGCTATTGGCTACCGCCGCCTACGGCGGCTTGGGTGCAGCTTCGCCGCTCCACAGAACAGAGTCCACCGCGGGCAGGATGCCCGCGGCCCCTTACGGGAGTGTCTTGGCGCGATGAACGATGGGGCGCGGGCATTCTGCCCGGCGCACTTCCCGCGACCAATGGCCAAACTCCAGACCGCCGCCTACGGCGGCGGGGAAGCTTCGCGCCGCGCGAAGAAATTCGGGGTTCGGAGTACCGCGCTGCGGCGGCATGGATGGCCTATGAGACTCTGAGGCTATGAGACTCCGAAGACGCGAAGACGAGACGACTCGACGACTTGACGACTCGACGACTTGACGACTCAAGGACGAGAAGGCGGGAAGAGGAGAAGATCACCCCATCCACTCCTCGTACAGGCGGTGAAAGTGATGCACTCCGTTTTCGCGTCGGGGGGAGTAGCGTCCGGTGTCGTAGGTGGTGGAGCGGAGGCCGCGCTGGACGGCTTCGCAGATGTCGACGTCTTCGAGCTGGATCTCGTCGCTGAAGGCCACGGTCTCATCGATCTCGACGCGTGAGGCGTCCGGGTCTTTGAAATACCAGTCGAAGATCGTGGCCGTCCGCCCCGCTCCGAGGGGGACGATGAGGTTGGTGGAGAAGTTGTCGGGATAGACGTTCAGCATGAGGTTGGGGAAAATCCAGAAATAGCTCACGGCGTCGTCGCCACCGCGGGTGCGGATTCGTTCCGGCCGGCGCGTGGGGGCGATCTGGATCGAGTAGCTCCGCCGGGTCTCGGTGCGGTAGTTGGGGTAGTCGAGCTCGCGGAACAGCCCGGGGTGGACGATGGGGATGTGGTAACCCTCGAGGTAGTTGTCGACGTAGACCTTCCAGTTGCAGTCCAGCTCCCAGATCTTGTGCCGAGCCAGGCGAAATCCGCTGTAGTCGTGCTGGGGCATGTCCCCCAGCAGTTGGCCGAGAAACGCGGTGAGCGACTCCGCCTTCGGATCGAGGTTCACGAAAACGAGCTCGTTCCAGACCTCCACGCGGAACTGCGGCAGGACGCATGAGCTCTTGTCGAACTCCTGGACTCCTTCGAACTCCGGCGTCACCGCCAGGTGGCCGTCGAGCGCATAAGTCCAACCGTGATATCCGCACTGCAGGACCGGACGCTTCCCCTCCCCTCGCGCGATCGGCCCCGCGCGATGGCGGCAGACGTTGGACATGGCCCGCAACACGCCATCGTTCCCTCGCACGACCAGCAGCGGCTCGTCGGCGATTCTGGCCGTGAAGTACTGTCCGGCCTCTCGCACCTGCTCCACATTTCCCACCAGTTGCCACGTGCGCCCGAAGATCGAGCGGTTCTCCTGCGCGAGGACCTCTCCGTCAAAATAGAAACGGGAGGCGAGGGTCGAGGCATACTCGAGGCGGGGATCGATCATCGGCTTGCTGCCGTTCTCCAGCTTGTCCACGGTGTGAAGTTTATCCCGCGTGCGGACGCGGGATGGCCCGAAGGCGTGCCGCCTACGCGCGGGAGGAACGGGGCCGGACCATGAGGTAGACCGGCACGCTCAACACGAGCAGCCCCATGGCCCAGAGACTGCTGTTCAGATCACTGAAGGTCGCACCGGCAAGAAAGGCCACCGAGGCCAGGAGAGCGAGGGCCGTGGTGACGGGATGACCCCAGGCGCGATACGGGCGGGGGCGGTCGGGCTGGCGATGACGCAGCACGAACAGCGTGACGAACGACAGGGTGTAATTGGCCACGAAGAAAAAAGCCAGCTTGGCGATGACGGTCTCGAAGGTGCCCGTGACGATGAACCCCGCGGCCAGGAGGCTGCTGATCATCAGGGCCACGTCGGGAGTGCCCCCTTTGTTCACTTCACTGGCCCCTCGCCAGAACAGCCCGTCCTTGGCCATGGCGTAGAGGACGCGCGGGGCCATGAGCACGTTGGCGCTGACGGCGCTCAAGAGGATCAGGATCACCAGCGCTCGCAGGAGATTCTGTCCCGCCAGGCCGAACATCCGCTCCACCACCACCCCGCCCGCAAAGGTGCTGCCCGCGATCGTGGGCAGGGAGGCCACCGCCAGAAAGGCGAGGTTGAGCAGGAGGTAGATCACGGCGATGCTGATCACCCCTGAGATCATGGCCCTGGGGATGTTCCGCCCGCCATCCTTCACTTCCTCGGAAAAGTAGATCGGCGCCGACCAGCCGTCGTACGTGTAGATCACCGCCTGCAGCGACAACACGAAGGCCACCAGGAGTGAGCCGTCGGAGTGCAGCGTCAGAGCGGTCGGCTCCCAGGGCGTGCGCGTGCCGTACCAGAGGCAGGCCCCGATGAAGAGCACCAGGGCCAGCGCTTTCACCAGGCTGGTCACGTTCTGCACTCTGCTGCCGCTGCGCACGCCCAGCCACTGGATGAGCGTGAACACGCCCACGACCACCAGGGCGATGACCTGTTCTCGCCGCGCCGCCGGAAAAAGACTCATGGTGTACTCGCCGATCACGATCGAGACCGCGGCGGTCGTCCCGCAGGTGGAGACCCAGTCGCTCCACCCGACCACCAGCCCGGCGTAATCACCCAGGCCTTCCCGGACGAAGACGTACTGTCCGCCCGAGCGAGGAACCAGCGTGGCCAGCTCGCTGAGCGCATTCGCGCCGAGCAGCGCGTAGACCGCCCCGACGATCCACACGGCCATGTAGGGCCAGAAGGTATGAAGGTTCGCGGCGATGCTGCCGGGCGTGCGCAGGATCCCCGCGCCGATGGTGTTCCCGATGGCCACGGCCAGACCAAAGCCGACGCCAAGCACCGCGAGCAGTTGGCCGCGGGAGACGAGCACAGGTTGTTGAGGAACCGACATTCGGCGCCCGTAGTTTAACCGGCTCGTCTTCGAGTCGTCGAGTCTTCGAGTCGTCGAGTCT
>JBDTOZ010000286.1:0-20023 GCA_039932995.1 Acidobacteriota bacterium | reverse complement strand
GCGGGCGAGACGCCCACGGGCCAGCCGGCGAGGACGCCGGCGCTCCAATGCTCCGTCTGCAAATCTTCGCGTCGCGCGAAGAAACTCGAGGTTAGTTGCACAGAGGCTCCCCGCAGCCCTCCCGTCCTGCTCCCGTCCTTCTCAAAGTTAGCGCGTATGGGCAAGATGCCCACGCCACCATCTCAAAGAAAACCTTCACTCTCCCGAGGTCGTCGTGGCTGCCGTCTCGGTGTCGGTTGGCGGCGCCGTCGTTTCCGTCGGCTCCGTGGTTTCCGTGGTCTCCGTCGCCTCGGGAACCGCAGGCTCTTCGGCGGTGTCCGTCGCGGTCGCGGTCTCGTTCCCGACGTCCTCGTTCGTCGCGGTCAGTGTCGGTGTCGCTTCCGGCGCAGGCTTCCTCTCGGCCAGCACCTGCGTCTCGAACACGTGTCCCCACCGGCGCATGCGCGAGAGGATCATGCGCTGCCGGTACCGGAGGCGCTTGTTGGGTTTGCTGGGATTCATGATCCGCGGATTGGGGAGCGAGCCGGCCAGCAGCGCAGCCTCGCTCGGACTCAAGGCCGCCGCCGATTTTCCGAAGTGATGACGGGCGCCGGCTTCGGCACCATAGACCCGTTCCCCCAACTCCACGACGTTGAGGTAAATCTCCAGGATGCGTTTCTTGGTCAGATGCTTTTCGAGCGCTCGGGCGATGAAGTATTCGCGGATCTTCCGGACCGGATTGCGCGAAGGCGAGAGATAGAGATTCTTGGCCAGTTGCTGGGTGATGGTGGAGCCGCCGTGGGTGACGTGGCCGCTCTTCCAGTTGCGCTGGAAAGCTTCGCGCATCGCCTCGAGGTCGACGCCTTCGTGCTCATAGAACGCATCGTCCTCGGCCACCAGCACGGCTCGCCTCAGGTTCGAAGAGATCCTTCCGTAGGGCACCCACGTCCACTCCAGCGCGTCGCTCTTCCCCTCACTGCGAAGCTCACTCTTGCGCTGCTCCATGAAGGCCGTGGTCGTGGGCCGCTCCTCGGCGAGCTTCTCGACGTCGGGAAACGTCACCCACTCGAAGGCGAGCCACGCCACCAGGCCGAGAAACAGAAAGAGAACAATCCGTTTGAGCAAGGACAAAGAATAGCAGTGTGGACTGCGGGGGCCTCGGTTTGCGTTAAGGTTTGCCGATGAAGTCCCTCGCCTTCGCGCTCTGCCTGATTGCGGCCGGTCCCCTGCTCGCCTTCGACACCACGCCCGTGAAACCGAGGATCGGAATCGTGCGGGTTCCGGGCACGCACCGGTACGATCCGGACGAGCACGTGCAGAAGGCCGTGCGGGAGTCGCTGCGGAACGAGCTCCGCGGACGCGGCTTCGACGCCTTCCTCTCGGAGTCGACGCTCGAGCAGATCGAGCGCTCCGATGACCGCCGTGCCGACCTCTACGTGGAGATCGTCGGGGACGCGGACACGGAGGACTATGGCGGCGTCAACGTCGGTGACCGGCACGTGGACGTCTCCATCGGTGTCCTGGTCTCGCACGTTGCGGCGGACATTCGCATCTACGATGGCCGCACCCTCGACGTCATTGCCACCGACTCACTCTCCCGGCGCAGTACGGCGGTCCTTCCGACGTCGGTCGGCTTCGGAGATCACGGTCTCTTCGCCATCATCGCCTTGCCGTTCCTGGAGCGCGCGCAAGTGCGCAGCGTCGCCCGTGCCTGTGCTCGGGAGATGGCCACGCGCGTGATCGAGGTGGTGGACAACGAGTGACTGCAGTCGTCGTTCTCACGACAGTGGGGCCGGACGTAGACGCAAGCGCGCTCGCTCAGGTCCTGGTTGAAGCTCGCCTGGCCGCGTGCGTCAACATCGTGGAGCGGGTGCAGTCGGTCTATCGGTGGGAGGGGAGAGTCGAGGTTGGCCCCGAGCAACTCTTGATCATCAAGACGACCGGCGAACGACTTACGGCTCTGCGCGAGGAGCTCTTCGCGCGACATCCATACGACGTACCGGAGTTCGTGGTCATGCCGGTCGAGACCTCCGAGGCATACGGAGCGTGGCTGTTGGCATCCGTCGCGGACGTTTCGTGAGAGTTCGCCTTACCTTGCAGTCGCAGTGACGGGCGCGGCACACGTCACGCAGGAGATCAGTGCGCACGCCGTGACGTGAGGTCGAGCGCTCGCGCCTTTTTGGACTGCGGTCACTTCAGTTGCCGCTTTGGTGGCCGGCTGCAAGAAGGGTGCGGTGTGAGACCAAACATGCGGCAGCAGCCTGCGTCGTGGGATTTCTCCACGGCGGTCGGCTCGCCTCTTCCGTTTGCCACAAAAGCGGCAACGGAAGTGACCGCAGTCCAAGGCGCTTCGCGCTCACGATTTCTGCGGCGCGCCCGTGCGACCCGATGGAGATCCCCGGCATCGGCGCCTCGCCGTCGGCGTCGGTGACGCGCTGCACGGTCAATGGGATCGGAAATCGCCAGGCGGTTGCGAGGCGATCGCGGGCGTAACTCTGCCTCTCAAAGTTGTCGTTACGTCGTCCATAAGACGCGTGGTCCGCCTGTAAGCATTTGCGCGCGGGCATTGCACGACCAACTCGGCCTCGCAGGGGGCGGTGAGGTCGTACCAAATAAGGACGACCCGATCATTGGGTTGGAAATTGACGAGGGGTGGTATCGGGCTTCCTACCGTTGTCTCACCGAGCTTCAAGTTCACGGAACACGGCGCTGCGGGGAACGGTGCTTGCGAACGTTCTAAGATCACAACCAGATTCGCGCGAGAGCGCATTGGACCATGTGGCGTGAACTCCGTTATCGACGCCGACCTCACCGCCTTCGGGCGTGACAGCAACAAAGCGCGGCCTTGGCGATCAAAGAGCCCCACGATAGCGTCGCCTGTGGGCGCCGTCACTCGCAGCTTCGCCGAGGGCCTTTCGATTCTGCGATCAAAAGGTCGTAACTCATCCAAGGTGTTGAGAGAGATCAGCCTAAGAGTCGAATTGAGCGGCAATGTTGCGGTGTCGGATGACAATCGAACGTATCCTGCCGGATACATTGACTTGGAGAGAGCAAGGCCCCCGGTTCTAAAAGCCTCGCCCGCGTAGGTGATCACACTTTGATAGCTAATGCGCTCATTTTGCTGTAACCAGAACAAATAACGACCGATCGGAGGCTGAAACCACGTCCCGCATCTGTAGACGAGCTCGGTACTTTGGTTGTCAACCTGGACGAGGTGAGCCTCGCATGACTTAAGGTCCAGATCCTTAGGGTCGGAGGTTTGAGGGAGCATCTTGATCGCAATCCTCCCGTTGATGGAACCGACGGGGTCATGCCCCAACGATTTTTGGGCCTTGGCGTGTTCTGCGAGAAGCGCTACAGAAGCCACGAGGATCCAAGCTAGGACCAGGATGGGCTGATAGAGACGTGACAATGGGTTCTCCCGACACTCCATTCTGCGGAGCGGAGTCTTGCCGAAAGTTGACGCGATGAGGCCAGATACGTATATATTCAAGTCCGGCATAACAACCAGAGGAGCTATGAGAAACTGGCGTTTAGTGTTTTTGCTGATCTCGATCTCATTTCTCACTCTCGCTCGTCCCGGAGAAATGGACGCGAAGAATCAGTCGTGGGGGGATGCAGAAAACCCGCCCAGCAGTGGATGCTCGATTCCCTATGGCTATACAGCGGCATGCGGGTACCATGCGAGCACTGCGAATGGTGAGTGTCTGTGCCGTGAGAACGACGGTGATGAGACGATGCTTTGCATGAAGTCAACTGCTGGAACAGGTTGCGGCCTGTTCGAGATCGCAAATGATCCGTGCTGCAAGGCCGGCAGCGGCTTTTGAAGGGTCGTGTCGCGCGGCATTTGCCGCTCGCCATCGTCCTCTGTGCGGGTGTTCTGGCATCGCCTGCTTCCGGCGTTGAAGTAAGGGTCACTCCACGAGACGGGCCGACTCTCCTTGGCTGTCAGGTACATTTTCTCGAAGGAGCGTCCGAGAGAAGGGCGCCTTGCGGTCAGAGCGTAGCCCTGTTTGGGCGGACGGCTGCTTGGATCGAGACCCCGGAAACCATTTCGCCATTTCTGATGGATGTCACCGAGGGGGGAGATATCGCCATCGGCGGTGCCGTTCCTTCCGGGTTAGTCACACTCCGCTTCGGCCGGGTACTCGCGGATGGCGAATCTGTTCGCGTCATCTCGCTGGTTTCGCCTCGCGAAGGGAGATATCTTCGGTCGGTCTTCGCTCGTGAGGTTAGGGTACTCGATCAACCTCTAACGATGCCGGCAGGCGGAGTGATCGCCATTCATCTGGACAGGGCCGGGCGCGCGATTGGAGTCTCTCCTCCCGTGGCCGTCGTTGCTGGCGCAACGACGGAAATCTCGCCAGTCTCGGTCGTCGATGGGGCGCTCCTAGTTGCTTGGCTCTCGCGATCCGATGCACATCCGGAGGACTTGTCTGAGTCCCTGCACATTCACGCGGTGGACATCGTTGGATCTCATGCTCCAGATGTGGAAGTGGCGGGCGACGATGCGATCCTCGCGGTTTGGTACGACCTCGAAGGAAAGCATGCGCGGGTCGTCATCGACTCGAAGCGAGTTCGCCTCGCGAAGGATGTGGCCGACATCGCCCGCGGCTTTGTGACCCAGATGACGGAACCGCTGGTCGCCCTGCCTTCCATCACCGTGTCGGTCGGACCACTTCCCCACAGCGTCAAGGACATCCAGATGACTCTGTCGGTGGGTGTTATGGGCGCGGAAGGACTGCCCCTGATCGAGCGCGCGGTCCAGGCGGGTCGTGAGTACAGATTTGAGTCGCTGCCGGCAGCGGTGGTTGTCTTGGATTTGAACGTCGATGGATTTTCCGTTACGAGAAACGTGGATCTGACGTCGGGCACCAATGTGTTCGTCCAGATCCCATTACAACCCATCGTCGTTTCGGGTACCGTCTATTACGGCGACCGGCCCACGCGAGCGAGCTTGCGGTTCGAGCAGAAGGATGCGCCATTCGCCATCGAGACCGATGAAAGGGGAAGCTTTACGGCGACCCTTTGGCAAGCCGGGAACTACTTTATGGATGTCGTTCTGTCGAACTTCCCGGGCGCGCCGTTTCGCGACTTGGTGAGTATTGGGTCCCCCGGTCTCCTCGATATTCATGTGCCGGCAAATTCAGTTCGCGTGCGCGTTTCGGATGCGAACAGCGGGGCGCCGATAGAGCATGGGCAAATCACGATTCAAAGCCGGTGGGCCGACGGTTCCGGGTCCCGTTCTGGCGTCACAACGGTGGCGATGAAAGGATTGGAGACCGTGCTTCCGCCTTTGAGAGAAGGGACGTCAGAGATAAGGGTTCAAGCGCCGGGGTACTCAGAGGCGGAGTTCGTCGTTCTCGCAGTTCCAGAAAGTAACCTAGAGCGTGTGGTGGAGTTCCGGTTATCCAAGAGTCTTGCGGAGCCCAACCTGACGATTCTCCTTGGAGGATCGATTCCCGCGGGTGGCGCCGAAGTCGCTTCGTGGTCGGGCGATCAATTAATTTGGAAGGGCACAGCCGATGATGACGGCCGAATCCAGATCCCGGAGAGCATTGCAAGGAGTCGGGCAATTGTCAGGCACCCGGCCGCCGCGACTACGGTGGTCGTGTTCGGCGTTTTGACGGAGAACGATCGACTGTCGCTTGCTCCCGCCGCACCTCCTCTGATTGTTCACGTCGTTCAGCGCGACGAGAGCGTCATTGGCTCCGTCGCCGCAAGGATGACGATCTGGTTCGGTGGAGTTCGCCTCAGCGGGCCAGAGGCGGCGTTCGCCACCTGGTCGCTGGCCGCCACGGCGCCAGACGGTTCCTTCGTTGCACGCGGTTTGCCGGCGCGTCCGCTTCGCATGCTCGCGACGCGCAAATTCTCCCTCGAACAGATCCGTTCAGGCTCTCTCGATGGCCTGGCGAGCGCGGTGCCGTACCCTTGGCCAGCTCTGGCGAAAGTCACGCTGGCGGGGGAGTGACGAGCGGCGCGTCCGATTGCCTCTCGAGAAAAGGACACATGTCCCGGCCTTGGCTACCGGTAGGTGTCAGTGGGATCTCGAACAGGATTGGGAAGCGAATCGCCCCGCGTTGCGATACCCAAGCATCGCGCCAGAAAGCTCTGCCGTATCAGGAAGGCACAGCCGGGAATCGTGCTGACGCACCCCGGCCAATGATGTTGCTCTCCTCCGCGCGCCCATTCAGGCACTCACGATTTCTGGGGTGCGCCCGTCCGGGGCAAAGCCTGCAGGATGCTGACGCGATTCTCTTCGGTATCCATGAACGATACGTACTGGCCGATGCCGGGAATCTCCATCGGTTCGCCGAGGACCTTGCCGCCGGCCTCGGTGACGCGCTGCATGGCCTCATGGATGTCGTCGACGGCGATGACCACGGATGGGTACTGTGCGGGCCAGTCCTTTTTCTTTGGATAGAAGCCGCCGTTGATGGCGCCGCGCTCCTTGGGTCCCTGTTCATCCGTCTCGGTGGTCGTCACCACGACGTAGTCGTTCATCTCCGGACCCAGCATCTCCGCCTTCCACCCGAACGCCTTTGTGTAGAAATCGGCCATGCGCACGCGGTCTTCCGCCGGCATTTCGAAGTGCACCACCGGATTCATTTTCATCTCGCTTCCTCCGTGCCGCGGTCGATCAGTGTGCGGCGGCCTGCGCTTCCTTGGCCTTCTTCGAGTCGGTGATGATCTTTTCCTGAAGGCTGCGCGGCACCTCTTCGTAGTGCGAGTACTCCATGTGGAAGCTGCCGCGGCCCTGCGTCAACGACCGCAGGGTGGAGCCGTAGGTGAGCATCTCCGCGAGGGGTACGCGGGCGTGCACGACCTGGGAGTCTTCTTCGGCATCGACGCCCTCCACGCGGCCGCGGCGGGAGTTGAGGTCGCCCATCAGGTCGCCCACGTACTCCGAGGGAGCGGTGATGTCGACGTGCATGATCGGCTCGAGCAGTGTGGGCCGGGCCAGTTCCATGGCCTGCTGGTAGGCGAGGGAGCCGGCGATCTTGAAGGCCATTTCCGAGGAGTCGACGTCGTGGTACTGGCCGTCCTTGAGGCGCACGCGGAAGTCCACCATCGGAAAGCCGGCCAGGAAGCCCTTCACCCGCGCGTCCTGGATCCCTTTTTCCACCGCGGGGATGTACTGGCGAGGGATCGAGCCTCCGAAGATCTCATCGACGAACTCGAAGTCGGCGCCGCGCGCCAGCGGCTCGACGCTGATCTTGCAGTCGGCGAACTGGCCATGCCCGCCGGACTGCTTCTTGTGCCGCCCGTGGGCGTCGGCGTGGCGGGTGATGGTCTCGCGATACGGCACCTTCGGTGGATGCAGCAAGACGTCCACGTTGTACTTCTTCTTCAACTTGGCGACCACGATCTCCACATGAAGCTGACCCTGTCCGCTGATGAGAAACTCCTTGGTCTGCGGGTCGCGCTCGAACTTGATGGTCGGGTCTTCCTCGATGATGCGGTGGATGGCCGCGCCGAGCTTGTCCTCGTCGCCGCGGGCCTTCGGCTCCACGGCGAAGGCGATGGCCGCCTCCGGGTAATGGATGTGCTCGAGGATGATGCCGTGCTCCTTGGTGGAGATCGTGTCGCCGGTGAAGGTGTCCTTGAGCTTGGCCACGGCGCCGATGTCTCCGGCGCGCAGCTCCGGGACGGCGATCTGCTGTTTGCCCTGCAGGACCTGCAGCTTGCCGGCGCGCTCCTCGTGGTCGCGACCCGTGTTCCAGTAGGCGTGGTCGGACTGCATCGTTCCGGAGTAGACCCGGAATAGCGACACGCGCCCCGAGAATGGATCGGAGAAGGTCTTGAACACGAGCGCGGCGGGGAAGGCCTCGGGACGGCGATCGAACGTGATCGTTTCCCCTTTGGCGTTTTTCCCGTCGATGGTCTTGGACTCGGTGGGCGGGGGAAGCAGGGAGACGAACGCGTCCAGGATGGCGTGGCCGCCGATGTTGTGAGAGGCGGCCGACAGCAGGACCGGATAGATCTGGTGATGCGCGACTTCGCGGCGAAGTCCGTCGAGCAGATCTTCCTGCGAGAGGCCTCCCTGCTCGAAGAATTTCTCCATGAGGGTGTCGTCCCCCTCGGCCACCTTCTCGATCAGCTTCTCGCGCCAGCCATCGGCGTCGGAGCGGAGCTCGTCGGGAATCTCCGCCGTCTCGTACTTGCCGGAGCCATCGGCCTGGTAGCGCAGGGCCTTCATCGAGACCAGGTCGATGATTCCCTTGAAATCCTTCTCCTCGCCGATGGGAAGTTGAATGGGGACGATGTTCTTGCCGAGCTTCTTCTGCAGGCCGTCGAGCGTGCGCGAGAACGAAGAGCGCTCCCGGTCCAGCTTGTTCACGATGACCACTCGTGGCAAAGCCATCTCCTCGGCGAATTTCCAGACCTTCTCGGTGGTCACTTCCACGCCGGTCACGCCGCTGACGACGATGGCCGCGGCGTCCGCCACGCGCATCGCACCGCGGGCTTCCATGATGAAGATGCCGAAGCCGGGCGTGTCCAGCAGGTTGATCTTCGTCTCTTTCCACTCCGCCACGGCCAAGGCCGCGGAGATGGAATGCTTGCGCTCGATCTCGTCCGGATCGAAATCGGTGGCGGTCGTGCCGTCTTCGACGCGGCCCATGCGCGTCGTGGCTCCGGAGTTGAAGAGGAGTTCAGACACGAGCGTGGTCTTGCCCGTGTCGTTGTGACCGACGATCGCCACATTGCGGATCTCGGAACCCGAGTAAACCTTCATGAGCGCGACTCCGTAATCGATTTTGAAAGCAGGCGTGACATCATAGATGAAACGGGGCGCAGGGAGCAGGGGGCAAGGGGGCAGGAGAACGACGATCTCCGGCTCGCTTCGAACAGCCACCTCCGCCGCGAAGCGAGGGACGCAGGGAAAAGCGACGAGACGCAGATCGATAACGATTCGTGCGCCCGGCGCCCTGCGCCCCTGGATGAGAGGAGTTATCATTGTCGGCTCATGGGACGCCCACTGATCCTGGCGCGGAGACCCGCCCCCAATTGAAGCTCGGACGGTATGAAGTCGTTCGCGAGCTCGGCAAGGGGGCGATGGGGATCGTCTATCTCGCCAAGGACCCGGTGATCGGGCGACTGGTCGCGCTCAAGACCATCCGCGCGGCCGTGCACGCCGACGACGATGAGACCAAGGAGTTCCAGCAGCGCTTCATCCGCGAGGCCCAGGCCGCGGGCATCCTCAATCATCCTTCCATCGTCACGGTCCACGACATCGGCCAGGACGACGGTCTGGCGGTCTCGTTCATCGCCATGGAGTACGTGGAGGGCTTCAACCTCAAGGAAGTCCTCAATCAGGGGCGCAATCTCACGTACGAGCAGATCGCGGACATCGTCGCGCAGATCGCCGAGGCTCTCGACTTCGCACATGCCAAGGGCATCGTCCACCGCGACGTGAAACCGGCCAACATCATCCTCATCGAAGGCAATCGCGCCAAGATCACCGATTTCGGGATCGCCAAGATCGCGTCCGGCGCCGCCAATTTGACCACCACCGGCCAATTCCTGGGCACGCCCAACTACATGGCGCCGGAACAGGTCAAGGGCGCGCCCGTGGACGGTCGCACGGACATCTTCGCGCTGGGGATCTGTCTCTACGAATGCCTGACCCGTCGCAAGCCCTTCGGGGGCGACTCGCTGACGTCGATCTCCTACAAGATCGTGCACGAGCCCTTCCCCCCGTTGCGCGAGATCAATGCCCAGATCCCCGAAGACTTCGAAGAGATCGTCGCGCACTGTCTGACCAAGGATCCGGCCAAGCGCTACCAGCGCGCACGCGACCTCGCGGCCGCACTGCGCGCCGTGATCCGTGGCGAGCGTCCGGCTCGGCCCGCCGATCCCGTGCTGGGCGAAGAGACGATGGTCACGCGCGAGCGTGACCGTACCGTCGAGGTGCCGTTCCCCGAGGCGCTCGACGCCAGCCCCGTGACCACCGCCGGAACGCGGGCCGTTCCGCCCGCCGTTCCGCCCGCCGTTCCGCCGGGGAAGACTTCACCCGTGCCGGCTTCGTCGATGCCTACGGTCGTGCGGCCGATGCCGGTCCCTGTGACCGCGCAATTGCGCAAGACCCTCACCAATGTCCGGTCCATGCCGGTGTGGCGGCGCCGGATTCCTCCGACGATCTTCATCGCCATCGTGGCCGCTCTGGTGGCGGTCCTGCTGGCGGGCATCGTGGCCATGCGTGCACGGCGCGTGGAGGTCCCGGTGGTCGACACCAAACTGGAAGCGCGCGTGGCCCGCCAGCGCCAGTTGCGGATCGAGGGAAGCGACCTCGTTCGTGCGGGCCGGGTCACGGACGCGTATCCCAAGTTTGTGGAGTTGCGCCGGCTGGCGCCGCAGTCTCCCTACGTTCGGACCATGCTGGACCGGCTGGACGCCGTGCGCGTGCAGGAAGAGGTCGGCAAGAAGCAACAGGTCGATGCGCAGACGAAGTTGCAGGAAGCCCTGGCGTTGTTCAACGACCGGAAGTACGCGGATGCAATCAAGAGCTTCGAGGAGTCGGCCGTGTTGAATCCGAACCTGCCCGAGCCGGCGCAATACATTCCGCTCGCGCAGGCGGAACTGCAGAAGACCGATGCCTCGGCCCGGCTGGCCAGGCAGCAGCGTCAACAGGGCCGTGTTCCCCCCACCACCGCCATCCCCACCGGCGCGGAGACCGCTACCGTGGCCACGCAGACCACAGCCGCCGCGGTGTCGGCGGCATCCTTCAATACGGTCTTCACGCATCCCTTCACCGACGGCACGCTGGTCGTTCGCATCGGAGGAGACATCGTGGCCAGCGAGCGGCTTTATGCGGACCGGCCGGCGCGCTTCCTTCGCCGCGCGGGCAAGGAGCCGCGTCCCATCAACGTGACCCATGAGTTTCCGGCCAAGAGCGCCGACGTGCAGATCTGGATCAGCGTTCCGACGCTGAGCATCAACGAGAATCACAACATTCCGGGCGCGCGCTTCGAGGCCGGCTCGTCCCACCGCCTGATCGTGCGCTACAACGCGGCCACCAAGAAGTTCACCTACGAACTGAATTGACCCGATTCGCACATGCCGTCCGCGAGGAGCTCTGGGTGCGCGGCCGTCTCGTCGAGTCGCGGCTGGATCACGGCCAGGCTCTGGAAGACGACGGTGCGATCCTCGCCTCAGACGCGCGCGACGACGCGCTCGTGACGGCCTGCGAGCGCGAGCTGGCGCGTCTGCGCCCGGCCCTCCCTTCCGCGGCCAGGGTCCGGCTCGTGGCCGAGGCCAGCAGCGAAGGGATCTCTTCGGCCATGACCGTGCGTGTCGGAGGCCTCTCCATCGTCACCACGCTCGAGCATGTGGCAGACGACGTGCGCCTGCTGACCTCCTGCACGACCGGCGTCACGCCCGTGCCTCGACGGCCGTTGCCCCTGCTCTGGCGCAATGGCTCCGCCGCCGTGCTCCTTCACGAGGCGCAGGGCCACGCCCTCGAACATGGTCACGCCCCGTTGTCTCTCCCAGAATGGCTTCGGGTCGACATTCCCCTTCGCATGCGGCGCGCAACCTTTCGCGACGTGCCGTTGCTGCGCATGACCCACGTGCGCGCGGAGCAGCGTCACGCGCCGTTCGCCCTACCGGATGAATGCATCGAGGTGCATCTCGTCGAAGGGGGGACCTATGAGCCGTTGACGGAGACGGTCACGATCCGCATCGCCGCGGCCACGTTGCGCGGGGAGGCCCTTGCTCCATTCGTGATGGTCGCACCACGCCAGGCGCTGCGCTTCCTCGGCGCTCAGGGCGAGCCGCTCCGCTATCCCGGCGTCATCTGTTCCCGCGAGGGACAGGAGTTGATCGTGGAGTCCCACGCGCCGCTGCTGCTGACGGAGCTGGCGTGATCTACCGCAAGCGGGGTGCGGTGGTGCGCTGGGAGAACGGCACGATCGTGCGCGTGGTGGAGAGCGGCCTGGCCGTCGAGGAAGGCGAGCGTTTCGAATGCCGGCCCGAGGGGGCCGCTCCAGGGCAACTCGATCCGGACAGCGTTCTGTCCGCCGTCGAGGCCATTCGAGAGCGCGTACGGCCGCTGCTCATCGAGCGCCTCATCGTGACTCACGGCAGGTCCGAGCACGAGTGTGAGGACCGCGTGTGGACCGAGGAGACCGAACGCTTTCACCTCTCGATCGTGCGCGGAACGAACCGCGCCATCGTCGATTCGACGACCGCGCGTATGGACGACCTCGCGCCGATCGCTCGGGCCCTGGCCCAGGCGGGTGAGGAGCGTGACCCACCGCGGCATCTCCGTCTGGCCCCTTGCGTGACCGCTGCGCTCCTGCCGTCGCTCGTCAACGCGCCTCCGGCGGACGCCCGGCTCGTACAAACCGCGGGCGGTCTGGACGGTTACGGACACCCCGTCGGGGAATCCACGGGCGCCCCCTGGCCCAACTGGTATCGGCCCAGTTACCGGTCGCGGCCCGTGCGCATGCCGTTGAACCTTCGTCTCGAATCGCATCAGACGGAGCTGGATCCGGATCTTCCTCTGGCCCTGGCTCTCCTGGGCCCCGTCCACGGGAGCTCCGCGCGTGTGCTGATCGCCGGCGCGGGAAGCGTCTATCCGGCCACCATCCAGGTCTCCCGGGTGGCGGCCGTGGGAGGGCTGGGGGTCTGGTACCCCTACGGAGGCGGTTCCTTCGGCGCGGAGATGATGTTTTAATGCGGCGTGGTGAGCGCAAACAGTGGAACGCGCGTGGAGTTTCTCTCCCGCGCCATCGTCAATCGACTCGAGGACCGCGGTCTGGTCGAGTTTCGGGATGCCGAAGCGGGCATCCTGGTCGTGGCCAAGGCCCTGCAGGAAAACTTCGCCGGCCTGGCCGCCCTCGAACTGGAAGCGCGGCAGCGCCTCGGTGAGCGCGCCTCGGAACCCCAGGTCGAAGCCGAGATGCGCCGCATCGCCGCGGAACGGGACATCATTCTGTGAGCGGTTGGCGGTTGGCGGTTGACGGTTGGCGGTGGACCACGAACCCCTATTGGCTGCGCCAACTGCCAACCGCCAACCGTCAACCGCCAACCCACGTCATGCGCGACGCGACGCCATCGAGCTAACCCATGTCACTGGAAAAAAAGCTGGAAGAGCTCGAGAGCCGCAAGCTGCAGAGTGAGCTGGGCGGTGGCCAGGCTCGCATCGACCGGCAGCACGCCGAAGGCAAGCTCACCGCGCGCGAGCGCATTCAACTGCTGTTCGATCCCGGCTCGTTTCAGGAGCTCGACCAGTTGGTCGTGCACCGCTCCACGGACTTCGGCATGGAGAAGCAGCGCGTGCCGGGCGACGGTGTGGTCACCGGTTACGGCACCGTGCAGGGACGGCTGGTCTACGCGTTCGCGCAGGACTTCACCGTCTTCGGGGGCTCGCTCTCCGAGACCCACGCGGCCAAGATCGTCAAGATCATGGATCTGGCCGTCAAGAACGGCGCGCCGCTCATCGGTCTGAATGACTCGGGAGGCGCGCGGATCCAGGAGGGCGTGGTCTCTCTCGGTGGCTACGCCGACATCTTTCTGCGCAACACCCTGGCCTCGGGCGTGATCCCCCAGATCTCCGCGATCATGGGGCCGTGCGCGGGCGGAGCGGTCTACTCCCCGGCCATCACCGACTTCATCCTCATGGTCAAAAAGACCAGCTACATGTTCGTGACCGGGCCGGACGTGATCCGCACCGTGACGCATGAGGAAGTGACCAAGGAGAAGCTCGGCGGCGCGGAGACTCACAATCAGGTGTCGGGTGTCGCCCATTTCGCCGCGGAGTCCGATGAAGACTGCCTGGCCCTGATCCGCGAACTGCTGTCGTTCGTTCCTTCGAACAATCTCGAAGAGACGCCGCGGGTGGCCACGACCGACGACGTCAATCGCGTCGACCCCGAGCTGGATGCCTTCATCCCCGAGAGCCCGAACCAGCCTTACGAAATGCGCGAGGTCATCAAGACCATCGCCGACGAAGGGCACTTCTTCGAGATCCACCAGCACTTCGCGCGCAACATCGTGGTCGGATTCATCCGCCTGAACGGCTACGCGATCGGCGTGGTGGCCAACCAGCCCTCATTCATGGCGGGCGTGCTGGACATCGACGCCTCGCGCAAGGGAGCGCGCTTCGTCCGCTTCTGCGACGCCTTCAACATCCCGCTGCTCGTGCTGGAGGACGTCCCCGGATTTCTTCCCGGCGTCAGCCAGGAGTACGGCGGAATCATCATTCATGGAGCGAAGCTGCTCTATGCGCTGGCCGAAGCCACCGTGCCCAAGGTCACGGTCATCACGCGCAAGGCCTACGGGGGTGCCTACTGCGTGATGAACTCCAAGCACATCCGCGCGGACATGAACTTCGCGTACCCGATGGCGGAGATCGCGGTCATGGGTGCCGAGGGAGCCGTGAACATCCTCTACCGCTCCGCGGAGGATCGGGAGAGCCGCGTGGCGGAGTACAAGGAGAAGTTCGCCAATCCGTACATCGCCGCGGAGCGGGGCTACATCGACGAGATCATCGAGCCGCGCTTCACCCGCCGCAAGCTGATCACCACCTACGCGATGTTGCGCAACAAACGTGACCGGAACCCGCCCAAGAAGCATGGCAACATTCCGTTGTAAATGAGCGATGGATGACGAAGGTCGAATCCTCAATCCTCAATCCTCAATCCTCAATCCGTTTCTATTGCTGCTCTGTCTGCTGAGCTGCACACGCGCGGAACCGAAGAAGCTCAACGTCCTGCTGATCACGCTCGACACACTGCGCGCGGACCATGTGGGGGCCTATGGCGGAGCGAGAGGCGTCACTCCGGCGATCGACGCCGTGGCGGCGGGTGGGGCTCGCTTCGAAAACGCCATCAGTGCGGTTCCTCTGACGCTGCCATCGCACGCCACGATTCTCTCGGGTCTTCTCCCGCCGCACCATGGTCTGAGAAACAACGGCGCCGGCGCGTTTCCGGCCGAGCGCACGACCCTCTCCACGCTGCTGGCGGGGAAGGGTTACCGGACCGCGGCCTTGACCGGCGCCTTCGTGCTCGATCATCGCTTCGGGCTGAACCGCGGCTTCGACGTCTATGACGACGAGATCCCGCGCGATCCCTCCGCGGGCGATCACCTCGAGGCCGAGCGGAGCGGTGACGCCGTCGTCGATCAAGCGCTGCAGTGGTTGGCCCAGGGAGACGCCAGGCCGTTCTTCGCCTGGGTCCACCTCTACGACGCGCACTTTCCGTATGTCCCGCCGGAGCCATATCGTGGCCGGTTCGCGTCCGCACCGTACGACGGGGAGATCGCTTTCGTCGACGCTCAAGTGCGACGGCTCATGGACTTTCTCGAATCCCGCGGTCTCCGCGAGCAAACCCTCGTCGTCATCACCGGCGACCACGGAGAGGCACTCGGGGAGCATGGAGAGTTGACGCACGGGCTTCTCCTCTACGAGCCCACCTTGCGCGTCCCGCTGGTGATGGCCGCTCCGGGCCTCATCGACCGCAACGTCATCACCACACCGGTCAGCCTCGCGGACGTCGCGCCGACGATTGCCGCTCTCGCCGGCGCACCGTTCGGGACGAAGACCGACGGACGCGACCTCTCGGCCGCGCTGCGCGAGGGGAAGGAGCCGCCGCCCGCGGATGTGTACGCGGAAACCGAGTATCCCGCGCTCTATGGCTGGAGCCCGCTGGCCATGCTCCGGCGCGGCCCCTTCAAGTACATCTCCGCTCCCGGTCCCGAGCTCTACGATCTCGCGCGCGACGCGGGGGAGACGCGGAATGTCTTCAACGACGAGCGCCGCACGATGCGCGCTCTCGACGCGGCGCTGGCGGTGGTGCGCGCTGCTCCGGTGACGCCGCCGCCGTCCTCCGCCCCCGACGCGGAAACGATGGCCAAGCTGGCCAGCCTCGGCTACGTGGGCGGCATGCCCGCGACGCGTCCCGGCGGCAAGAGGCCGGATCCCAAAGTCATGGCCCCCCTGTTTCGGAAGTTCGAGGAGGCCACGTGGGCCACCACCGGCAAACGCTTCGACGAAGCCGCATCGATCCTCGAAGACCTCGTCCGGCGCGATCCGCAGAACGCGGTCTTCCGTGGCTCCCTGGCCAAAGTGGAGCGCCTGCGGGGACACGGGGGCCGCGCGATCGAGCTCTATCGCGAGGCGGTCGTCTTCGCGCCGGACGACCCGCAGAACTGGTACAACCTGGCCAGCGCCTTCCAGCAGGCCGGAGACATGACCCGGGCCGGGGAGGCCGCGCGCGAAGCGCTGCGCCACGATGCGGCCAACGCCGAAGCGCACAACGTCCTCGGAATCGCCTACTCCGCCGGAGGGGACGCGGCCCAGGCCCTCGAACAGTTTCAACGCGCCCTGGCCATCGACCCCCGCAACGCTCGCGCCTACAACAACGTCGGCAACGTGGCGCGGGCCGGTGGTCGTACGGCGCAGGCCGAACAGGCGTATCAAAAAGCGATCGCCCTCGCTCCCGCATATGCCGATCCTCTCAACGGCCTGGGCGCTCTGGAGATCGACCGGAACCGCCCGCGCCTCGCGGTCGCCTACTTCGATCGCGCCCTTCAGATCGCGCCCGACTATCTCGAGGCCAGACTCAATCGCGCCGTGGCCCTGCAACTCCAGGGCGATGTGCCGGCCGCCGTACGGGAGTACCGGACGTTCATCGAGCAGTCCGCGAACGTCCCCGCGTTCGCCACGCAACGACAGGCCGCCCAGGTCCTGGTGCGTCAGCTCCAATCCGAGTGAGCCTGTTGCTGGTTGCTGGTTGCTGGTTGTCCGGTTCCTGGTTGTCGGGAGATTCACGCATGCCCACCCGACAGGTGCGCGAACAACGTCCCGAGGACTCGACCCGTTCCCGAATCGACCAAACACCACAGATAACCAGCAACCAGCAACCAGCAACGGGCCTTAAAATCCGGCGTTATGGATTTGGCGTTCGGGAAACCGAAGTCGTGAAAACAAGCCAAAAACGTTCGCAAAACGCCCCTGGGAGGCGTCTCCATTGCCATATCATTCCCACACAGCCCCCGGAAACCGTCGAGTGGCAACTCGATAAGGAAGGTGACAAATGAATAGCCGCATTCTCAGGTTGGCCATGCTCGTGGCGCTCCTCCTCCCCTCGGTTCTCTTCGCTCAAGCAACCAGTTCCACCCTCTCCGGACGCGTGACCGATTCCTCCGGCGGCGCGGTCCCAGGCGTGACCGTCACGGCCACCAACACGCAGACCGGATTTCAGCGCACGACGGTGACGGAATTGGACGGCTCCTATCGCCTTCCCGCACTCCCTGTCGGAACGTACACCGTCGGCGCGGAGCTGGCCGGCTTCGCCACGGTGACCACCGAGAATGTCCAGTTGAACGTGGCCACGGCCCGTGAGCTGAACATCGCCCTCAAACAGGCCACCGCCAGTGAGGCCATTACGGTCACGGCCGACGCACCTCTGGTGGCGACGGAAGCGGCCGTGGGGACGGTCGTGAGCCAGCAGGAGCTCGAAGGGCTCCCACTCAATGGCCGCCAGTTCGCCAACCTCGCCTCACTGGCGCCGGGGACGCAATTGTCGGTCAATGCCGATCCCACCAAGCCCGGACAGCTCACCGTGGCCCTCAATGGCGGGAGTGGCCGTAATGTCAATTACATCATCGACGGTGGCGACAATACCGACGACACCATCGGCGGCGCACTCCAGAACTTCAATCTGGAAGCGGTCCAGGAATTCAAGATTCAGACGATGCAATACAAGGCCGAATACGGCCGTTCGTCCGGCGGCGTTCTCACCGTGGTCACGAAGACCGGTACGAACGACTTCGAGGGCAGTGCCTACGGCTTCTTCCGCGACAAGAGCCTCAATGAGAAGACCGAGACCGAGCGTCTCAATGACGCCGACAAAGGCGCGTACAAACGCAAACAGTACGGCCTTTCGCTCGGAGGTCCGATCATCAAAGATCGCGCGCACTTCTTCGCCACTTACGAGAAGACGGATCGGGACACGACAAAGACTGTGTCGACCGGCGGCATTTTCCCAACGCTCGACGGCCAGCCCGTCCCACTGCCGTTCGAGGATCAACTCGGAACCGCCAAGGCAACCTGGAACGCGTCCGCCCGGCAGCTCGTTCAGGTTCGCTACGGCTATCAGAAAAACACCGACATCTACGGCACCAGCCCTCTTTATCTTCCGTCCAACCAGGGCACCATCAATAACGACTACAAGTCCATCCTGGGCAGCCATACCTTCACGCTGACGGGCGACAAGCTCAATGAGTTCGTTTTTCAGTGGACGCGCTTCGAGAACGCCATCCTTCCCGTGTCGGACGAGCCGAACCTGTATTTCCCTTCCGGCGTGACTTCGGGCCAGAACTTCAATACGCCCCAGACCACCGTCCAGGAGAAGTCGCAGTTCAAGGACGACTTCAGCTGGTCTACGAATCTGATGGGCCGCCGAAACGACTTCAAGGTCGGCCTCAACTACATTCACGAGCCCATTCTCGGGGGCGACTTCACGACCGGTACGTCCGGCCAGTTTCAGATGCTGGACGATCGAGCCGATTCGCCGGTGGGCATCATCATCAAATACGGCGGCTTCTTCGGAGACCAGACTCCCGTCGATCAGTACAACACCTACATTCAGGACGACGTCGCGATCAATGACCGCCTCACTCTCAATCTCGGATTGCGCTATGACCTCTGGACGGGATTCGACCTCGACCAGACCGGTAATCCGCTGCTCGCTCTCTATAAGCAGGCCGCGGTCGCCCATCCGGACATCGAGTGGCTGCGACCCTTTGCGAATGGCGAGGCCGACCATCTCGATAACGACACCGACAACATCGCCCCACGACTCGGGTTCACTTATGACCTGAAGGGCGATTCGCGGCACATCCTGCGCGGGGGTGCGGGCATCTATTACGACTTCCCCTATACCAACGCCACCAGCCTGTTTCCCTCGGCTGCGTTCCAGTCCAACTATCGTCCGATCTACTATCTCGAAGATCCGAACGGAATCAGGAATCCCAATGGCAGCTTCTTCCGTCCCGGCGTGGATCCCCTTCCTCCGGGCACGGCCTTGGGACCCGACCTTCCGAACAACATTGCGCAGAAGTCCTGGCAAGCCCCGGAAGCCACGCAGCTCTCCCTCGGCTACTCGATGCAGGCGACGAACTGGCTCGGTCTGACCTTCGACGCGGTTCACGTCGACTACAAGAACATCCCGTTCCGCTTCCGCGCCAATCCGCGCGTCGGTGCCACCCGCATTCTCGAGCCGGCCACCAGCAACAACAACATCCGCATGTGGGTGGGCGACGGGTCCGCCGAGTACCAGGGCTTCAACATCGGCTTTCACGCACGTTCCGCGCGGTTCGAATCGCAGGGCTTCTACACCTGGTCGGAAGCCACCGGGAACGTGCTCACCGGTGCCGACGAGTTCCGTCTGTGGGACGGCGCCCTCCAGCCCGGGGTCCAGCTCAATTCCCCCGTGGATCCCATCGACCCGTACTCTTCCGAGAACTTCGGGCCGCTGTACACCGATGCCCGCCACCGCCTGACCTTCAGCACCGTCTATCGCGCTCCGCTGGGCGTGAACGTGGCCGGGATCTTCCGGTATCGCTCGGCACTCCCTTACACCAAGCTCGCCGGCAGCGACCTCAACGGCGATGGCTACGCCATGGACCTCGCTCCAGGCACGAGCCACGTCCAGACCCTGCGCGGCGATTCCTCCTCGCAGTTCGACGTTCGGGTCTCGAAGGATTTCCTCTTTGGAACCGGCTTCGGTCTCGAGCTCATCGGAGAGATCTTCAACCTCCTGAACTCGAAGAACGGCACCGGCTTCAACGGAACCGTCAGCAGCGCCAACTTCGGTCAGCCCAGCGTCTTCGCGGGAGACCCGGGCCAGGGCGAGCAGCGCCTCGCGCAACTCGGGCTGCGGATTCACTTCTAGGCCGCCACGGCCACCTACCTCTCCCGCAGAGCCCGGATGGGACCCCCATCCGGGCTTGGCGGGGGCATCCTACCCGCGGTGGACTCGGAGTCCTGTGGAGCGGTGGACTTGAGTCCACCGGGCACTCGCGAGGAGTGAGCCGT
>JBDTOZ010000285.1:0-4450 GCA_039932995.1 Acidobacteriota bacterium | reverse complement strand
GCGGTGGACTTTGTTCTGTGGAGCGGTGGACTTTGTTCTGTGGAGCGGTGGACTTGAGTCCACCGGGCACTCGCGAGGAGTGAGCCGTGAGCCGTGTGAGTTTTCTCGCCACGCTCGCGCTCGAGAGCCGCGACGGCAGAGGGCCCACGTCGTCTGCGTGGGCCTTCCCACCGCGTTGTACTGGAGTGCACGCGCGCAACGGTCCCCACGGACGTGACGGCTTCCTCATCCGTCGGGACGAACTTTTGCAGTACTCTCGCGTCGTAGAGACAAGGAGGTTGGACTCTCCATGAAGACGAGCTCTGCAACTCTGCTGCTCCTGGTTCTGCTGACCACTCCGGTCCTGGCGCAGGAGGATTCCTCGCGACCCGACTACTCGCGCGACTCCTTGCAGCGCTTCGTGATGTCGATCCCGCCCAAGCCCGAGCGCGACCGCAACATGCGCTTCTACGTCGGAGGTGTGGAGTTCAGCGCCCTGGGCACGAAGTGGAATCTCTTCAACCCGATGCTTCCCTTCTCCGGGACGCGTCCCACCACGAATCGCGAGCTGCCCGATCCCTTCTCCCTGACCCGGACCGCCATCGCCACCCCCATGCGCGCCTGGCGTACACAACGCCAGCTCGACGCCGAGCTCAAACGGATCGAGAAGAGCGAACGAGCCAGGGTGACGGTGACGGTGAAGGCCCAGTAACAGCCGGCAGGTCGCAGTCCTGCCGGCTTTCAGCGCGCCATTCCCCAGCGCGTCCGGCCCAGCCAGTCCAGCAGGTCGGCGGCAATCATCGGCTTCGCGATCCAGTAGCCTTGCGCGAGATCGCAGCCCATGCCGGCCAGTTGGTTCCAGGTGGCTTCGTCCTCGACGCCCTCGGCGCAGACCTGCTTGCCGAGGTTGTGCGCGAGATCGATCACCGTGCGAACGATGGCGGCGTCCGCCTCGCTGGTGGTCATGCCCAGCACGAAAGACTTGTCGATCTTGATCTCATCGATGGGCAGCTCGCGCAGATGAGTGAGCGAGGAGTAGCCGGTGCCGAAGTCGTCGACCGAAAGGCGCACTCCCATCGACTGGAGCATCGCCAGAATGGCCAGCGCGTGGGACGGGTCGGCCATGATGCTGCTCTCGGTGATCTCGATCTTGAGGAAGCGCGCATCCAGCCCCCAACGGTCCAGGGCGCGTTGCACGGTTCCGGGCAGCGTCTGGTCGAGCAGACTGCGCGCCGACACGTTCACGGCGATGTGGATGGGCGCGCCGGCGTCGCGCCAGACGCGGCACTGGCCGATGACGTGATCGAGCAGCCAGTCGGTCATCCCCCGGATCAGTCCCGTGCGCTCCGCCAGCGGAATGAACTGCGACGGTTGGAGTTCGCCCCGCGTCGGATGGTCCCAGCGGAGCAACACCTCGGCGCGGGTCATGAACCCGCTGCGCATGTGCAGCTTCGGCTGGTAGTGCGCCGTCAGCTCTCCCCGCTCCACCGCGTGACGAAGCTCGACTACCAGGGCCAGTTGATCAGGCGAGCGGGTCTCGTGTCCTTCATGGTGAAAGCTGTAGCCGCTCTGTTTCTGCTTGGCCGCGTACATGGCCACGTCGGCGCGCCGGAGCAGCGTGCGCGCGTCGGTTCCGTGATCGGGAAAGAGCGCGGCTCCGATGCTCGCTCCCACTTCGAGAACCTGCCCCTCGACGACGAACGGCTGCTCGAGCGTGTCCAGGATGCGTCTGGCCGTCGCGGCTACGCCCATCGTGTCCCCGGCCTGGGGCATGAGCACCGCGAACTCGTCGCCGCCCAGACGGGCCACCACGTCGGCACCGCGGAGCTGATTCTTGAGGCGGAAGGCCACCTGCTTGAGCAAGGCGTCGCCGAAGTGATGGCCGAAGGTGTCGTTCACGTCCTTGAAGCGGTCCAGATCCATGAGCATCAGGGCCAGCAGCGACTTGCTGGCGCGGGCGCTCTCCAGGGAGGCCTCCAGCGTCTCGAAGAGCATGGCCCGGTTGGGCAGCCCGGTCAGCTCGTCATGAGTGGCCCGATGGCGGAGCGAGAGCACCTGTTGTTTGGTCTCGGTGATGTCGCGAAGGAACGCGACCCAGTGCGTGAGTTGTCCTCCGTCCTCCACCGGCACCAGGTGCAGGTCCAGTTCGAACTCCGTACCACCGGCGCGCACGGCCGTGGCCTCGGCTTCGAACGGGCGATGCTCGAAGACGTGCTGGAGCAGGGCGTCGGAGATGGCCTGCTGCCGCTCCACGATGCCGAAGATGCGCGGCGTCTCGCCGATGATGTCCTCGCGCGCACGGCCGTAGATCGCGCAGAAGCCGTCGTTGACGAAGGCGATGCGCGGACCGAGGGCCTCCACGGCCGGAGTGAGAATGGCGATCCCTTCGCCGGTGACACGCACAGCGCTGCCCAGGAGCTGGAGTTGCTCGCTCTGAATGCGAGTGGTCCACTCGGTGTGCAGCGATGCCGTCTGGGGCGTCTCGGACATGAAGACGGATGGATAATAACGCTAGTGCGGAATTAATCCGGATTCGTGGCCCAGACCGACGTCTCCGGGATGAAGCCCCGGTCCGGCAGCTCGAGCATGGAGACGATGACCTGGGCGATGTCGGAGGCCTGCAGCTTCCGCTCACTGGCCGGCCGCGGCGGCCGCCCCGAGGCCACCACGAACTCGGTCTGCACCTCACTGGGATTGATCTGCATCACCCGGATGTCGTACTTGCGCAGCTCGGCACGCCAGCACTCGGTCAAGCCCGACAGGGCGAACTTGCTCGAGGAGTAGGCCGTGCCTCCGGCGAAGCCGCGCTGACCGGCGGTGGACGCGACGTTGATGATGTTGCCTCGGGACTGGGTGACGAAGTGCCGCGCCGACTCGCGCGCCACCAACATGGCCCCGAAGACGTTGGTTGCGTAGACCCGTTGCATGGCTCCCAGGTCCGTGTCGAGCAAAGAGGCGAAGGTGCCGAATCCGGCGTTGTTGATCAGCACGTCGTAGTCGCCGAATGTCTCGATCACCTGACGGACCATGCGCGTCACGTCCGCTTCGATGGCCACGTCGGCGTGGATGGCCAGCGCACCCAGCGCGCCGGCCGTTTCGCGGAGCTTGGCCTCGTCCCTGCCGCAGATCGCCACCTGCGCGCCTTTCGCCCGCAACGCGCGAGCCGTCTCCAGGCCGATGCCCGACGTCCCGCCGGTCACCAGTGCTTTTGCTTTCGAAATGTCCATGGATTCCTGTCCTTCTGCCATCATCTCGAGTGGATCACAGAAGCCGCCTGGCGCGCGGCGCTTCATGCGTCGGGAAGCGCTTACTTTTTTTCCACGACCACGTTCATCTTCCCCGTGGCCTCCTCGAGCGCCTTGCGTCCCTCAGGCTTGTCGCGGAGGTACGTATCCCAGAATGCGTAGGCCAGGCCGCGGGTGAGGTTGAACAGATCCTGCTGGCGGAAGGCCGCGTATTCAGCGCGCGACATGCGCTGATTGCTGCTGCTGCGCGTGGCCGGGAGCGGACTGGGATTGGGGTTGTTCGGATCGTTGGGCGGGTTCGGATCGGTCAAGTCGGGCTGGGCGCGCTGCCTGGCCGCGGCATCGAGCATGTTGTCGAAACGGCCCGTGAACGTGGCGTGGCGAGCACCATCCAGCACGACCAGCCACTTCTCGCCCGCGGGCGACAGGGTGAACGCCTGCTTGCGCCAGTCGGGCGTCTCGCTGTCATCCATGCCGCGGTCCGCGGTGCCGGTCACGAACAGCACCGGCCCGGTGAGGCCGCTCCACGATTCCTCCGTCAGTCCGCGCGCGGCCGAGGGCCCGGGAGGGGAAAGGGTCACGGCCGCTTTCACCCGAGGATCCGCGTAGCTCACGCCGCCGGGAAACGTCCGTACGCCGGCCAGCAGCAGTGCCGTGAAGGCGCCGTAGCCATGACCGGCCACGCCGACCCTTCTCGCGTCGATCTTTCCTTCCAGTTCGGGGAATCGCTGGATGAGCTGCGGAACGGAGTCGATGGCGAACGTCACGTCGCGCACGCGATTGCGCCAGTCCGCCGGCGTCTGCGTGCTCTCGCCGCCGGAATCGGCGTGCGAGGTGCGGATGACCACGTAGCCGCGGCTCGCCCAATACGAGCTGAGGCCCACGTAGTCGCGGTTCGTGCGCCCGAGCTCGGGCGAGAACACGATCAGCGGATTGGCGACGCCCGCCCGCGCCGGATACTCCACGCTCACGCGGATGTCTTTGTTCCGGTCGTTGTCGTGCAGCACGACGTCGGGAATCGCGCCGACCGGCAAGGTGTCGGACACGCCTCCCGCGTACGGCGGCGGCTCACCGGTGCGGGCCCGGTTGGCCATGTCTCCCCCGGAAGCGCAGGAGAGTGCGGTGACAGTGAGAGTCATCGAGACGAGCAGCCGGCGCATCATGTTTCCTCCAGAGGTTTCGAGACCGCGGGCGCGGCCCTTCGGGATTGAGGATTGAGGATTGAG
>JBDTOZ010000284.1:0-12531 GCA_039932995.1 Acidobacteriota bacterium | reverse complement strand
TTGGAGCGGGCGACCGGATTCGAACCGGCGACCAAGAGCTTGGGAAGCTCCTACTCTACCAACTGAGCTACGCCCGCCTAGCGCCGTAACGCCTGCATTCCCCAATAGTTAACGCCATAGACGCACACCGTGAGACGCGGAGTGCAGTTTATCACGGTCCTCTCTGTCCACGAGAGTCAACGAGTGTCCACGAGTCCCAAATAGAGACCGAAATAGAGACGCAGATCGCGCCGAAATAGAGACTCAGATGGGGCGGGTGCAGCATCAGGCTGTGATCGCCGCCAGGCCGGCATCCAGGATTTCCTGAGACAGCGCACGATCATCGACAGCGCGGGCCGCGCGTTCCGTCGCGCTGACGACAATCACCATCTTCGGCTTCCGCTCAGAGGCTGTGAAAAAATGGGGAAAAACGCAGACGAGCGTGATGCAGCGCTGACCGTTGTGCGACTACCGCCTCCCCAAGGGCCCAAACAGTTGGCCGACAGGGCGACCGTCGAGGAGGACGGGTTAGCGACGCGTGACGAAGCCTTCGAAGCCTGCGCGTTCCAGGCGTTTGCTGGCCACAACGGCGGCGCGGCGCGACGAAAACGGCCCGGCGAAAACGACCATCAACCCGTTTTGCGCCAACGCAAACGCCTGCTCGCCCGCTTTGCGCAGACCACCGAGCAGAGAGGTGGCGTTGCGCTTGTCGCGAAACGCTCCAGCCTGGACAACGTACGCGCCAGCCGAAGCGAAAACCGGAACGGCCGCGGTTGGTGCGGGTCGCTTGGACCTTGCCGTCGGCGGTTGTGACTCCGCGATGGCGAGCTCGGTGAGCATGACATCCCGCAGGATCATCGGCTCGTCCGGCAGAGTGACGCTGGTGCTGAGCGTGCGCGATCCCTGCCGAGCGGTGAGGATAAGCGTTCCGGCGGGCATCGAGCGGAACACGAAGTTTCCCGCGGCATCGACCGGCACCGTTCGCTCCGGCGTTGCGGCGTCTGCACCGATCCGCACCTCCGAGGCGCCCGCGGCGCGACCGGAGACGCTGCGCATGGCCTGCACCTCGAACGTGAGTGACTGGGGTTCGCTCGACTGGACCACGATCTCGCGCTCGCCGGTTTCGCCCGGCGTCGAGTAGCCGGCGGGCAGCGATGCGGCTGCGAGCGACACGCGATACGGCCCCGGGGAGACGGCAAGGACGAAATTGCCGTTGGAATCGCTGGTGGTGGTGCTCGGTGGAACGCCAGCGGCCGTGGCGGTGAAGATGACCCCTGCCAGGCCCTGGCCGGAGTCGCTCAGCAGGCGCCCGTCAATGCGCGCCGCTGCCCACACCAGGCCGAAGTCGACGTGCGCCGGGACCCTTGCTTCGATCTGAGAAGGAGTCGTGAAGAACGCCCTGGGGGAAGGCGGAAGCTGCGCGGCCACTCGATGAGGTCCTGGCGAAACATCGGCGAACTTGTAATTGCCGTGGCTGTCGGTTCGCGTCACGCGGTTGCCGTCGAGAGTGACCACGATGCCCGCGAGCGTCATGGCCTCGGCGTCCCGGACGCCCGACATGCGAGGATCGAGAAAGACCACTCCCTCGATCGTGCCGTTTCGCTGCAGGAAAGCAGGCATGCCTGAGAACTGCTGCTTCACGCCGACATCGACCGCCAGCCCGTCGGCGGGGAGCGCGTTGAGCGTGGTGCGCCACCAGGAAACGGATGCGTACAGATCCGTCGCCGCCAGAACCCGCCGGCTCCAGGTGAGGGAAGAGAGCAGATTCTCACGGGTGGTGCGGATTCCGTCATCGCGTCCGTAGAGGGCCAGGAAGCGGAGGTGATTGCCGCGCGAACCGCGCTCCATCCACGCCAGGCTGACGCCGGCCTGCAGGCGGCGCGGGGTCAGATCGAGGTTGACGCCGGTGATGTAGCCGAGGTCGATCAGTGCGGGGTTGTCGCGCAGTGCGTGGGCCACATCTTCCGGATCGTGCACGGAAATACCAAGGCGGAGCAGGGCCAGCTCGAGCCCGGGCGCGGCGCCGAAGATCAGGTCGAGCGTGGGTGCCTGTCGCTGCCGCTCCGCCCAGGCGTTGGCGCTGAACCTGCCGCGGCTGGTGTGTGCATTCAGACGCAGTGCATCGCCGCGACGGGAGGCTTCGGAGTTGTGCAGGAGGCGATAGGAAGCGCTGGCGCCGAAGCCGGCGGCTTCATAGGAGACGCCGAGAGGCAGGCCCGCCGTGCGGATGTGCGCCTGCTGCGTGCGTACCTCGGAGGCGTCGACTCCGGCGTTCAGTGTCACCCGGGAGCTCAAGGCGTATTGAAGCCCGACGCTGCCTGCAGAGAAGGACTGTGTTTGTCCGGACAGTTCGATGCGGTCGAAGCTGCCATGGGAGGAAAGGGTCAGGCGTCTGGCGGTATGGTGGGCTGCGTCGAGCTCCCCATGCGTGCCCGCGATCTCGGAGAGTCCCAGGGTGGGGAAATCATCGGGTTTGAAAGAGAACAGCGCGCGGACCTGGCCGCGCGGGGAGCGGTAGCGGAGTTCTCCGGCTGCTGCGATGGAGCGGCTCATTCCGACATCGATCCGGGCCAGGAGCTCGTCGCCCCGAACATGCTCGGCGGCGATGGCCGCTACGACGCCACGGCGGGCGTACGTCCCGTCCGGCGCCGAGAAGAATCCGTACACCGACGGCGTCCAGCGGGTCTGGCCCGACTCGATGTCGTACCCCACGCCACCAGCCCACCTGCGCTCCGTTGGAAGGAAGAAGGAGTCGTAGAGCGTGGGGGAGGCATAGCCGCCGTGCACCTCCAACGCGCCGTTGCGGAGATGGAGGCCGCGCAGCTGCGCGTTCCGCACGGTCACAGGTGAAACGTCGACGATGGCATCGAGCAGGGTGAGGTCCAGACCCGGCGTGGTGTAGCGGTAGAAGATCGACGCCAGGACATCGCGCGGCTGCCCAGCTTCCGCGCGCAGATCGTGAATGTGCAGGATGTGGACCTGGGAACGCCGGCTCTCGTTTGTGGAGACCACGTCGATCGTGTTCTGCGTCCGCGTGGAGGCACTCGAGTAACGACCTTCGTAACGAACCTGCGGGGCGCCGGGCTCCGGTCGGGCCAGCAGGGGTGCGATCGGCGCGGCCACGGTGATGACGAACAACTGTGGCCGGCCACCGATCACGACGACGAGCTGCGTCTTCCCGCTGCTGTTTCCGATGACTGAGAGCACTCCAGGCGAAACGATGCTTACATCGGCCACGACCGGATTCGTCGTGTACGCAGCGGTGGCGCCGGCCAACTCGATGGTGGCGCTCTCCTGCACCCGCACAGTGAGGCTCTCTCCCCAGGCGGGGAGCGTCCACAGGAGGCAAGCCGCAGCGAAGAGAGATCTCACGGCACTATGAATTCCGTGCGCGAGGTCAGAGGCTTGCCGGAGAGATCAAAGGTCATCATCGCTTGATAGCGACCGCTGGGGAGGTCGCCAGCGTACTCGATTCGCAGGTCGGTCTTCTCTCCGGGCAGCAGCCGTGTCGACGGAATGGCCTGCTTCCCGACAAGCGCACCGCGGGAGTCGAGGATTGCCAGCATCCCGCTGGCCATGAACGGCGCGCTGCCCGTGCTGGTGAGCTCCTGCGAGGCCACAAGATTTGTGCTCGCCGTCGGAGCTTGCACCTGAAGCGGCGATGCAACGGCGGCGATTGCATCGCTGGACAATTCGAAGGTCAGCAAGGTGCCGACGGACGCCGTGGTGAACATCGGCCCGCGTGCGAGCCTGGTGGTGCCCTTACACATCACTACGATCGCGCGCATGGTTGGCTGCGGCGGGATGGTGACGGTGACGCCGACGTCGATGCTCCGGCCGGGAGCGACGGTGGCGGTGTGCTGCGTGTAGACGGCGGTGGCAGCGATGCTCCCGCTCGTGGCGCCTGCATCGACGAACGTCCGTTTGCCGTTCTTGACCACGACATCCATCGCCACCATTTCGAACGAGAGTGGAGCGGACGTACTGTTGGTGAAGGTCAGCGTCTGGGTCGTGCTCTGGCCCGCTTCGCCACGCAGCGAGACCACTGCCGGTGAGAGCGACACTGAGCCGGCGGCGTGAGCGCTGCTCGCCGCGACCCAGGTGCAGAGCAACAGAGACACGAGCGGCAGCGTCCTCTTCGTCACGGTCATTTTTCCTCGGGTCAAAGGGTGTTCGCTTCCCACGAGATCAGGAGCGCCAGCGGTCCTGGGGTGGAGGAGTCAGGAACTTCGATCTCCAGCGTATGCGTGCTCACGGTTCCGATCACTGCTCGAGAAGTCACGGTCATCGCGGCCGTGGTCAGCCGCTGGCCGTCGATGCTCACGAGCGAGCGGCCATCCAGCGCGTCGAGTCGTGCAGTGAGTACCGCGGTGCCGCGAGCGAGCTCCCCTGTGCGTACGATGCGGATCCCGACGGTGCGCCGGACGCGCACGAACTTTCCGATCACACCGTTCTGCTGGCCGACCTGTCGCAGGTCAATCCAGGCATCCGAGCCGGCCGACACGAGCGTGGCCCCTTCCGGCGCGACGTCGACGAACTCGATGGAGAGCGGTGCCGGCGCCGAAGACACAGTGCGCCGGCGCCCGCCCTGCAGGGGCATCGAGACGGCAATGCAGGCGATGACCACCGCCAATTTCCACAGCTCGTTCATGGTGTGTTCTCAGTTCCACTCAAGGCAGATGCCGAAAGAGCGCTTCCGCCCCTCGGCATTCGGAGAAGAATGCTGACGGCTGGCGTCAGTTCGCGGTTGCGACGAAGTTGATGGTGTTGTCCAGCACCGGCGTGGCGGTGGCATCCGGGATGGCGATGGTGAAGGCGTAGGAGACCGGGGTGTTGCTGTAGGCCACGGCGGTGGAGATCGGCAGCAGGGCGGTCGTCAGTGGCGTGGCATCGATGGTCCAGGCGATCGAGCCAGTCGGCGCTGCGTTCAGGGCCGCCGTCAGGGTGTAGTTGGCACTGGCGCTGTTCGCCTTGACGACGCGGACACCGAAGTTCGAAGCGATGGTCCAGTTCGAGGCGCCCTGGGTGCGGGTGAAGCCAGTAGCCGGTGCAGCGCCGTACTTGCTGAATGTGCCGAGGTCGGCGGTCGCTGTGGCCGTTCCGTCTCCGCCGAAGGTCCCGCTGCCTGCCACTTCTTCGACCGTGAGCGTGATCGAGCCGACGATCTCTCCGCTGAGCGCCAGCGTACCATTGGCGGTCTCACCCGCGGCCTGAACTGAGGTCGAGATGGCGAGAGTGCTGAGGATGATGATCGAACCGACGATGACTTTTTTCATTTGTTTCTCCTTGTGAATCTGAGGGAACTCAGTCCAAGGGGTGGGCCATCGGGCCATTCAAGAAAATGACTGTGGTTTCATGCACTTAGCTCAAAGACGCCAAATCCTGCTTGTCCTGAACTCAGTCAGGTGATCGAAATGTGAACGGATTCGAGCCTGCTCGGATCCGCTCAACGACTTTCCGGGATGGTGCAGGGTGCTTTCGCATTGATCGATCTGGTTCAGGCATCTCGTGATCCAGAGACTCGCTGACAGCAGGGTTCTTCGACGTGCTCCGCGGTGAATCACGCTCGTCGTTATTAAAGGTTTAGCCGTAACGATGAATAGCGGGAATCGCTATTCAAGGCCTGGAGAGTCCGCTCGACTGCATTGCGAAAGGCTTTCGGGTCGATGGCCGGGTAGCGGAAGAGCAGTGGTTCGATGGCGTCGAACAAGGCCATCAGCCGGTCCGTCTCGACGACGTCGCGGGCGAATCTCCCTCACGTCGCTGACGTCGCGCGCGTGTCCACGCTCGATCTTGGAGAGAGCCTGGGCGTAGAAATCAGAGTGATGGAAGAAGAGCAGTCCTTCGCGGCGGATTGAACGGGCTCCGTTCCTCCCAGACCGGAAGTTCCGGGATGAAGTGTCCAGACGACACCAACTCGACGTTCACCTCATGCGACTCCTTGATCAGAGGGATTGCTCGCAAGAGGGCATCGGACTCCGGCCGAATCTCGACACTCGCAACGGTTTGATGCTCATGTCGCACATCCATCATCTGATGAAGTCCGAAGGCGTGACCGACATCCGGCAAGCTGTCCACCGCGGCGCGCTGGAACGACTCTCGCCCATTCTGATGACGGCACTGTCGGCTGGCCTCGCGCTGATCCCGCTCGCGTTGGCAATCGGGAAGCCGGGCAGCGAGATTCAGACGCCGATGGCAATCGTGATCCTGCGCTTCGGCAGTCGCGACTCGGAAGTGAAATGAAGTGCGCGTCGGCGCCTGGTCGCGCGCGAGCGCCGGACCAAACGGTCTTAGCTGTTGGATAGGACGTCGGAATCCATCGGAATGGAGCTTGGGAAGCTCCTACTCTACCAACTGAGCTACGCCCGCTCAGGGAGGGGCGGATTGTAGCGCATTGCTCTTCGTTGCGCAGCGCCTCTTCGGCGAACCGGCCGGCGGCGGCGACCGCGATCCTGGGAAGCGCTTGCGCTTCCCAGGATCTGCGTCGTGGAGGGTGGGTTCGCGGTCAGCGGCCTTCGGTGGCGGGGATCAGTTCGACGGCCATTGCGCCTTCCGGGAGTGCGAGCTCGGCGATGACGGGTTTCTTTTCCGTGCCGGTGTAGGCGAAGGCTACGTTCGTGGTGGCGCCGGCTTTGACGTCGACGACCTGGGTCATCAGGCCGTAGCGCTCGTGCCAGATCTGGAGGGTCTGTTTGCCGGCCGGGACGTTGGCGATCTTGAAGGTGCCGGTGGCGTCGCTGACGGCGTAATAGGGATGGTTGACGATGCCCAGGTATCCCGTCATCCAGGGGTGGACGTCGCACTTCACGTGCAGCATCACTTCTTCACTCTTGAGCTGGTACTTGAAGATCATGCCCGCCACCGGCTGGCCGGCGTTGAAGGTGTTGCCTTTCGTGCTCATGCTGTGGATGTTGTGCAGCGTGGCGTCGCTGTTCTTGATCTGGAGCGTCTGTCCCACACGCGCTCCCTGCACGCGGGGGTGATAGGTGCAGGCACGCTGGTCGATGGTGGCCGGGGCGCCGACCGCGGTCTGCGGGAAGGTTCCTTTGACATTGGCGAAGACGTTGGCCAGGCCTCCGTCCGCGGCGCGGACCACGGTCTGCTGCTCGACCGGCTTGCCGGCGTTGATGGTGAGGCAGGTCGGATCGGCTCCCATGGGAATGCGCGGATTGCGCGGCGCGGCCGCCGTCAACTTCACGTTTCCGATGATGGTTCCGCCCTGCTGCGCCAGCAACGGGACGGCGGTGAAGGCAACGAGTGCACACACTGCGAGATGGAACCGAACCTTGATCATTTCCTGGGTCTCCATGGATGTTGTTCGTGGAATTCGCGACTTCGTCTGATGTCTCTCCATCGCTCAACCGTCTTCAACGCGCCGGGGGCACGCCGCATTCGCGCATCGCGTCGGTGAGACACCGCACTACGGTTCCGCCGGAACGGGGGTCGTGGCCGGCAGGATCTTTTTGCTTCTCGCTCTGAGGTACTGATAGATCAGCGGGACCTGATCCTCGCTGAGGGTGCCGCGAAAGGCCGGCATGCTCTTCGCCGGCCGGCCGTTCCAGACGATGTAGTTGAAGCCGGGATAGCTGAAACGCTGGATCGAGAGGCGCAGGTCGACCGGGGCCAGTCCGTGAGGATCGGCCACGGCGTCGGCGCCGTGGCAACGGGCGCAGGTCTGGTTGAAGAGCACTCCGCCCTCCTGCGCCTGCGCGAGATCGAACTTCGGCGGCTGCCGCGTGAGAAAGTCGCGGATGTCCACGGTCATGAGGAGCTCCGCGGGCAGCACGCCACTCACGTCCAGCTCGTCGGCGATGGCCCCCGCGCACGGATCGGCCGTGGCCGCGGCATGGAGCGCGTCCGGAGCGGGATGCGGCTTGTCGACCGTGTAAAGGGAGACCTGACCATCCAGGCCCAGCTCGAGAATGCCCAGTCCGGCCAGCGGAGCCCACAGGACGGCCGCATCGAGCTTTCCGTCGCGCACATCCTCGAGCAATTTCGAGGGCGCCGACTCCTGGTAGGGAACTTCTTCCACATTCGTGACGCCAAGGGCGCGGGCCACGTCCCCGGCCGCGGTCCCCGCGGTGGCGCCGACGTGCAGATCACGCACGGCGGGTGCGGCAGCATTGGGGATGGTATCGGCGAGTCGCTCCGGCACGACCAGCACGTAGGTCGATGCATACCGCGGCACTGCCGACAGCACGCCCGGAAGACGTCCCGTCTGCGCGCTCATGCCGATGCACGGCGACGGCGCCTCTTCCGCGGTCTGTTCCGGCTCGGCCGGAGTCGCTTCTTGGGGGACCTCCGCCGGAGCGGGGTCACTTTGGGTGATTGGTTCCGGGGGCGGAACCTGCTGCCCGGCGCGCGCGAATCCGCTCTGCACGCAGACGAATGCCGCGAACACCGTGCCGACGAAGACGACGCCCAGCCATGCTCTCCTCATCGACGCTCTCTCCCTCAAAAGCCCATCTTGATCCGGATGTATGCGACGTTCGACGAATACGGCTGGGGCAACAATCCTCCCATCAGCATCGCCACGCCGTTCGTGTAGAGCGGCGCGTAGGTGAATCCTTTGTAGTTGTAGTCATCGACGTCCCATTTCTCCCACTGATATCCGGCCGCAAGGGTGATGCGGTCGCTGTAGTCATAGGAGAGCTCCGGGTTGAAGGAGTGGATGGTCGTATCGTCGACGTCATCGAACGGCACCGGATTGAAGGCGTTGACGTCATCGACCGCGGCCGTGCCGACCGGACTCGAATACGCATGCCGGCCATCGCTCTTGGCAAAGACGTACTGGACCGTGAGTTTCAACTTCTCCGGGATGATCGACGCGTCGGCTCCCACGCCGCCCGTGAGGTAGTTGTCGCGGGCACGCACCGTCCAGTTGCTGTTCGACTCCAGGGTGCGCTGTCTCAGGTAGGGATCGCTGATGCCGTTCACGGTCCACTGGCGGCTCATCGATTCGTACTCCCGCTGCTCGTATCCCCCCTCGGCGAAGATCGACCAGCGCTCCGTCGGCGCCCAGGTGTAGTCGAGCCCGACCGAGTAGTGATGATCCGAGCGGACGCCGAACTGCACGGCGTCGCTGACCTGCGTGGTCACGTTCTCGAGGGTGCGGGACAGCTCCCCGAGGTCGGTCACGTCGTAATCGGTGGAGACCACCTGCACGTGTCCCGAGAACGTCTGGGCGTCGCTGATGGCATACGTGGCCATCACCTGCGCCTCGTTGCGGTCGTACGCGGCTTCGTCGAATTTCTCGATGAACGGCAGCATGGGATGCGCGGACGGATTTCCCTGGACGATGTTGTAGAGGTCGAACTCGTAGGGGGCCGTCGTCCGCCGCGAGCGCTCGTACCACGTCTTCACGTCGAGGGACCCGAACACGACGGCGTCGTATTCGAGCTTGAGCTTGTTGTCCTTCATCCACTCCACTTCACGCTCGTCGCGATTCATCCGCTCGAACGTGTAGACCGCCGAGGCTTTGCTCATGGTCGAGAACTGATAGGTCCCCTCGACGGTGGCGGTGTGCTTCGAGTACTGGGCCAGGACGGTGGAGTAGGTGCCTCCGACGGTCTCGGGGTTGCGGATGTCCTCGTCCTCGCGAACGAACTGGTACATCGTGAACGGGGTCTCGTCGTTGTCGAGACCGTAGTAACGGTACTGGGCGACGAGCCGCGCCTTCTTCGAGAGATCGCTGGTCCAGCGCATCGAGACGGTCTTGGTGTTCATGGCCGTCTCGGCGGAATCGCGCGGCAGGCCGGCCGGGTCCGTGGCGTTGAAGGACGGATTGACCGGACTCTTCATCAGCGGATCGGCGGAGTTCGTGGAGAAGGGCTGCAGGTCCTCGTCCTGACGCATGAAGCCGGCCGACACGTACGCGTTGAAGGTGCTGTTCAGCGGCAGTTTCTTGATGGCCACCACGCCGCTGACCTCGTGGTACTGGTTGCTCGGATAGAGGGCCAGACGGCCGGTGGAAGGACCGCAGGCGAAGGTGCAGTTCAAACCGCCGGCCGCGTCGACCAGACGATAGGGATTGTCGAAGGTGAGCTCCTGGATGTGATCGACGAAATTGGAGAAGCGGTACGCGCCGCTGGCATAGATGGGGCTCTCCGGCTTGGCAAACTCCGCGACCAGGCGAAGCTCCTGGGTGTCGTATTTGACCGGCCAGGGAAGCTCGACGAAGTTGCCGAATCCGAAGGAGGCGCTCCACGGCCGGACGCCATCGCGAGACTCGTTGCTGGCCGAGGCTTTGAGGACGAAGGGATAGGTGGCGATGACCGAGAGCTCCGCGCCGAGGTTCTGGCGATGCAGCTCGAGGTCGACGTTCTCTCCTCCGCTGTTGACGTAGCGAAGCAGCCGGCTGGCCAGCTCCGCGTTGGAGGCGGTGCTCTGCAGGTCGGCCTGCATGCCGTCCGGCAGGGTCAAGCGGCCCGTTCCGATCCCCGCCCACAACGATCTGGCGTCATAGGCGTAGGTGTGAGGCGTTTCACTGTAGTTCAACGCGTACTGCACCGTACCGGCCACACCGCCGTCGAGCGCGACCTCCTGATCCTTGCGGCCGATCTGCAGGCCCTTGAGATTGAGGAACGTGTTGCCAGAGCGAAAGTGTCCTTCCAATCCGGCGGTCAGTCCGTTGCGGACGTCGCGATACTCCTGAAATTTGGACGAGACGTGATCGTCTTCGACGCCGAAGAAGCCGATGGACTGCCGCACGGACCAGTTGTTCGTCGGCTGCCCTCCCATGAAATCGGGCTCGACCGGGCTGTAGTTCGGATAGAGCAGCGGACCGCCGGCGATCGGATAGTACGAACGCGGGATGCGCAGACCGGCGTTGGGGTTGATGCGCGGATCGATGACCTGCGTGGAGCGAAGGGACCAGGACGGGAAGAGGGTCATGGGCCGGGTCGCTTCCTGCGGCCAGCCGCTGGTGGACTGCATCGCGTCCACATCCGCGGCCGGTGCGTCCGCCCCGGCGTCGGCCGTTCCCACTGAAGAATCTTGCGCGGCCTCCGATCTCTCCGTCGCGACAGCGGAGGGAGTCTCCGCCGCGCGAACGGCAGTGACGCCTCCCACCGCGAGGGTGAGCATGGACACGAGGCACGATTGCAGGGCTCTGCGGTACATGTCAGTTCGCCTCATCGGTGCCAGAACTTTCCGGACGGGTGGTTGCTGCCGTGCACCTGCACGTGACAGTTCGTGCATCCGCGATAGAGCAACTGCGGCTGCAGCGCGTACACGGGCGTTCCGGCCGCGGCCTGCGCGGGTGTCCGCGCGTAGAGCGTGCTGGGATGGAACTGGTTGGAGTGGCAACGCTGACAGAGGAGCGGCTTCTTCACGATCAGCATCGGCTCGTGCGACGACCCGTGGGGATCGTGGCAGTTGAGGCAGCTCTCGCGGACGGGCGGGTGCTCCCAGAGGAAGGGCCCGCGCTTCTCCGCGTGACACTCGTAGCACTTGTCGTTGACCGAATTCGCCGAGATGAGGCGATTGGTCTGCGTGCCGTGCGGATTGTGGCAGTTGGTGCACTGCATCTTCTCCTCGCGGAGAGGATGGTGCGAGGACTTCATCAGGGCCTGCCTGATCTGCTGATGGCACTTGGTGCAGAGCTGCTGCTGCGAGGGCTGCGCGAGGAGCTTCTTGTGCCCTCCGTGAATGGCGTGGCAGTCCATGCAGGCCAGCTTGCGCTGGTCATGGGTGCTGCCATGCCAGAGCGCCTGGTTGCCGCGCGTGTGGCACTGAAGGCAGACCGCGTTGCGGTCGGCCGTGGACACGTCCTTGGCGAAGCTCATCAGCCCGCCCACTCCCCGGCCGCCGCCGCCTTTGACGTGGTTCGATGCGGGTCCATGGCAGCTTTCGCAACCGAAGCGCGCCCCTGGTGTCCGAGGGTCGCCGCTCTGGCTGTGCGGCTGATTCATGTAGCTCGTGAACTTGTCGTAATGGCACTGCGCGCAGACCTCGGCTCCGGCATAGACGGCTCCGGCCGAGGTGACCGGAAGCGGCAAGCCGCCCGGGACTTCAGGATTGACCGCGGGAGCGGTCTCGCCTGCTGCCGGCTCCGCGGACGTCGCCGTCGCCGGCGGATCCTGCGGCGCCGAACGCGCGACTCCCGTCAGCACGAACGGGATCGCCACTGCGAACAAGGTCGCCAGACACCACTTCGTCAGATGCGTCACATGTTGTGATTTCGTCACCGAACGGTGAACGACAGCAACGGAGGTACCACGGTGGCCGCCGTCCGCATCCTTCCCGCCATTGCGTGCTTAGTGCCTGTCCTTGCTATTACTTAGGGTGCCGATGCTTCAATGCCTGCTTCCGGACGGACGTACAAAATGGTGCATCGGGCGATACGCGGGTGTATCGATCCACACAGGCCGCGCCCCGCGTCAGAGGCGCAGCCTCTCAGGCGGTGGTCTCGCGGAAGCGCGCCCGGGCAGAATGCCCGGGTCGCCGAAAATCGGTCCCTCCCTCCATCGCGCGCGAGTCGGGAGGGAGGCGTGCCAGTGGAGCGGTAGGCTTTAGCCTGCCAGGCTCTTGCGAGACACTTCCCCTCTGCCG
>JBDTOZ010000283.1:0-1923 GCA_039932995.1 Acidobacteriota bacterium | reverse complement strand
CCGGTCACTTCTGGCGAGCACCACATGGTCACTTCTGGCGAGCGCCGAAGCTCATGCGAGCCGTCGAAGCTCTTTCGGGACGTTCGACCCACCTCGGGCGGCCTCAACTTCTCTCGCTTTCGAGTCTAGCGAAAAAGCCAACTCCTGGGCGGCGCGCACATGGCGTTGGCTTCCCGTCGCCTAACTAGGCGGTGGAGCGGACTTCGGCCCGCCGCTTGATATGCTTGTTTTCACGTTCTTCTCGCGGGCCGAAGCCGCTCACCTGGGAACGTTGGGCGGAGCGGCCGAAACCCTCAAGGCACCAGCAGTGCGTAAGCTCACGACGTCGGCTACTCGCGCAACTTGCATCCTCGCCAGGACCGCGGATCGGCGGGATCTTGCATCGCTTCCGGCACGGTCGCTCACGCCACGTCATGGCGGCGCATCTCGCGCGCACGCTTCATGACGCAGTTCGTGAATCGGTCATTCGCTCGCGTCTCGCCGGTGGCACGGTCACGGCGGTGAGTACAACTCCTCGCTACACCCGCGTGGACCCGCGTCTCAGTCGTCGCAAGCGCTATCATTCGTTCCGTGCGGGTCCACGCTGGTGAGCTGGGTCCGTTGGACGACAACGCACGGGAGATCGATGACGCGACGTGAACTCGTTTTCGTTGCCACGGTCGCCTCGATCGGCGTCGGTTGGGTTCTCTGGAAGGTTTGTTCGCCGACAGCCCTTCTCGTTTCCTACTCGCGCCGCGGCGACGTCGAAGGCGTCACCCGTCTGTTGAACCTTGGCGTCGATCCCAATGCGCATCATCATCGCACTTTGGCCTTCATTGCGGCTGCCGAAGGCGGACAGGTTCCTGTTCTCGAGCTTCTGCTGAAGCACGGCGCTGATCCGCTTCGATGCGAAACCGAGGGTTCCGCGCCGCGATTTTCCGCGCTGTCGGCCGCTGCATTCTTCAATGAGGTCGTCGCGATCGAGTATTTGGTGAAGGTAGGCGTTCCGATCGAGTACCAGTGCGGAGGAGGGTGGCCACCGCCATTAGAGATCGCTTCGGAGCACGCGCGCCCAGCGGCGGCGGCGAAGCTGATCGAGCTGGGAGCCAATCCGCGTCGACTCGGAGACGGCAACAACACATACGTGATGTCGGCTGCGTGGAGCGCGGACAAGATCGGTCGCCCAGATGACGCAGCCCGCACGATCGAGCTTCTCGTGAACAGCGGCTGTGACGTGCATGCAAGAAACTGGAACGGGAGCACTGCCCTGATGATGAGCGAGGAGCCTGCCGTGGTGAAGATGCTGCTCGAGAAGGGCGCAGACCAAAACCTAGATGGAAAGACGCAACGGCAATGAAGGTTCGATCGGTTGACGATCGTCGGACCAAACAGTTTCGTCAGCAAACAGCCGTCCAACTCGGCGCTGGACCGGACTTCGGCCCAGCGTCTGATACGCTTACTTACACGTTCTTGGCTTGGGCCGAAGCCGGTCAGATGGGGCCGTTGGGTGCCGCGTAAGGTTCCGACTCCTCGTCCACAACGCTTAAGAGGTGATAATCCATGAGCTCACGCCGCGAATCTCTTCGAGTCGTCTTCGTTCTCGCCGCCTTTGGTCTCCTAAGCCTTTGCAGCATGCTCGCTCGCCCGACCCTCGCCACCATTCGGGCGGTGGATTTCGTGCATCTCATCGGCACAGGCATGTGTCTTGGCGCCGCCATCGTGGCACTTGTTTGGGCACGTTCGCAGTAGTCAGAGGCGCGGCGGCGTGGCGTCCAACTAGCGCTTGCAGCGGACTGCGTGCCGTCCTCTGCTACCCTTGTTCCCACGTTCTGCGCGCGGCACACAGCCGCTGAAGCGCCGGGACGTTGGGCGGAGCGACTGAAACCCTGAAGGCACCAGCGGCGCGTAAGCTCGCGACGTCGGCTACTCGAGTCACTTGCGTCC
>JBDTOZ010000282.1:0-1544 GCA_039932995.1 Acidobacteriota bacterium | reverse complement strand
GGGGCCGATCCTCGCGAGAGCGACGGTGGACTCAAGTCCACCGCTCCACTGGGAGGTTGGCCATTGGACACGGAAGTGCGCCGGGCAGAATGCCCGCGCCCCCATGGCTCATCGCGCGAAAGCGCAACCGTAACGGACCGGCAACCGCAAGAGGGCCTGCGGCCGTTACAATCGCCATCATGAAACGGCTCCTCCTGGCAGCGACGCTGTTGGCCGGAACGCTGAGCGCGTCCGGCTCCCTCCCCTTCATCGAGGACAACTACACCAAGGCCATGACCACCGCCAAGGCCAGGAACGTTCCGGTCTTCGTCGAAGCCTGGGCTCCGTGGTGACACACCTGCCGCTCGATGAAGGCGAACGTCTACACGGACGCCAGCCTCGAGCGCTATGCCGGGCGGTTCGTCTGGCTCAGCATCAACACCGAAGACGCCGTCAACGCGGCCTTCCTCGAGCGCTATCCCATTCCGGCTTTGCCCACGCTGCTCGTGCTCGACCCGAAGCGCGACCAGGTGGCGCTGCGCTACGTGGGCGGCGCCACCACTCAGCAACTGGTCAAGCTCCTCGATGAATCGGAGAGGACCTATCGCAAGCGCGCCCTCTCCGCCGCCGACACCCTCCTCGGCAATGCCGACCGTCTGGCCAGCGACGGCAAGCACGCCGAAGCGGCCAAGTCTTACGACCAGGCCATCGCCGCCGCACCCCGTTCCTGGAAGAACTTCGGCCGCACCACCGAGTCGCTCATCTTCTCGCTGTCCATGGCCGATGCGCAGGAACGCTGCGCCACGCGAGCGCTCGCTCTCTACCCCCGCGTCAAAGGCGGCCCCTCCGCGGCCAACGTCGCCTCCGTCGGCCTCTCCTGCGCGGCGGCATTGGACAAGGAGAACGGCCAGCGCCGGACACTCCTGGAAAAGCTCGAGCAGGCCACCCGTGAAACCTTCGACGACGCGAAGATCGTCATGTCCGATGACGATCGCTCCGGCCTCTACCTCTCCCTCATCGAGGCCCGCGACGCCGCGGGCGACGACGATGGCGTGGTCAAGCTCAAGCACGAGTGGTCGGCCTTCCTCGAAGGGGCGGCCGCACGCGCCAAGACCCCGGAAGCGCGGGCCGTCTTCGATTCCCACCGCATCTCCGCCTATCTGGAGCTGAATACTCCGGAGAAGGCCATCCCCATGCTGGAAGCCTCCGAGCGCGATTTCCCGAAAGACTACAACCCGCCCGCGCGACTGGCCCTGGCGTACAAGGCCATGAAGGACTACGACCGCGCCCTGGCCGCCTCGGATCGCGCCCTGGCGCTCGCGTATGGACCGCGCAAGATCAATGTCTACAGCGTACGCGCCGACATCTTTAAAGAGCAAGGCGACATGGAAGGAGCACGGGAGGTGATCCGTCAAGCCATTGCCTTCGCAAAAACACTCCCGGACCAGCAACGTCGCGAGCAGAGGGTGGCGTCACTGGAGAAGAGGCTGGCGACGTTGAACTGAGATTGGGCGGTTGGCGGTTGGCGGTTGGCGGTTGGCGGTTGGCGGTTGGCGGAGTTTGCA
>JBDTOZ010000281.1:0-3603 GCA_039932995.1 Acidobacteriota bacterium | reverse complement strand
ACCAGCAACCAGCAACCAGCAACCAGCAACCAGCAACCAGCAACCAGCAACCGCCCTTCGGTCCCGTTGCGCTATCCTCAGTTCCATGTCCGAGCCCGAACGCCCTCACAACCCGCGACTCGAGCATCTCTCCCGGAGCGACAGCGGTCTGCACTACGTTCGGGAGAAGAAGAGCGGCATCATGCGCCGTCTCACCGAAGCGGAGCTGAACGACTTCGACGATCCTGTTCCTTGCGAGCAGTGTGGCGAGCAGTTCGGCTGCGAGCATTACAACTGCGCGCGCGAGCCGCTCCTCGCCGAGGCCGAGCTCGAGAGGGATGTGCCCGCGCAATGGCGCGCCTTCGCCCGTGAAGCCGGTGTGAGTCGCAATGACCTCACTCGTCTCCAGGTCATCGAGCAGCGCGACGGCCAGTATCACGTCGCCGCGGACGCCATCTCCGACATGCGGCTGCTGGAGCTGGTGCTGCTGCTCAACGAGCCCTAGGGCGGCACGGCCGCCCCTCGGTCGAGCTCCACGACCCTGGCGAAAAAGGTACGATCCCGCCGTGGTCTCCCGACTGGCTTCTTTCTTCACGCAGCTCATCAGCGAGACCAGCGGCTTGTCGCTCGAAGACACGCTGGTTCTGGCCGAGGGGTCCCCGCAGCTCGAGGACGACCTGGCCGCGCAGATCCGCGAGTTTCATGCGCTGCTCGGCCAGTTCCGGTTGGGTCGTGTCTCGATCGAGGCGCTGTTCGCGCATCCTGTGTCCCGCTCCCTGGAAGCGTTCCTGCGGGCGTTTCCGATCCCTTTCCGCGATGAGCACATCCACCTCACCGGTTCCCTCGGACCGGAGTTCGTCTACGAGCGGCTGCAGCCGCTGCTGGCCGGTCCGGACCGCGCCTTGTACGAAGAGAAGATCGAGCAGGTCTACGGGAAAGGCAGTCTGCCCATTGCCAGCGTGGCGGACGTCGAGCGTCTGATCCGCCTCGGCGATGCCGATCGATTCGACCGCTATCTCAAGATCCTCTATCTGCCCAAGCTCATCCTGACCACGCGCGACGCGCATCGCGCCGCCGCCTATCACATGGCCAGCCGGCTCTATCGGACCTCCAACGTGGGCGCGCTCCGGCTGAAGTTCACTCTGTTCCGAGAGACCACCGATCCCACCGAGCAAATCCCGGGTCTCTCCGCGCTGACGCCGGAGGACGTGCTGCTCGGCCTCTACGAAGGGTTCCGCTCGTTTCAGTCCGAGGTGCCGGCGTTTCGCTTCATCCTCTCGCCGAGCTTTCGCAAGGAGCCGGGGTTCTATGACGCCACTCGGTACCCGTCGAAGCGGGCCAGCTTCGATGACCAGGTCGGCCAGATCGTGGAGTTGCTGAAACGCCATCCGGAGCTCCAGGACGTCGTCACCGAAGTGGACACCGTCGGCAACGAGCGCGGCTTCTATCGGAAAGTGCATTTTCAGGAATTGCGTGTGGGCATGCGCAAGCTCCAGGCGTACGGTTTCCGCACGCGCAGCCATCACGGGGAAACGTGGGACACGCTGCGGCACGGAGTGCAGGCCGTCGACAACGCCATGAACATCTGGCACGTGGACGCCATCGAGCACGGGCTCTCCATGGGCATCAATCCCAACTTCTATTTTCACAGCATGCTCCAGCGCATCCTGCGCACGAACCGCGGCGGAGAGCCGCTCCGCCCCGGCAGCCGCGAGCACGCGGAACTGCTGGACATGGACACCGCCGGTCGCGAGTCGATCCGCGACAAGTTGCTGCACGGCATTCCTCTCGACGCCGGCGACACCACGCTGTTCACCAAGAGCAAATTTCATCATGCCCGCGAGGTCGAGCATTACCAGCACGACGTCCTGAACCGCATGATCGACAAGCGCCTCACGCTGGTCTCCCTGCCGTCCTCGAACAAGAAGCTCACCGGCGAGCTCACCGATTACAGCGACCATCCCTTCTCCTGGTGGGAGAAGAAAGGCCTGCGCCTCGGCGTCGGCACCGACAACGACATCACCCTCGGCACGAGCTTCATTCGGGAGATGCTCATCCTCCTCTACACCGATCCCCTGGAGCTCAAGATCACCAAGCTGCTCATCGTCACCACGGGCGAGACCCGTCGCGCGTATCTCAGCCACCTCCTGTGGGGAATGCGCAAAGCGGCTTCCTGAGGCTATGAACGTCTCCAAGTCTTCGAGTCTTCGAGTCTTCGAGTCGTCGAGTCGCCAAGTCGTCGAGTCGTCGAGTCGAAGACGGAGTCGCACAGTCTCACAGTCTCATAGAAGTTCGACTGGCCCTCGTTGCGCCTATGAGACTCTGAGACTGTGAACCTGTGAGACTGATCGACTTGACGACTTGACGACTTGGCGACGTGGCGACTTGACGACTTGGCGACGTGGCGACTCGACGACTCGGCGACTCGACGACGAAGATGAAGACGAGACGGCGAGACGACGAAGGAGGAGGAGGAGAAGAAGCCTACTCCTTGATCGCCTGGGTCCAGTGCTCGACCTGCTCGTGGCTGAGGGTTCCGTGGGGGGCGAGGCGGGAATCGGCGAAGCCCCACTCGCGGACGTCGACCAGGTACTGGGCGCGGGAGGTGAGTGTGCCGAAGCAGACCTTGTCCGGAGCGGAACGTTCGTTCAGTTCTCCGCTGAAGCGGCGCATCAAATCCTCGGTCACTTCCCGTGGGATGCGGTAGCGCTCACTGGGGTAGACGAAGCCGAACTTGACCACCTGCATCAGGAGCAGACGCCAATGGTCGCCGAAGCGGCGCACCAGGCGGTTCCAGTCGAGGCGCGTACCGGTGCGCAGAAAGAGATGCATCACGTCGCCGCCGTCGTAGCGCTCACGCTCCATGACGTACGACTTCGACCAGATCATCTCCTCCGGGGCCACGAGCCGCACCGGCAGGCCGAAGATCTTTCCCTCCACCGAGTGCTCGAACCACTCGTCGTCGATGGCGGCCTCGCCGTTGCCACCCGAGAAGATCAGATCGATGAAGGCCTTGCCCTTGTAGATCTTTCCCAGCCAGTGCGGAAACTTGAGCTCGGTCTCGTAGCCGGCCGCCTTCACGGCGGCCTCGATCCGCGGGTAGTCGCGTCCGCGGACGAAGAGGTCGAAGTCCTTGGTCTCGCGGGCGATGCCCGTGTAGCGGTAGTAGGCGTGGGTGCCGCCGACCAGGAAGTCGATCCCCTCGCGCTGCAAGAGCTCGAGCGTGTCACGGTAGAAGTCGGTCTTGCCGGGATCGAGCTCGGGCACTTCGCCCCGGCGCTCGAGCTTGAATCGCGCGTCAGTCATCACCGCAGCCGTGAGGCGAAGGCTGTGCCAGCCAAGCTTCCTCTCCTCGCTCCTTCGCGTCGTCGCGTCTTCGAGTCGTCGAGTCGTCGGGTCGTCGGGTCGTCGGGTCGTCGAGTCTTCGAGTCTTCGAGTCTTCGAGTCTTCGAGTCGTCAAGTCTTCGAGTCTTCAAGTCTTCGAGTCTCACAGTCTCACAGCAGTCTCATAGGTGCACATGCGACGAGCTTCTATGAGACTGTGAGCCTATGAGACTGTGAGACTCGACCAGGCGACGACGGAGCGACTCGACGACTCGACGACTTGACGACTCGAAGACGCGA
>JBDTOZ010000280.1:0-3075 GCA_039932995.1 Acidobacteriota bacterium | reverse complement strand
GACGACCTGACGACTCGACGACTCGACGACGTGACGACTCGACGACGAGACGACGTGACGACACGACCGACGAACGTCAAGCCGCTTCCCGATGCCACTCCTCGCGAAACCTGATCAGGCGGGCGATGGTTCTGCGCAGCGCGGCCTCGTCGCGGCGCTCGCACTGCTCATCTCCCTCGCGAGCGACGTCGGTGATCCGGGGGAATCCATACGTGCCGGCGATCCCCACCAGACTGTGCAAGGCCAGTTGCAGACCGTCGAAGTCGCCGGCCTCCAGCAGGCGGACCAATGTGGAGAGGCGTCCCTCGTAGCGCGAGATGAACAAGTCCTGCAGCAGCTCGATCTGGATCTTCACCGTTCCTCCTTCCGAGTCGACGGCGCCAGCCGCGCCATCACCGAGTGCAGCCTTTCGAAATCGATCGGCTTGACGAGATAGTCATCCGCGCGGAAGAGCCGCGCGGCCTCAGATGCATAGCGCGGCGCGGTGTAGAGCGAGGTCATGACCACGACCTTCACCTCCGGATGGGCGAGCTTGATCGTCTTGCACAGCTCCCGTCCGTCCCCGCCCGGCATGAGCGCGTCCGTCAGCACCACCGCGGGACGAAACGTCTCGACGATGTTCATGGCCATGGCCGGCCCGTTTGCGGTCAGACAGTCGTAGCCCATCTGATCGAGGACGTACTTGGCGATCACGCGAATCTCCTCATCGTCGTCCACGATGAGCACACGCGCGATGGGTGGTCGGGCCCGGGCTTCCGTCTTCCGGCGCCGTTCCTTTTCTCCGGCGCGCATGCGCAGCAGGGTGTCCGGCGCATGGAACCAGAACGCGGTCGCCGCTCCCTTGCCCTCCTTGTGCACGCACGACTGACAGTGCGAGCAGGCCACGGCCACGTCATCGGACACACAGCGGCACCAGGGCGCGGTCAGCGCGTCGTAGGGCCGGTGGCAATGGCCGCAGGAGACCACGTAAGACTCATATGAATGGGCAACGCTCATGCGGAGACTCCTCCAGGCGTGGATCGTTCTTGAGACGGCATCCAGCCTTCACTGCCTTCGATGGGATGGAGCGGCAGCATCACGTGACTGGCGAAGCTGAGACCGCGATCCGAAATGGGAGCCCGGTTTCGCTGCCGGAGCGCTTCCTCCAGCCCGCGCAGAAGCTCCCCCGCGTCGAGCGGCTTCGTCAGCCAGACAGAGACACCACGTGTAGGACCGGACGACAGCGAGCCACTAACCACGACGACCGGGATCTCCCGGGCATCGGGTCTGGCCTGGAGCTCGGCGATGACCCCCAGGCCATCCAGTCCCGGCAGCCCCATGTCGAGCAGAATCGCGTCGGCGCTTCCGATCTCGGCACTGGCCAGCAGAGCTTCTCCCGATGAGAACCCGATCGCGCGATACCCCGCGCCCTCCACCAGCTCGATCTCGACATCCCGAATGACCTGGTCGTCCTCGCAAACCAACACCGTCCGGCATTCCGGCGCGGCCGGAGTGGGAACAGTCCGCTGTACCCGGGGGATGACGAAGACGAAGCGGCTTCCCTTTCCGTAATCGCTCTCGGCCCAGATCTCGCCCCCATGCTGGGTGACGATGCCCCGGCAGATCGCCAGGCCCAGCCCCGAGCCTCCCTTGTCGCGCGAGTCACTGGCATCGACCTGTTGAAACCGCTCGAAGATCGCCTCCAGGTTCTCGGCGGGGATGCCCCGCCCGCGGTCCTGCACGGAGAACCGGATGTGGGCTCCTTCGATGGCTCCGACGACGGTCACCACGCCTCCGCGCGGCGAGAACTTGATGGCATTGCCGAGGAGATTGGTCAGGGTTTGAAGGAGACGATCCCGGTCGGCAAACAGCACTCCCTGCGACGAAAGCTGCTCGACCTGCACGGAGGCCTGCTCGGCCAGAAGACGCATCGCGTCCACCGCTTCGTGGATCAGATCGTCCACCCGGCACAACTGCCGGACGATCGTGACCTGACCGGATGCCATCCGCTCGATGTCCAGAATGTCGTTGACCAAACGCACCAGCCGGTTGGTGTTGGCGACGGCGATCTCCAGCATGCGCGCCATCTTGGTTGGGATCTCGCCCACTTTCCCGCCCGAGATCAGCGCCAGGGAGCCGACGATGGACGCGAGCGGAGTGCGCAGCTCGTGACTGACCACGGAGATGAACTCGTCCTTCATCCGCTCCATGACCCGGCGCTGTGTGATGTCGCGGAACGTCACCACCGCGCCCACGATCTGTCCGCTGGTATCGCACATCGGCTGGCTCGTCAGCTCGACCTCCACGGGAGCGCCTGACCGAGTCCAGTACGTCGCGGTGGCCTTCACCGAAAGCCCGTTCTTCAGCGTCTGATGGAGCGGGCAGTCGTCGCAGGGCGTCAAGAGGCCCTCGCGGTCCTGATGCACCACTTCGTCGAAGCAGCGGCCGATCATCTCTTCCCCTGCCCAACCGAGCAGTTGCGAGGCGGCCGGATTCACGAACGTGGTCCGTCCCAGCGCATTGACGCCGACCAGCGCGTCCGCCGCTGAGGAAAGGATCATCCGGTTTTGCGCGCTGAGCTGCTCGAGCTCCTCCTCGGTCCTGCGCCGTGCCGCCACCTCGGGTCCGCCATTCCAAGCGAAGAGGGTGATGGCCCCCACGAGGCCCGCCAGGAGGACGGCTTCACTGCGCGCCTCGTCTTCCGACGGACGTTGGACGACCAGTCCGCGTGTGATCCTGACCGAGAGGCTCAAGGCCAAGAAGGTCATCACGCCGAATAGAATCGGAAAGCGATATCGGGCGGGGAATGGCAGTCGAGTGACCATCGGTGACCGAAAGTAGGTCAAGGTCTCTGCCAGCTCCTCGATTGCCCGCTAACCCTCGTCCCTGGAGTCGGTTCCGATCAAAATGGCATCGATGCCGGCCGGGAGTCCTCCGTCCGGATCCCGGACAGGTGATCGAAATCACGAAAAGCGAAACCATCGACCTCGTGATTCGATGCAAGCCGGGCTTTGCAGACAGAGTTAGCGTGCGCAGTGCGCACTGCGCCCGCCAACCCAAGGAACGCCGGCGTCTCGCCGGCTGGCTGTGCGGCGT
>JBDTOZ010000279.1:0-1505 GCA_039932995.1 Acidobacteriota bacterium | reverse complement strand
CACTTGGCGATCTACCCTTGCCAGACACAATCCACAAATTCTGCTGAGCAACCCTTCTTTATTCGTTCCTTCCACATCAGAAAGTTCCTGAGCTGTTTGTCAGCGCGATCTGGTAGGCGCGGCCGGTTGCAAGCTTTTCCCGATTCCGTTCCACAATCCGCCCAGCTGTCTCTCGTGCGGACGTTTCTGCTGACAAGAGCTCCTTGATGTTCGCGGTCACCGTTTCGCGAATGTGCTCCAGCGCCTTCTGTCCCACTTCCTTCAGGTCGACCACCGGTTTCAATCCGTCGCGATGACGGGCTTGCCACTCCACCCAGCAGCCGATCAGGCCTCCGCAGTTCACGATGAAGTCGGGGAGGATGCGCACTCCTTTCGATTCCAGCCAGCCTTCGGCGGCGAGGGAGAGGGGGTGGTTGGCGCCTTCTACGACGAGCTTGACGCCGGTGGCGGCATGAAAGCCGGCCACGTCGCGGACGTCCGGGTTCTCGGTCTGGCGATCGTGTTCCAACTCGGCCGCGGTGGCCAGGACGTCGGTGCGGCCGGCCGGGATGAAGATGTCGGCCGGCACCTGGAAGATGTCGTCGGGGTTGGTGCTGGTCCGGAAGTCGTCCCCGTCGTGGGCGTAGTGGTTCAGGCCCTCGTCGCCGTACTGGAGACGGTGCGCCCAGAGCGATTGAATGTCCAAGCCGTTCGGATCGGTGAACAGCACGTCTTTGTTGTTCACGGCGACGATCTTTGCGCCCAGGTCGGCCAGCAGCCGGGCCGTGTGCCCGCCCACGGCGCCGAATCCCTGGATGCTGACCCGCTGCTTCGCCAGGGCGGCGTCATCGATGCAGGCGCGGATGGCGGCCACCAGGCCGTGTGCGGTGTATCCGAACTTGTCGATGGAGAGTCCGCGGGTGGCCTCGCTCAGTCCAGTGAAGTGATCGAGCATCCCCTCGGCCCGCGCCGCGCGGTCCTGCACCGACTCGGGGTTGTTCATGTCCGGTCCGACGATGGTGCCGGGATCGAGCTCTCGTACCACGCGCACGTGCTCGACGAGGATCTCCGCGCGGCGCTCCTCGCTGAGGATGTTGCCTGGGCCTGTGGCGATGACCGTCTTCTGTCCGTCGGCCGGGATCATGGCCGCCATGCACTTCTCGGTCATGGTGCTGGAGAGGTGTCCGACTTCGGAGAGCCCGCCGATGGTCTCGACGAAGCGCGCCCCTCCGACCCGCCGCTCGAAATCGTGCCGGTGGATGGCCGTGGTGGCGACAACGCCGTTGTGATGTGTCGTGACGACGAGAGCAAAGGACTCTCCGTCGATGGTCAGGTTCCGCTCGATGATCGGGGGTTCATTCATGAAGACACTCCCACTGCATAGACACGAAAAGGACGGACATGTCGCCGGCGGCTCGGAACGAGCTTGCTCCACAGGGGATGATGAAGGCAGAAGCACTGGGCCTCTGGCCGCGAGATCTGGACATGGCTCTCCTAGCTGTTTGGCATCGGACCCGTCATGAGAG
>JBDTOZ010000278.1:0-4937 GCA_039932995.1 Acidobacteriota bacterium | reverse complement strand
AGACGCCCACGGGCCAGCCGGCGAGGACGCCGGCGCTCCAATGCTCCGCCAGCAAATCTTCGCGTCGCGCGAAGAAACTCGGGGTTGGTAGTACAGGAGTCTCACAGTCTCATAGACGCCGGTGCCCTCGACTCTCTGAGACTATGAGACTTTGAGCCTATGAGACGACTCGACGACTCGAAGACGCGACGACCCGAACCGGCAGCTACTTCAGCACCTTGGACACGCGGGCCAGCAGCACCGAGTTCTTCACCGGCTTGCGGATGAAGTCGGCGGCTCCGATGGCGAAGGCTTTCACTTCCGGTTCTTCGCCGGGCAGGCCGGAGATGAAGATCGTGGGGACGGTGATGCCCATCTCGTGGAGCGCCTCGAGGACCTTGTGGCCGTCGATGAAAGGGAGATCGACGTCGAGGAGGATCAAGTCGACGTGCTCGCGACCGAGCAGCATCAGCGCTTCCGCGCCGTCCTTGGCCACGAGGACGTGATAGCCGGCGCTCTTGAGCACGGCGTTGGTGAGCTCCCGGTTGAGGACGTTGTCTTCGACGACCATGACGGACTTGCGCTGGTCGCGCTCGGTGGGCTGGGTCTGGCTGCGATGCTTGCGAAGCTCGACGATCTCGTGCTGGAGCGCGCGCGTTTCGGCGTCCGGCTCGACGTCCAGCTCGCGGCGCAGGATCCTCGCGCAACTGTCGAATTGCTGCAGGGCGTTGAGCAGATCTCCGCTCTGCAGGTAGAGGCGCATCAGCGTGCGGTGGACCGCTTCCTGGAGACTGTCGATGCGCAGGGACTGCTGCGCCGCGGCGATCGCTTCGTCGATGGCCTCGACGCGCGTGAGCTGTTCCACCAGCTGTGCGTGCGCCCGGAGAGCCATCCGGTGCAGGCGGTCCCTCTCGGCCAGGACCCACTGGTCGAACTTTTCTTCGTCGATGAGAAAGCCGTCCAGAAAGTCGCCGCCGTAGAGTCGCGTGGCCGGGTCCAGTGCTTCCGCGGTCCCAGCCGCCACCAGGGCCTCGAACTCCACCACGTCGCAACGCACCTGAGTCGTGTCGAGGGACAGGAAGTCCCCCTCTTCGACCAGGATCTTGCGCGGTGACACCGCCGAGAGCTCTTTCCGCAGCGTGGAAAGAGTCTGGCGGAGACTCTGGCGGGCCTGTTCCGGAGCGGTACTGCTCCAGAGGAGACCGGCCATCTTGTCCCGGGACACCAGTTGCGCGGGCTTGACTGCGAGAAAGGCGAGCATCGCCTGCGATTTACGGGCTGAGATTGTGATCAGCGAGCCCGTTTCAGTCCGCAGACGGAAATCCCCAAGGAGCTCCAAGTGTAGGACCGCCATTGATCGTGAATTATACGGGGCAGGAGGGGAGTGTTGGAGTCTTCATCGTGGTCCTCCGCGGATGCTGCACGAAAAGAGGTTCACCCCGCCGCGACGAGGCGCGTCTCCTCGCCGAGGAAGGCGCGAATCTCCGGCAGGCGTGCCTCGACGTCGGACTCGCCGATCTCGATGATGCGCGCGGTGTACTCGGGCTGGAACATGAGCAGGGAAACGAAGTCGGGGGACTCGGTCTCTTTCGCGCCCAGTGCCCGGACCAGGAGCTTGAGCTTGCGGGGGAGATAGCGCTCGTACTCGCCGGCCAGTTTGCCGAGGTCGACGGAGGGGCGGAGCACCAGTAGATCGATCGGCTTGAGACCGCCGCGCTCGTGCGGAGCCATCTTGTTGAGCAGGTCGTTCATCCGTTGCATGCGGGCCACGTCTTCTTCGATCACGTCGAGGAAGATGGCGTTGACCAGTTGTCCCAGCACCTGGGCAGCCGGAGGATAGCCGGCGATCTCCGGAGTGGCCGCTTCTTCGGGCGAACGTTGATAGCCGGTGGACATGGCGATGATCCGGCTCGCGCCAAGGTGTACGGCCGAGGAGAGTGGCGCGGAGAGACGGATTCCTCCGTCGCCGTAGTACGTCTCCCCGATCTTCACGGCAGGGAAAACGAACGGCAGTGCCGCCGAGGCCAGGATGTGCTCGACGGTGAATCGGGTCATGGCCACGCGGCCGTTGGGACCCTCGTAGTCGTCGTAGTTGCGGCCCTGCACCCAGCGCACGGTCTGGCCCGTCGAGTAGTCGAGAGTCATGAGGGCCAGCGCGCGCAGATCGCCGCTGAGAATGCTCTCCTCGATGCCGGGGATGGGATGGCCGGGGGAGATGTGGAGGATCCTGCAGAGGAGATCGCGGAGGGGAGTGGTGTCGACGATGGCCCGCGCCGTCGTTTTCGCCCATCGCAACTTCTTGGGCGACAAGGACGCGAGGACGGAGCGGAAGGGGAGCAGGGTCTTCCAGTCGAAGTGATAGATGGAGTCGCAATCGAGCTCGCACCACATCTCGGCCAGGCGATCCGCCTTCTCCATCAGGGTCCCGCGCGAGGCCGCCAGATAGGCGGCATTGATGGCTCCCGCCGACACGCCGATGATGATCTGGAAGCGCAGGTGGGGAAAGTGTCGCGCGATCCCTTTCAGCAGCCCGACCTGATACGCCGCTCGTGCGCCGCCGCCGGTGAGCATGACGGCCAGATCGCCGTTTGCGTCAGGCGCAAGGTCGAATCGCTCCAGAGCTGACATACGGCTGAGGCACTTGCAGAGTGTTTGCCAAGGGTCTGCCGGTGGTTGTCGATCTCCTGTGGCGTGTCGTCCGCGTTCTCGTGCTCGCGGCCTGTCCCCTGCTATTCTCGGCCGGATGCGGCCCGCGCCTTCCGGCGAACCGTGTCCCGTTTGACAGACCGGCGTGGTGGGCGTGCACGTGACGAGTACTCAACAACCAGCAACCTCCAATCGGCAACGCATCGCGGTCGTCGGCGGAGGCATCAATGGCGCAGGGGCCTCCTGGGAGCTGGCTCGGCGCGACTACGACGTCACCCTATTCGACAAGGGCGTCTGCGGAGCGCAGACCTCCTCGGCCACCACGAAGATGATCCACGGCGGTCTGCGCTACCTCGAGCGAATGCACTTCGGTCTCGTGCGCGAGTCTCTCCGCGAACGGGCCTGGCTGCTCGAGCATGCCCCGACACTCGTGCATCCCCTGGAGATCCTCCTCCCGATTTACGACGACAGTCCGCGCAGCCGCGCGATCATCAAAGCCGGTCTGATCCTCTACGACCGGCTGGCGCGCGACGGCCACGTTCCGCCTCACCAATCCCACTCCGTGGCCGAGCTGCTGACGCGGGCGCCGCTCACGGAGCGGGGCCTGCGGGGCGGGTTCTCCTACAGTGACGCGCAGGTGGATGATTTCGCGCTGGTGCGGTCCGTGGTGGCCTCCGCGCTCCGCGACGGAGCTTCCGTGCGCGAGCAGACCAAGATCGAGCGCATCCGTCCCGAGGGCAAGGGTTGGCTGCTGCGCACCGCGCGCGGCGACGAAGAGCGCTTCGATGCCGTCGTGAACGCCGCCGGGCCATGGATGAACGAGTTGCTGCGCGCCAACGGCATCGCTGCTCCGTACGTGCTCTCACTCGTGCGCGGCTCGCATCTGGTCTTGAAGCACCGCGTCAGCGAGTCCGGTCTGTTGCTCCAGTCGTCGAGTGACCGGCGCGTCTTCTTCGTCCTGCCGTGGAAGGGGACCACCCTGGTCGGCACCACGGAGGTCGTGCAGAAGGAATCGCCGGATCACGTCCAGGCGACCGGCGAGGAGGTCGACTATCTGATCCAGCGCTTCAACCGCTATCTCCGCACGCCGATCTCCCGCGATGACGTGCAGTCGAGTTTCGCCGGAGTGCGGCCGCTGGTGGGACGCTCCACCAACCCCAGCGCCATCGGCCGTGACTTTCGCGTGGTGCGGCGGGGGAGTCTGATCAACGTGTTCGGCGGCAAGATGACCACGTTCATGGCCCTGGCCCGCAAGGTGGCGTTGCGCGTGGACAACTATTTCGGGGACACGCGGGTGGCGCGCCCGGCGGTCTTCGCGCCGCCGATTTCTCCGGGATGGGACTCCCCACCGGCCGCGCGCAACCGATAGACTTCCGCCATGACGTTCATCCCCACTCTGGACACTTCCTCCAAAGGCCGGCCGCGCATCCCCCGCACGCTCGATGCGGTGGAGGTGCGGGTCCTGGGCTCGCTGATCGAGAAGCAGCTCACCACGCCGGAGTACTACCCCCTCACGCTCAATGCGCTTTCCGCGGCGGCGAACCAAAAGTCGAATCGCGAGCCGGTGATGGAACTGGCAGAGGAAGAGATTCAGCGCGCCCTCGATCGTCTGCAGGACGAGCGGCTGGTGTGGAAGGTCCTCAGCGGCCGGGCCACGCGCTACGACCACAACCTCGATACCGTCTGGCATCTGAACCGGAAAGAGAAAGCCCTGATCGGACTGCTCTTCTTGCGCGGACCGCAGACCGCCGGGGAGATGCGTGGCCGCAGCGACCGGCTGCAGCAGTTCGAGAGTGTGGCGGAAGTGGAGGAAACGCTCCGCGACATGGCCGCGCACAGCGAGCCACTCGTTCGCCAACTGCCACGCCGCCCCGGCCAGAAGGAAGAGCGCTGGGCCCACACCACCGGAGGCGCCATCGTCGACGACCCGCCCGCTACCGAGTCCCATTCCGAGTCGCGCGGCGAGCCCCTCTCCATCCGCGTGCAACGCCTCGAAGACCAGGTGGCCGCCCTCTCCGCCGAATTGCGGGAGCTGAAAGGGAAGTTGGGCGAGTAGGGTTGGCGGTTGGCGGTTGGCGGTTGGCGGTTGGCGGTTGGCAGGGGTCTACGCGGGGCCTCGGTTTTACGCCGGAGGCGTAACGGACATGAGCCGGGGGCAAGCGCCGCAGGCGCGCGGCCCCGGTAAGGACGCATAAAAACAATGCGCCCCGGCAGGGGTGCCAGAGCGATCGTCGGAATCGTGACGACTACGCTGGGTCTCGGTTTACGCCGGAGGCGTAATGGACATGAGCCGGGGGCGCCGCCCCCGGTAC
>JBDTOZ010000277.1:0-3902 GCA_039932995.1 Acidobacteriota bacterium | reverse complement strand
CTCACGGCTCACTCCTCGCGAGTGCCCGGTGGACTCAAGTCCACCGCTCCACAGACTAAAGTCCGCCGCTCCACAGACTAAAGTCCTCTATCGCGTTGGGGATCGGCCTGCATCGCCAATCGCCCCCCGCCAACCGTGTAGAATCGCCCGCCCATGCGCTGGTCCCGTACATTCATCAACACCCTTCGTGAAGTTCCCGCCGACGCCGATGTCGTCTCGCAGAGATTGATGATGCGGGCCGGCATGATCCGGAAGGTCGCCGCCGGCATCTACACCTACCTGCCGCTGGGTCTCCGTTCCATCCACAAACTGGAGAACATCGTCCGCGAGGAGATGACCCGGGCCGGCTCGACCGAGCTGCTCATGCCGGCCATTCAGCCGGCGGAGCTTTGGATGGAGTCGAAGCGGTGGCAGCAGTACGGGAAGGAGCTGTTGCGCATCAAGGATCGGCACGATCGCGACTTCGTCTTCGGTCCCACGCACGAGGAAGTCGTCACCGACACGGTGCGCGACACGATCAACTCCTACCGGCAGTTGCCGGTGAACCTCTATCAGATCCAGACCAAGTTCCGGGACGAAGTGCGTCCCCGCTTCGGCCTGATGCGGGGCCGGGAGTTCATCATGAAGGACGCGTACTCCTTCCATTCCAGCCGCGAATCGCTCGACGAGACGTACGACGCCATGCGGGATGCCTACACGCGGATTTTTCATCGCTGTGCGTTAGACCACGTACCTGTCGAAGCCGATACCGGCAATATCGGCGGATCGGCCTCGCACGAGTTCATGGTCCTCGCGCAGTCGGGTGAGGACGCTGTGGTCAGTTGCCCGAACTGCCGTTACGGCGCGAACGTGGAGAAAGCCACCTCGAAGTTTTTCGACGACGAGGTGGAGCCCGCGCCGTCCGAGGCGCTGGCGGAGCTGCACACGCCCGGCACGCAGACCATCGACGACGTCGGCCGCTTCCTGCACCAGCCGACGGCGCAACTGGTGAAGACGCTCGTCTTCGACACCGACCTCGGCCCGGTGATGGTGCTCATCCGCGGCGACCGCGAAGGCAACGAGGTCAAGATCAAGAATCACCTCGGCGCACAATCCCTCGAGCTGATCGCCGAGAACCGTTTCCAGGAAGCGACCGGCGGACCGATCGGCTACTGCGGGCCGGTGGGCACCAAGTGCGCGCGCGTGCTCGCGGACCACTCGCTGCGGGGCCGCAAGCGCTGGATCGTCGGTGCGAACAAGAAAGACCATCACCTCGACTACGCGGTTCCGGGTCGCGACTTTCCGGAGCCCGAGTACGGCGATTTCACGACCGCCGTGGCCGGCGACCCGTGCGTCCGCTGCGGCACCGCGCTCGACATTCATCGGGGCATCGAGGTCGGCCACATCTTCAAGCTCGGCACCAAGTACTCCGAGGCCATGCACTGCGAGTACCTCGATGAAAGCGGCAAGCGCGTGCCGATGATCATGGGCTGCTACGGCCTGGGGATCACCCGCACGATCGCCTCCGCGGTGGAGCAGAGCCACGATGACGACGGAATCATCTGGCCGATGCCCATTGCACCGTACGAGGTCGTGATCACGGTCCTCGGCAAGGAAGAAAACGTCCACGCCAAGGCTGGCGAGGTCTACGACCAGCTCGTGGCCGCCGGAGTGGAGGTCCTGCTGGACGATCGCGATGAGCGCCCTGGCGTGAAGTTCAAGGACGCCGACCTGATCGGCTTCCCGCTGCGCATCGCCGTCGGCGCGAAGAGTCTCGCCAACGGTCAGATCGAATGGAGCTGGCGCCGCGATCGCGTCAAGCAGTTGGGCGCTCCCGACGAAGTGATTGCGAACGTGATCGAGGGTGTGAAGGCGGGGCGCGTCTCGACCCGCTGACCTGGCGTGACGCGGACGTTGGGGGCGCGGGCATTCTGCCCGACGCGCTCCGGGCAGGATGCCCGGAGCCCCACTGTTCGAGTGTGGTGTTCATGGCCAGTTCGTCGTGAGCTGGCGTGACTCGGACGTTGGGGGCGCGGGCATTCTGCCCGTCGCCACTCCGGGCAGGATGCCCGGAGCCCCACGGTTCAGTGTGGTGTTCATGGCCAGTGTCGGCGTGACCTGGTGCGACTCGGACGTTGGGGCGCGGGCATTCTGCCCGACGCGCTCCGGGCAGAATGCCCGGAGCCCCATTGTCCCAGTGTCGTGTTCATGGCCAGTTTCGGCGTGACCTGGTGCGACTCGGACGTTGGGGCGCGGGCATTCTGCCCGACGCCGCTCCGGGCAGAATGCCCGGAGCCCCCCCTGTCCCAGTGTCGTGTTCATGGCCAGTTCGTCGTGACCTGGCGTGACGTGCCGGCTCCCCCGCCTCAGCCTGTTAAACTTCGCGAATGCGTAAGCTTCTGCTCGTCATCTCGCTCCTCGCCCTTCCTGCGTTCGCTCAGAACGTCGACATCGAGGCCCTCTCCGGTTTGCAATTCAACTTCGGCAATCCCGGCGCACGATCGTTGGGCATGGGCGGCGCGTTTCTGGGTCTGGCCGACGACGCTTCGGCGGCCGAGGCAAATCCGGCCGGCTTGACGATCCTGCGCAAGCGCGAAGTCTCGATCGAGGCGCGCAACTATCTCGAGCAGCAACTCTTCACGACCAGCGGCACGTTCCCTGCGGTGGGACGGACGGCCTTCACCAACCACAGCGATCGCGTCGTGCTCACCTTCGCCAGCGCGGTGCTGCCCATCAAGAACCGGTTCACGGTAGGCCTCTACTATCACGAGCCACTGAACAACGAAGGCGGTGGTGTGGTGGCGCCGTCCGAGGATCCGGTCACCGGGGACATCACTCCGCTGCCGAATTTCTTCCTTCCCGCCGAGGCGAACAAGATCGTGGGTGGGCCCATCACGCGGCAGGAATGTCTGGACCGCCGCCGAAGCACGAACAACCCGTTTTCCTGTCTCGAGTTCCGCGTCGATCCTTTCGTCTCCGCACTCTCCGTGCGGCAGCGGACCTACGGCGTGGCCGGCGCCTGGCAGGTGTTCCCGTCGTTTTCGGTGGGAGCGACCGTGCGCCATCAGCGCTTCCAGGAGTCGGCGTTCACGTTCCGCTTCACGCCGCAGTTCGATCCGAAGCAAGTGGTCGTGCAGGCCACCGCGAACGTGAACGGGGGCAATGTGGAATTGGTCGAAGAGGCCGACACGACGGTCGCTCTCGGATTCAAGTGGACGCCGATGGACCGCATCAGCTTCGGCGGCGTGTACAAGCAGGGTCCGGAGTTCGAGGCCCCGCTCTTCTACGCGGACAGCGCCTCGCAGTTCAACTTCGGCCAGGTGGCGAACACGAAGTTCCACACGCCGGACATCGCCGGTCTCGGGATCTCGCTTCGTCCCATTCCGGTGCTCACCGTGAACGTCGACGCGGTGCATGTGAAGTACTCGAATCTCGTGGACGACTTCGTCAGCGCGGTGCCTGAAGTGCGCGCGATCGGCAATCCATTCAAGGCCAACGACGTCACCGAGATTCACGTGGGCGCCGAGTACTTTTTCGCTTCGAAGATTCCCTTCGCGCTGCGCGGGGGCGTCTGGACGGATCCGGCGCACTCCATCGAGTGGGACGGCCCTCTCAATCACCCGAACTTCATCGCCGAGGCGATGCTCTATCCCAAGGGGAAAGACCGGACGCATTACTCGATCGGCGGCGGGCTGGCCTGGCCGCGCTTCCAGATCGACTTTGCGTACGACACCTCGGACACCTACAAAGTGGGCTCGATCTCGATGGTCTCGCGCTTCTAGGCGGCACCGCCGCCGGCGCTGGCTGGCGTAGCCTTTGGGCACGTCATGGCAACTGCTCGATGGGCACGTCCATCAGCTCGAAGTTTCGCCACCCTTTGAAGTCGTAATGCCACCATTCCGAAGGGAGTGGCTCGAACCCAT
>JBDTOZ010000276.1:0-2341 GCA_039932995.1 Acidobacteriota bacterium | reverse complement strand
AGCAGTTCCAAGCCGAGCTGCGGCAGAAGGACGATCCATGGCATGCGCGGGGAACCTCTGTGTACGGATGTAGTGGTGGTTGACGTCTGTCACCCGGAACAGGCGGTGGACAAGACCGGCCCGACCGGCCTTTCGCATCCGGATCGCGTTTCGGAGGGTTCCGAGACCGCACGCTGAAGAACTGAGGATGATGAGATCCGCTTCGAATGGGATACGAACAAAGCGAAGACGAACTTCGAAAAGCATGGCGTGACGTTCGAAGAAGCGACCACCGTCTTTTACGATGACCCGAGGCGGCGCCACCTCGTGGGTCAGGGCCGGCGTGAGACCGAGGCAGATCTCCTCCCGCGTCGCGCTTCTCGAAAGAGAACGACCGTAGATTCTTCGGCGACGACGCCAACTGCGACCTCTCCCGTTCGCAAGGGTCGGCCCTTCCCTGCCGGCGGCGGCTTAGGGTTGCTGCCGGCAGGGAAGGAGGCGATGGCGTCGGTAATCTCGTCGGGCGATCAGGGGATGGGCACGGTGGTGCCGTCGCCGGTGTCGTTGACCGTGGGGATGGGCACGGTCGTCCCATCGCCGAAGGTGGTCACTCCACCGATGATGCGGCGGGCCAGCCGCTCCATGAGGCGCCATGCGCGCTCGGCCGGACCGGCGTTGCGTTGCACGGTGGTGGTCTCGCGGGAGGGGCGTGTGGTGCGGGCCTGGGCGGACGGGGTGACGGCGATGAGAGTGGCAGAGATCGTGAGGGCGACGATGGTGGTTTTGACGGACGAAGAGCGCATAGTTCCTCCTTATGTTGTTGCTCGTTCTTCTCGGTTGCTCAGCGTTGGCCGCTGAAGATGTGTAACAGGTGGGAGATGCCCGGCCGACCGGCTACTCCCCAAGGCCACCGGGCGGCGGCGCAAAGAGGCGAGGTTGCTCCGGCGGGAGCTCGCGAAGGAAGCTGTACACATGGCGCACCAGACTGGGGGATGCCTGTCCGATGGCCACTGCCTCTCGAAGAAAGGAGAGGGCGGTGATGGCGCGCGAAGTCATCCCGAAGCGGGTGAATTGGGCGATGAGGTCGCGACAGATGGCGGGGACTTCGTCCGCGCGTTCGCAGGCCAGCAGTGCTTCCGCCAGTTCGAGAGCGACCAGGCCGGCCTCTCCGATCATCTCCAATTGCTCGAACTCTTTCCACGTGAGCCGGAGCGTGGGAATGGCTTCCAGCGACTTTCCCGCCGCAACCAAGGCGCTGGCCAATTTCCACCGGCTACGGGTGCGCTCGGTCTCCATCTGCAGCAGGTCGAACTGCACGACGCAGCGCTGGAGGTACTCGATGGCCGAGGCGTGCCGCTGCAGGTCGGAGAGGCAGAGCGCGATGTTGTGCGCCACGCGCACCGCGCCCACCTCGTCCAGCGCCGAGTCGAACTCCACAGACCGCCAGATTCCCAGCGCCTGTTCCACCGCGCCGGTGCTGTAGACCACGGAGCCTTCCGTGATGCGTGCGTTCAGGTAACGGGCTCGGTCGCCGAAACGAAGGAACGTGTCGCCGGCCCGGCGGGCCAGTTCCGCCGCCTCCGTCTCGCGCTCGGTGCTGCGCAGGATCGTGGCCTTGACCAGCGCCAGGCGGGCCAGGTCGAACTCAGGGAGGGGCACCTGATCGAACAGGCGCTTGGACCGCTCGGCGAATTCGAGTGCTTCCGGATAGCGGCCCATGAAGGAGAGCACATACGCGTGATCGCGATGGGCCTGGGCGCGCAGCTTGATGGCGTAGTCGCACGGATAGGCCGACACGTCGAGAGCATTGGCGATCTCCAGAGCCAGCGTCGTGACTTGCAGGGCATTGGCCGGCGAGCGCTCGAGCATGTCCCGCATCCGGTTGAGCAACTGCTTGACCATTCCGGCCGTGGCCACGCCGTCCGTCGTCCGCAGCCGCTGCCGCCACCACGACGAGGGACCGCTGAGGATCTCGTCGCACAAGACCTTGGCCTGCTCCTCTTCGGATCGGGCCCGCTCGGCGAAGGCCGTGACGTTCACGATGAAATGACGGGGAGCAGGAGCCGGTGCGCTTTCCCAGCTTTCGCCGCTGGCCAGCGCCTCGATGATGTCCCGTTGCTCGCCGACCTCATTCGCACACTCCGCGCAGGACGAGACGTGCGTCTCGATCTCTCCGGCGATCGGCGATGTGCCTTCCACAAACTCAAATAAGGACTCTTCGTCGTAGTGGGTCATGGTCGCGGTGAATTACGGGCGGCAGGATAGCACGAAGGAAAGCGGGTTGTCAGCAAGGAACGCATCATTGTCTCCCTTGTCTTCCTCACTGGCTCACCTCCTTTGCGAACATCGTGCACCGATCGCC